>NZ_JAHLYV010000022.1:0-64834 GCF_025128115.1 Synechococcus sp. CS-1326 | reverse complement strand
CCTGGGTGCCTTCAATTACCGCTTCAACCGGCGCTTCAACTTGGCAACGATGACTGAGCGAGTGGTTCATGCCATCTGCAGCTGCGGCGCTCGGCCGGAACGCTTCTTGAGGAGTGCGGAGCCAGCTACCTAATCAAGAAATCCCTTGTCTCTGACGTTGTCGACCAGCGCATGAATTTCTTTTCTGGCATCTTTTCCATCCCAATTTGCAACTGCAATGGACATGATTAAGTCTGAAAAATTCAGTGGCTCACCTCCACTATTTATTCTTATGAATATGTTCAGTGCTTTATCAATGCTTTGCTCGGTTTCGAGAAAGAAATTTACGATTGGCTTTGAGTGAATTACGTTCTTTAGCGTTGCCAAACTTCTATATGAAAATTCATTTGTTTTAAGACTATTGCTGTCAAGATACGTATTGAATTCAAAATCATCCGAAAGAGCGAGAATTTCAGAAACTAAAAACCACGCAGCCCTATTTGACTCAAATTCTTGTCTAGTCAGAAACTTAAACTCGAAAATCCTTCCATCTTCCTCGTTTTCCAGTGGCTTTTCGATGTTCAAATACAAGTGTCTGGTTGGATAGACTCTCTCTGTGTTTTCCTCATGGAGCCTTGGTGTTCGGTATGCATAACTTCCGCGCAGCCCGATATAGAGCGATGTCAATCGTTGCTGGCCGTCGAGTACTGCAGTAAAATCGTTGTGCCTGCCTGTTGAAAATTCTTCATTATGAGTTTTGTACCGTTGCTTAAAACTTTTAAGGAATTGATAAAACCTATAGTTTGCTTTGGTATCACCTTCTACCCGCCAAAACAAGAACGAACTGATTGGGTAGTTTCTCATTATCGAATCAAACAACCATTCTATTTTTTCGTGACCCCACTCAAATTCACGTTGAATGGCGGGCAGCAGGTATTGGTTGTTTTCAATATTTCTTATTGCTGCAGAAATAGTGATTGGAGTTTGAAATGACATTAGGGATCTCCTGATTGTTTTATTCAATGACGCTTGGCAAATCGTAGCACTGCGTTCTTGGGCGGCATAACGCTCGCCATCACCTGGCCGCAAAGTGAAGGTGGGGTACTCAGGGCTCATACGGCGGCGGCTCAGGTGAATGGCGATGTTAGAAGTCAGTCCTTGAACTTTTCAAAGTACGCAGGATCTACATCATAAACAGTTCTCTTGAATACACCCAGCTCAACCCTCTGGAACATCTCAACCAATTTGTCGCCGTCGACAAGTTCGACTTGAGGTGCGCCCTCCCTGCTCGCTTCCTGGATAGCCGCATTGCTAAACCCGGATGTGGTAAGGATGATTCCCTTTTCAGCGCGACCAAGCATGGTATTTCTGAAATCACCCACTTGAGCGCGAGATACAAGGTTGCCTTTTGCGTATCGCTTGCATTGAAACAGGACTCTAAAGCTCACGAATGGGTTGATCTCGAGTGTTCCATAGCCATCGATGCCTCCATCAGCAGAGCCACCTGTGACTTCAACGTTCTCAAAACCTGACTCTCTAAGAAGCTCTCTGCAGACCTTCTCAAACCCTGAAGGACTGATGGACCTCAGGGTACTCAAAAGATCAAGCTTCTGATCATCTTCTGGATCATCTGAGATGGCTCCGGCCGGGAGCACTTCTTCTTCAGATTCCTGCACACCTCTCTTCTGCTTTCGATTCTCTGCGTGAATGGAAACCCACTTGAGGAAGATGTCTCGTGCTTCCTTGTCACCAAGATGAGCATTGCGCCCCTTCTCTGTGAGTGTCCAAGTTCCATGCTTGGATGAATCCAGGAGCCCTTCCCAAACTAAATACTGCCTTGCCCAAGCAACCTGATTATGAAACTTACTTCCACCTGACTTGAGTGTCTGATCAAGCAACTCATCAGGCAGGTTGAGATTTTTCGAGATCCGTGCAGAGACCTCCCTTGGCCGTCCTGAATCGCCAAGATCCCGAAGGGCATCAAGCAAGGGGCCGAACCACCGAATGAATTCAGCTTGGGCTTTCTTTGCCATTAAGAACAGGAATCATCAACAGTGTAGTTGCCGGTAGCTCAGCCTGCCCCCCTGTACTTCTAACGCTAATTAGGCGGGTCCGAGAACCCTCCATCAAGCCCACCATCAAACCGCATAAGGTCGTAGCCCCCTGTTTCCGGCAACTCTAGATCGATTGGCCGCCAATGGATCACAGCCTTTTACGCGGCTTGGTTGGAGTTTTAGGCGGGTCCGCGAACCCACTGGTTGATGTGATACAGGTCATTGAAGCTGTTGGCCATGCCGGTGGGGAAGCCTGGTCGCTTCTGGATCTCAATCAGCCATTCCAGGGTTGATGGTGCACAACTGAATGTGCGCATCGAGGGGCCATTTCACTCCCTCAACCGCTCCCGCACCCACCCAGCCATTGCCCGATTGATTTCGCCGAGATCAGCCACCGGTTGATTTGTGAATGGCAGGGTCGGCAGGTAGCCATCGGGGCCGAATTCGGGGGTCACCGTGAGGGCTCCGCGGCCCCCGGTGCGGTGGCGTTCGGCGAACAGCTGCCAGCAGGATCCGTGGGCCTCCAGGGCGTCGCGGTGCTCGGGCGCAAATGGGTGGCTCACCTGGGGCCCCTGGGCCCAGCCCACCCGGGCGTGGATGTGATCAACGCGGCCGGCCATCAGCTGGATCGGCACCAGTTCCGGGGTCATCAGCCGCTCGGCCAGCACGCACCAGTGGCTCAGGTCTGCGGTGAGCCGCAGGGCCGGGAATGCCTCCAGGGTGCGGCTGATGGTCCAGGGATTCGCCAGGCAGCGGGAGCGGTGGGTTTCGAAGCTCACGGGCAGGCCGCTGCGCTCCACCAGACCGACGCTGCGGCCCCAGAAGCGCTGCTGCTCCACCCAGCCCCAGCTGTCGCTGCCGGTGATCACCGTCACCTTCAGCGGCTGCAGCTCCACCGCCTCGGCCAGCAGGCCATCGAGTTCCTCCAGGTGCTGATCGGCCGTGCGGCCCAGATCGGGCACGTAGTCGCCGCCGGTCACCAGCTCCAGGATCAGCCTGCGCTCCGCCTTCTCCAGGGCCGATCGCACCGCCTGGGCCTTGAGGCCCTTCACGGCGCTGTGGTGCAGGTTCAGCTCCAGGCCATCGAAGCCGTCGCTGCGCGAGCGCTCGATCGCTTCGGCCAGCGACCCACCAAACCCCCAGAGGCTCTGAAACAGCAGCGTCCCCGGCTGTGCGGCAGCGATGGCCTCCCCATCGCCCCACTCGGTAACAGTCATCACAACCCTGCCCAGCGGCAAGGGGGAGCATGGCGCAGCGGAAGAAGTTTCTAGGGTTCCGGTTTCGGATTGGTTGTTTTTACAGCCATTCCTGAGCGCCTGGTCCGAGAGAAACACACCGGTTTTACCGGTGGCACGGAGGGATAAAAGCCCGGGAGACCGCCCAGCCCCCATCCGTGATCCTCCATGCCCGAGATTTCAGGCCCCGCAGGGGCCTTTGAGCGTCCCCACACCACCGAAGGCGCTGAAGCGCTCGAAAAGGAAGCCCGCCTGCCGCTCACCGGCTGGCAGCAGGAGGTGGAGCAGGGCCTCCGCTATGGCCTTGAGGCCGCCGAGAGCATCGTTGACCGGCGCATCTCCACCTTCTCGCGCGGTGAGCTGCCCCATTACGCCGGCATCAACACCTTCATGAAGGCGCCCTACATCGAAGACGTGAACCGCGTCGGTGAATTCGATGTGGCGATCGTGGGCATCCCCCACGATTGCGGCACCACCTACCGCCCTGGCACCCGCTTCGGGCCCCAGGGCATCCGCCGCATCTCGGCGCTTTACACCCCTTACAACTACGAGATGGGGGTGGATCTGCGCGAATCGATCACGCTCTGCGATGTGGGTGACATCTTCACGATTCCCGCCAACAACGAGAAGAGCTTCGATCAAATCTCCAAGGGCGTGGCCCATGTGTTCGCCAGCGGCGCCTTCCCGATCCTGCTCGGCGGTGATCACTCGATCGGCTTTCCCACCGTGCGCGGCGTGTGCCGCCACCTCGGCGACAAGAAGGTGGGCATCATCCACTTCGATCGCCACGTCGACACCCAGGAGATCGACCTCGACGAGCGCATGCACACCTGCCCCTGGTTCCATGCCACCAACATGGCCAACGCCCCGGCTGAGAACCTTGTGCAGCTCGGCATCGGCGGCTGGCAGGTGCCGCGCGAAGGGGTGAAGGTCTGCCGCGAGCGCGGCACCAACGTGCTCACCGTCACCGACATCTGCGACATGGGTCTGGAGGCCGCCGCCCGGTTCGCGATTGAGCGCGCCACCGACGGCACCGACTGCGTCTACATCTCCTTCGACATCGACTGCATCGATGCCGGCTTCGTGCCCGGCACCGGCTGGCCGGAACCGGGCGGCCTGCTGCCGCGGGAGGCGCTCAAGCTGCTGGAGCTGATCGTGCGCAACGTGCCGGTCTGCGGCCTTGAGGTTGTGGAGGTTTCCCCCCCCTACGACATCAGCGACATGACCTCCTTGATGGCCACGCGTGTGATCTGCGATGTGATGGCCCATCTGGTGGTGAGTGGCCAGCTGCCGCGCAAAGGCAGGCCGGCCTGGCTGCATGACACCTGCAACATGGGCGTCGATCAGAAGTGGAGGTGAGCCATGCATGAAGTCGACATGACCCGCTGCCTGCTGCTCTCGCTCAATCAGTGGAAGGGGCAGCACCGGCCGAAGCGGCCCGCGGTGAGCCTGGTGCACCTTCAGGTGGGTGCCTTCACCTGCGTCGAGCCCGAGGCGCTTCGCTTCACCTATGGCGCTGCCGTGCAGGGGGGCTGGCTGGCCGGCAGCGAGCTCTGCATCGAAACCATTCCACTGCGTGCCCGCTGCCTCCGCTGTGAGGCGATCTACAGCCCCGAGCCGGGCAACGCCTACCGCTCCCCCTGCTGTGATCACCCGATGGAGGAGATCGTCTCAGGCCGTGAGCTGCGCATCCGCTCGATCGACTACCAACTCCACGACGATGCCCTGATCCCAGCTCTTTCCTCCTCGCCCTGATCCGATGCACATGCCCCTCACCGATACCCTCGGTCTCAACCTGCTGGCCGCCAACCAGCACCAGGCCGATCACAACCGCCAGCATTTCGACGCCTGGCGCCTGCTCTGCCTCAACGTGATGAGCAGCCCCGGCGCCGGCAAGACCTCCCTGCTGGAGCGCACGATCACGGCCCTGGCGCCCCGGCTTTCGATGGCGGTGCTCGAAGGCGACATGACCACCACCCTCGATGCCCAGCGGCTGGAGGCGGTGGGGGTGCCCGTGGTGCCGATCACCACCGGCCGCGCCTGTCACCTCGATGCTTCGATGGTGAGCGGTGGCCTCAAGCTGCTGAAGCAGCGCCTCGATCCGGCCGCCCTCGATCTGCTCTGGGTGGAGAACGTCGGCAATCTGGTCTGTCCGGCTGAATTCGAGGTGGGAGAGCACCTCAAGGTGGCCCTGCTCAGCGTCACCGAAGGCGAGGACAAGCCACTCAAGTACCCGGTGATGTTCCGCGAGGCCGACTGCGTGCTGATCACCAAGATCGACCTGCTCCCCTACCTGCCGGTTCAGGTGGAGCGGTTCGTGGACCACGTGAACCAGGTGAACCCCCGGGCGCGGGTGTTCCTGCTCTCGGCCAGCAGCGGCGAAGGCCTGGGCGCCTGGCACCAGTGGCTGCTGGAGCAGGTGGCCGTCCAGGTTCAGCCCCTGCCCGCCCTGGTGATCCGATGAGCCTTTCCACTTCCATCGCCATTGATCCGTCGGCAGCCACCGGCGACGGGCCCGATCTCAAGGCCGCGCTGGCCGCCCAGGGCGTCCGCTATGCCCTGGCCTCCTTCGTCGATCTGCACGGCGTCAGCAAGGCCAAGGCCGTGCCCCTGGATCACCTGGGCCAGATGCTGCGCGGCTCCGAGCTGTTCACCGGTGCCGCCCTCGATGGCGTACCCCAGGAGGTGAGCGACGACGAGGTCGCCGCCGTGCCCGATCCCGCCAGCGTCACGGTGCTGCCCTGGAAGAAGGATGTGGCCTGGCTGGCCAGCAACCTTCACCTCAACGGTGCCCCGTTCGAGGCCTGCAGCCGCACCATCCTCAACCGCGTCCGCGCCCAGGCCGCCGCCATGGGCTACCGCTTCAACCTCGGCATCGAAACCGAGTTCTTCGTGCTGCGCCGCGGCCCCGAAGGCCAGCTCTCCCCCTGCAGCGATCGGGATGTGCTCGACAAGCCCGCCTACGACGTGGTGGGTCTGCTCGACAACCTCGGCTGGCTCGACGAGTTGGTGAGCGCCATGAACGAGCTGGGCTGGGGTGTTTATTCCTTCGATCACGAGGACGGCCCCGGCCAGTTCGAGATCGACTTCGCCTACGCCGATGTGCTCACCATGGCCGATCGGCTCACCTTCTTCCGGCTGATGGCCAAGGAGATCGTCCGCCCCCATGGGCTGGTGGCCTCGTTCATGCCCAAGCCGTTCAGCGATCGCACGGGCAGCGGCGCCCACTACAACATGTCGCTGGCCGACCTGGGCACAGGCGAGAACCTGTTTGTCTGCCCCTCCGGCGCCCCGGCCAGTGTGAGTGATCTGGCCAGACAGTTCATCGCTGGGGTGCTGCGCCATGCCCCGGCGATCTGCGCCGTGATCGCCCCCACGGTGAACAGCTACAAGCGGCTGGTGGCCCAGGGCTCGATGAGCGGCTTCACCTGGGCGCCGGTGTTCATCTGCTACGGCAACAACAACCGCACCAACATGCTGCGCATCCCCTCTCCCGGTGGGCGGGTGGAGTGCCGTGCCGCCGACAGCGCCGCCAATCCCTACCTGGGGGGAGCGATGATTCTGGCGGCGGGCCTCGAGGGCATCCGCGAAGGGCTCGATCCAGGCCCCGCCAACCTCGTGAACGCCTACACCCTCAGCCCTGAGCAGCTCGCCGAGCGCGGCATCAACCTGCTGCCCCGCACCCTAGGCGAGGCGATCGAGGCCTTCGCCGCTGATCCGCTCTCGAGAAGCGTATTCGGTGATGCCATGTTCGATTCCTTCGTCGCCTACAAACGCGAGGAATGGGAGTCGTACCACGGCGCTGTTTCCGAATGGGAACGCAAGCGCTATCTCGAATTCTTCTAACCCCCTGATCACCATGAAGCGCTTCCCATCCATCCGTCGCTCCCCCCGCACCCGCCTGGTCGCCTCCGCACTGGCGGCCGCGCTCTCCGCCGGCCTGGTGGCGGGTTGCCAGAAGCCCGTCAGCCAGGACACGCCCGTGAAGGTGGGCTACAGCGCCTGGCCCGGTTGGTTCCCCTGGAAGGTCACCGAGGACAAGAAGCTCTTTGAGGCCGAGGGTGTGCCTGTGGCGCTGCAGTGGTTCGATGGCTACCTGGATTCGATCAATGCCCTCAACGCCGGCCAGCTTGACTGCAACAGCCAGACGCTCAACGACACGATCAGTTCGGTCGCCGGTGGCGCCGACCTGCAGGTGGTGCTCCAGAACGACTTCTCCACCGGCAATGACCAGATCATCGCCGCCAAGGAGATCACCTCCGTCGCCGGCCTCAAGGGCAAGTCGGTGGCTGCTGAGGAAGGCACCGTTGACCACTTCCTGCTGCTCAAGGTGCTCAAGGATGCGGGCCTTTCCGCCAAGGACATCACCTTCGTTCCCCTGGAAACCGGCGCCGCCGCCGCCGCCTTCGCTGCCGGCAAGGTCGATGCGGCCGGCGTCTATGCCCCCTTCACCACCCAGGCCCTGAAGCGCCCCGGCAGCAAGGCGCTCACCACCTCCGCAGACCACCCCGGTGCGATCAGCGACCTGCTGGTCTGTCGCACCGATTTCATCGCCAAGAACCCCGAGAAGATCCAGAAGATCGTCGATGCCTGGTTCGCCACCCTCCAGACCATCAAGGACGATCCCGCCGGCACCCTGCCCATTCTGGTGGAGCGCTCCGGCGTGAGCGAGGCCGAATTCATGGCCTACAACGCCGGCACCACGATTCAGACCCTGGAGGAGAACCGCACCAACTTCAAGCCGGGAACCACCATGCTCTCCCTTCCCTACGCCGCTGAGCAGATCAGCGCTTTCCTGGTGGAAACGGGCCTCGCCAAGACCACGCCCGAGCTCGGCACGCTGTTCAACTCCAGCTTCGTGGATGCGGCCAAGTGAGCCTCATGTCCACCACAGCTGGCAAGCCCCGAACAGCTGGGCGGGTGGCGGGCGGCTCAGCACTGCTGCGCTGGCTGGCTCACCCCTGGTCACTCGGGCTGATCGGCATCCTGGCCGTGCTGTTGTTCTGGCAGCTGATCGCCGCCAGCGGTCTGGTGGACAAGCTCTTCCTGCCCAGCCCCGAGGCGGTCTGGAGGGCAGGCAGCGACCAGTACAGCCGCGGCATCCTGATCAGGGATCTGCTCGCCAGCGTTGGCCGGGTCGGGGCGGGCTTCGCCCTCTCGGCGCTGGTGTCGCTGCCGATCGGCATCGCCATGGGCTGCAGCCGGGTGATCTGCCAGTTGCTGGAGCCGTTGATGGGCCTGATCCGCTACATGCCTGCGCCCGCCTTCATCCCCCTGCTGATCATCTACTTCGGCCTCGGGGAGGAGCCCAAGATCCTGTTGATCTTCATCGGCACCGTGTTCTTCAACACCTTGATGATCATGGATTCGGTGAAATTCGTGCCCTCCGAGCTGCGTGAAACCGCCCTCACGCTCGGGGGCCGTGGCTTCCAGATCGTCACCAGGGTGGTGATGCCCTTCATCGCCCCCCAGGTGATCGATGCCTATCGCATCAACATGGCCTCGGCCTGGAATCTGGTGATCGTGGCCGAGCTGGTGGCAGCCAACGAGGGCCTGGGCAAACGCATCTCCCTGGCCCAGCGCTTCCTTCGCACCGATGAGATCTTCGTCGGCCTGATCGTGATCGGTCTGATCGGCCTGGCGATCGATCTGGGCTTCCGGCTGCTGATGCGCCGGGCCTGCTCCTGGGCCAACTGAACCCGGCATCCTCCATGCATCTCTCGGTAACCGGCGTCAGCAAGACCTTCGGCCATGGCTCCAAGGCCAAGCTGGTGCTCGAAGACATCAACCTGGATCTCGATTCAGGCGAATTCGTGGCCCTGGTGGGCAGCTCGGGTTCGGGCAAGTCGACGGTGATGCGGCTGGTGGCCGGCCTGGAACGTCCCAGCACGGGCTCGATCACCGTCGATGGCAAGCCCGTCAGGGGACCGGGTTCCGATCGCGGCATGGTGTTCCAGAAGTACAGCCTCTATCCGTGGCTGAGCGCCGCTGAGAACGTGGCCTTCGGCATGACGCTCCAGGGGCGCGCCAAGCGGGAGGTGAGCGAACGCACCGCCTACTTCCTGGAGGTGGTGGGGCTTTCCGATGCCGGTCGGCGTCTGCCCCGGGAGCTCTCCGGCGGCATGCAGCAGCGGGTGGCGATCGCCCGGGCCCTGGCTGCCGATCCCAAGGTGCTGCTGCTCGATGAGCCGTTCGGCGCCCTGGATCTGCAGATCCGGGAATCGATGCAGGAGTTTCTCTACCAGCTCTGGGAACGCACCGGCCTGACGGCCTTGCTGATCACCCACGACGTGGAGGAGGCCCTGCTGCTGGCCCAGCGCGTCCACATCATGGCGCCGCGTCCCGGACGGATCATCCGCACCGTTTCCGCCCAGCTCGATCGCACCAGCCTCGCCCACCTGCGGGTTTCACGGCCCTTCCTCGAACTGCGGGAGGAGCTGGCCGGCTGCCTGCGCAGCCTCGATGCCGGCGTCATGGCCTGAATCCCAACTCCCAGCTCCCAGCCTCTCCGTCGATTCGCCATGACCACCTCCCTCGCCACCCCGCCACCGGCGGCTCCCTTTCTGGCTGCCGAGCTGTATGGCTCCCCCCTGGTCGCTCAGTGGGAGAGCCATGTCTACGCGCGGCAGTTCTGGCATCCGCTGGCGCTGCTGTCGGAGCTGCCCGAGGGGGCGGCGCTCAGTCGCGCCCTGCTGGGGGTGGAGCTGCTGCTCACCCATCCGCCCGGCGTTGGACCGCAGGCCTTCCTGAACCAGTGCCCGCACCGGGGCGTGGCCCTGCTGGCGCCGGGAAGCGCGCTTAACCCTTGCCGCAAGCTGATCTGTCCCTACCACGGCTGGACCTACGCCCCGGATGGTCGCCTGCTGGCGGCTGCCCGGGAGGGGGATTTCTGCGCACCGTTCGAGCGCCAGCACTGGGACCTCAGCCCGATCGAGATCGCCGTGGCTGGCCCCTTCCTCTGGGTGCGCCTGCAGCTGCCTGCCGCTGAGGCCGGCGCCGGTGCGGCGGCTCCAGCTCTGGCGGAGCAGCTGGATCTGCTGCGGGAGCAGGGGGGCTGGAGGGTTGATGCGCCTGAATCACCGCCTGCTTCGGATGCCGCCCCGCTGCTCTGGGGTCGCCGCCGGCTCAGCCTGGCCTGCAACTGGAAGATCGCCCACGACAACACCCTCGACGACTACCACGTCGCCATTGCCCACCCCACCACGCTGCATCGCACCCAGGGTCCGGTGAGCGCCTATCGGCATCGCTTCGGGCGCTGGTGCAACCTGCTCGCCACCCCGATGCCGCTGGCTTCTGCCGGTGATGCCGGGCCCACCGGCACGTTCCTGACCTTCTCAGTGCCCCCCTGGAACCATGTACTGCTCTGGCCCGATGGCACCACGGCCCTGATCGGCTTCCATCCTGAGGCGCTTGATCGCTGCCGGTTGGAGCTGACCCTGGCCGGCCCGGCGCAGCGAGCAGCCGGGGCCGAAGCCCAGCTGGAGGAGATGACGGCTTTTCTTGAAGAGGATCGCGCCTTGGTGGAATCAGCCCAGCTGGCCTACGGCAGCGGCGGGTTCAGCCCCGGCCCGGCCCATCAGCTGGAACGCCGGATCCTCCACCATCAGGCGCTCTACCGGGAGGCCCTGGCACGATCAGGCCCGGTTCAGGCCGCTGCCGCCGCGGACTGCTCCAGCAGTTCCGGCCTGATGTCGAGATAGGCGGCTTCCCGGAACAGAGCCAGCTTTGCTTCGGCGTCATCGGCGGCCACGGCAGCGGCGTAGCGCATCCGCAGCGATTCGATCAGCGAAGCCTGGCGGGCAGCGGAATTGGTGTGAACGGTGGCCATGGCGAGAGGAGCGATAAGGAAGGTCTTCGGTATCAACCATAACAATTTTTTGCGGGTTTCGCCTCGCTCGATCACCCATCCGGCCGGTGTGGATGACCCCCCTCCCTTCGCCTGGAGTCGCGCACCTGGTGAGTGGTCTGCAGCAGGATCTTGCTCAGGTGGAAGCGGTCCAGCGCAATGAATCCTGGAAAACCCATCCCACCTTTCTGGAGCCTGCCGCTGGGCGTGCTGCTGGCCGACCTGGAGGCGGGGCCTGAAGGTCTCTCTGCCCGGGAGGCGGCCGATCGCCTCAGCCTCCGCGGACCGAACCGGCTGGCTCCGGCGGCTCGTGGTGGCGGCGCGGTGCTGCTGCTGCGTCAGTTCGTCAGCCCGATCATCCTGATCCTCACAGCGGCGGCGCTGCTCTCTTTCCTGCTGGATTCCCCCACCGATGGCCTGATCATCCTCGGGATCGTGCTGATCAGTGGCCTGCTCGGGTTCTGGCAGGAGCGGGGGGCCGCCCAGGCGGTGCGGCAACTGCTTCAGACCGTGGAGAGCACCACCTGTGTGCGCCGCGACGGGGCTCTGCAGCGCATCCCGGCGGCTGACCTGGTGCCCGGGGACCTGCTGGTGCTCTCGGCTGGGGCGGGAATCCCCGCTGACTGCCGCCTGATCGAGGAACGCGATCTCAGCCTCGATGAGGCCAGCCTGACCGGCGAAAGCTTCCCGGTCAGCAAGCATCCGGGCGTGGTGGCGGCGGCGGCATCCCTGGCGGAGCGAGGCAACGTGCTGTTCTTCGGCACCCACGTGGTGAGTGGCACGGGCACGGCGGTGGTGGTGCTCACCGGGGCCGACACCGCCTACGGGTCGATCGCCGCCCGTCTGCGTTTGCGCAGTCCGGAAACGGAGTTCGAGCGGGGAGTGCGCCAGTTCGGCACCCTGCTGCTTGAGCTGACGCTGACGATGGTGTTCGCCATCTTCGCCCTCAATGTCTACCTGCAGCGCCCCATCGTCGATTCCTTTCTGTTCTCCCTGGCTCTGGGGGTGGGGCTGACGCCCCAGCTGCTGCCGGCGATCATCAGCGTGAATCTGGCCCAGGGTGCCCAGCGGATGGCGGCCAGGCGAGTGATCGTCAAGCGGCTTGCGGCGATCGAGAACTTCGGCAGCATGTCGATTCTCTGTTCCGACAAAACCGGTACCCTCACCGAAGGCAGCGCCCGGCTGCGGCGCCACTGCGGCATCGACGGCCTTCCCAGCGAGCGGGCGCTGCTTTATGCCGTGATCAACGCCAGCTTTGAAACCGGCTTTCCCAATCCGATCGACGCTGGACTGCGCACCGAGGGGGGCTTCGATCTTTCCGGCTGGCGCAAGCTCGATGAGATCCCCTTCGATTTCGCGCGCAAGCGCCAGAGCATCCTGGCTCGATCGGTGGATCCCGCCGAACGGGATGGAGCGCCGGTGCTGATCACCAAGGGGGCCCTGCAGAAGGTGCTCGAGGTGTGTGACCGCGCCGAGTGCTCCGATGGCCGCCTCGTGCCGTTGGAGACGGTGGCAGCGGAGATCCAGCGCATCCATGCTGACTGGAGCGGCGAGGGTGACCGGTTGCTGGGGGTGGCGATCCGTCGCTGGGAGCCTTTGGGGTCAGCGGTGCCGCTGGCCGTGGGCCGCGACGCCGAAACGGCCATGATCTTCCTGGGCATGGTGGCGCTAAGCGATCCGCTCAAGCCGGGCATCCGCCAGACCGTTGCCGATCTCGACCGGATTGGGGTTCGCCTCAAGATGATCACCGGCGACAACGCCCTTGTGGCCGTACGGATCGCCAGGGACGTGGGCCTGCGCAACCCCGAGGTGCTCACCGGCAAACAGCTCGTGGCACTCAGCGACGCGGCACTTCCAGTGCGGGCCCAGCAGGTGGATGTGTTCGCGGAGATCGAGCCCAGCCAGAAGGAGCGCCTGATCCGCGCCCTCCGCCAGGCCGGTCATGTGGTGGGCTACATCGGTGATGGCATCAACGACGCTCCCGCCCTGCATGCCGCTGATGTGAGTCTGTCAGTGCAGGGGGCAGTCGACGTGGCCAGGGAGGCCGCCGACATCGTGCTGCTGGAGGCCGATCTGGCCGTGCTGGAAGCAGGCATCCGTGAGGGGCGGCGCACCTTCGCCAACACGCTGAAATACGTGTTCATGGCCACCAGCGCCAATTTCGGCAATATGTTCAGCATGGCCGGGGCTTCTCTTCTGTTGCCTTTCCTGCCGTTGCTGCCAAAGCAGATCCTGCTCACCAATCTGCTCACGGATCTGCCCGAGATGACGATCGCCACCGACCGCGTCGATTCCGACTGGATCGATCGACCGCGCCGCTGGAGCATTCCCTTCATCAAGCGGTTCATGCTCACCTTCGGGCTGGTGAGTTCGGTGTACGACTACCTCACCTTTGCGGTGCTGCTCTGGGTGCTCCACGCCGATGCGGCGCAGTTCCGTACCGGCTGGTTCATGGAATCGGTGATTTCGGCTGCCTCGATCGTGCTGGTGATCCGCACCAGAGGCCCCCTGTTTCGCAGCCGGCCGTCCCGCTGGCTGGTGGCCGCCACCCTAGTGGTGATCGGCCTCACCCTGATCCTCCCCTGGACGCCGCTCGGCCATCTGTTCGGCTTTGTGCCCTTGCCGGCCGAATTTCTGCTCCTGCTGGCGTTGATTCTCGCCGCTTATATCTGGAGTGCCGAGCTGGCCAAGGGGTGGTTCTATCGGCAGGGGGGACACTTCAGCCCGGCTCAAGGGCTTCGGTGATCACCTCGAAGCCGGTGAGCTGGTGCTCGCCGAACGAGCGGAGGAAGGGCACATCGGCGGCATCGCGGCCGCGGGCGATCAGGACCCGGCCGATCCGGGGCGTGTTGAAGCGGGCATCGAAGGTGTACCACCGGCCATCCAGGTAGGCCTCGAACCAGGCCGAGAAATCAATCGGCTCCGGATCGAAGCTGATGCCGGTATGGCCCAGATAGCCGGTGCAATAGCGGGCGGGAATGTTGAGACAGCGGCAGAAGGTGATTGCCAGGTGGGCGAAATCGCGGCAGACGCCGCGCCCTTCCATAAAGGCATCGAAGGCGCTTTTGGTGGAGCTGGCATGGTCGCCGCTGAAGCGGATGTGGTTGTGCACGTGGTCGCAGATCGCCTGTACCAGCGGCCAGCCGGGCGGGCAGTTCCCGAACAGGTTCCAGGCGATCTCGCCAAGACGGTCGGTTTCGCAGTAGCGGCTGGCATTGAGATCAGCCAGAACCTCGGGCGGCAGCTCCTGCACCGGCAGCCGCCGCGCCGTGGGCACGACCGGATCGGGGCTGCCGCTATCGCTGACGACGGTCCGAAGGCTGAACCGGCTCTCTCCGGGCGGTGCCACCAGCCGGCAGAAGCGGTTGCCGAAGCCATCGGTGCCTTGCTCGAGCGGCACGGCCGGCTGCACGTCGATCGGATCGGGCGCGATCAGATCCGCCTGACGGGAGCGGTGCGGCTGGAGCAACAGCACCAGCGGGGTGGGTTGAAAGAAGGTTGCCGTGAGCCTGCAACCGACCTGGATGTTCATGGCCGCACGGGAGTGGCTGGGGCCGGATGGTGGGGAGTCGAGTCTGGCCAGCGGTGGCCTTGCTGGTGTCGGATGTGAGCAAGGCCAGGCAGGCGACCCGGTGCCGCCCAGTTCACTCCCCAGCTCGCCATCCAGGGCAGCCTCCAGGGTCCGCCGCCACAGCTCGGGCAAGGGCCAGTGGGCCGATCCCCGTCGGATGCGGTCGGCGTAGTCCGGACTGGGTCTGAGTCCGTCGGCGCTCCACTCCGGTGTGGGCACATAGGTTGAAACCGGGAAACACTCCCCCTGCAGCGTTGTCACCGTCAGCGTCTGGGTTCGGTAGTGGCCCGCCGCCACCCCTTCATGGCGATCAAGGGCGTGCTGATCGGCCGGGCCGAGATGGTGCACCACCCCCCAGCAGTGGGCGCCCGGGTCAGACTGGATGCCGGCAGCTCCTTCGCCTGGCTGGCCGGAGCCGCGGCCAGGCGAGCGGACCTTGCTGATTCCCCAGCGCCAGCCCTCCAGGCGGGCCACCTGGCCGCTGCCGTCCCAGCCCTTGCAGCGGGCCGCCAGCTGGTCAGGACAGAGGTTGGAGCCGTAGCTGAACACCGGCTTCGTGCCCCAGTCGCCGAGTGGAACCGGGGCGGCCCCGATCACCTGCTCAGCGCGGCCCAGATACACCCAGGCGGGCATGCCGTCGCTGAGAACCAGCCGCAGCCGTCTGTAGTCGTTCGGTACATCTTCCAGCCGATCCAGCCCGGCCAGGCCGGCGGCATCCACGCGGAAGAGTTCACCGTGGATCAGCGGCAAACGGCCCGGTTTCCCCTTCTGCTCCTCACCGGCAGCGGGCACGGCCATCGGATAAGGGCCCAGATCATGCATCCGAACTCCCGGCAATCGACGCCTCCCCAGAAAGCGGGCACCCCGCAGCCAGCCATGGTTGGGCTCGCCCCGCTTGAGCGTCCCGTAGACGAAGACCAGTTCCCCCCGGTCGCCTGCCGACCCGTCTCCGTTCAACGCGTCGTCGGCTCCAGCGCGGGATTGAGGGGCAGGCCCCTGATCATCAGTGCCAGACGCCTCGCGGCCAGCAGCCCGGGATAGAGCAGGCGACTGCGGCTTCGGTCGTTGAACACGCTGATCAACAGCCGCAGCAATCCGTCGGTGGGACGCAGCTGCCGGCACAGCTGGTTAACCGCATCGGCGCCATGCCAGCAGCGTTCCCCCTCGATCAGGATCGCCCCGTCAGCCAGATCAAAGCCCCGCTCCGCCAGTTGCTGGCGCAGCACACTGTCGGCGCGACCGTCAATGATCTCAAGGTCGGTCAGTCCGCCACGCAAGGCACTGGTGGCCGCGAAGTGGCGACAGAACGGACAACCGCCGTCATAGACGAGTTGCACAAGCTGAGCAGATGAGGTTCGATCATTCTGGCGTCTTTGCTGGGAGGCTCGGGGGCTGAGCCACCGGGCCAGCAAGATGGGTTTCAGGCCATGCTCAGACGGTGTCGATTCAGCCGCGATCTGCCTACCGTCTGCGGCCGTTGAGCTGGGGGAATCGGCCGTGAACTGGACTGAGAACCGCCAGTGGATCTCGCTGCACACCGTGATAGCGCTGGATCGCTGCGGGGATGGCTTCGGCGCTGGCGATCTGCAGCCCGTTCAACGGGGAAATTGGCTGGGAGAGGGCTAGTCAGTTCGGAGGTCGTATTGCTATGTTAGATGTGTAGTGACAATTCGATTCCATGCTCACCGGTTCTGACCTGCTGGCCAAAGTCAAGGAGTTGGGTGATGTCGGCAAATCCGAGCTGGTCAAGGCAGCCGGCTATGTGAGCACCAAAAAAGACGGCAGCGAGCGGCTCAACTTCACGGCCTTTTATGAGGCACTCCTCGAAGCCAAGGGAGTCAGCCTTGGCCTTGGCAGTGGCAATGGGGTCGGTCAGGGTGGCCGCAAGCTCAGCTATGTCACCAAGGTGCAGTTCAATGGAAACCTGCTGATCGGCAAGGCCTACACCGCTCTGCTCGGTCTGCAGCCTGGCGATGAGTTCGAAATCAAGCTCGGCAAGAAGCAGATCCGTCTGGTTCCCGTCGGTGGCTCCGACGACACCGAGGATTGAGTCGGCCAGGCTGGATCTGTCAGTGGAATCCAGCCTCCATCAGCGCTTCAGCTCTGCCTGCTCTCCATTGGCAGGGCTGGCTTGATTCATTCGGCTGATTGGTTTCAGCTTCGCCCAGCTCAGCCCCCGGATCCCCAATGGGCTTCTGGGTTGCAGCTGGGCATCACCATTGGCAGGCACCTCGCCAGCAAAGCTGGCGGGTTGTCGAGCATCCAGAGCTTTCGTTCACCAGGAATCAGGTGCAGCAGGCCGAGCGTCCGCCTGTCTGGAGCCAGGTCAGCATCTCCACAAGCTGGTGACCGATCCATGACTGGCTGTCAATTCGCCGAAATACTCCGTTACGTTGGCAAGCGTTGGGGTTCGTGCTTCGGACCTTCTCACCTGTCCCTTTTTCCTGAGGAGCATCAACATGACGCTTCAGCAAGGCGCCTTCGTACAACTGACCAGCAAAGGCGACACCACCTATCAGATTCTCAGCATCGATGATGACGGCGACCGCTGCTGGGTCCGCCGCTGGCCCCTCTCCAAGCAGGGTTCCCCCCCCTTCGCCGTGCCGATGAACCAGTTGAGCCAGGTGGTTCTCGAGCCGGCCTAGGGCGGGAATCCAGCCTGCATCTGCCTTGTCCTCTGTCAGATGGCCCCCGTTTCGGCCACTTGGCCAGGCACAGAAGGCCTCGAATCAGCAATTGTCAAGAATTGTTGCTATCTTTGAAGAAGCCGCTTATTTGCCATGGATTCCCTCTCTCTTTCGCGGCAGTTCGCCGTTGAGGCCCATGCCAGGGCGATCGATAGCTGCACCGAGATCGAGGATCTGCGGCGCATCTCCAAGTCTTTGCTGGAGCTCTGGCAGCTTCAGGCCAGCTTCAGTGCCCAGTACGGAGCTGAGCTGCTTTCACTTCAACAGAGTTGATGCCTGGCTGGATCCGGCCTTGCCAGAATCTCCACTGACAGGCCCCAGGCTTTCCCCCTTTCCGTGATCCAAGCCCCCATCGATCCGCTCAGCTGGCAGGAGCTCGAAGCCGTGTCCCCACCTGAGCCCGATCGGATTGATGGGCCAACCAATGCCCAGGCCACCCTGCGCCTGTTCGGCCAGAGCGAATCGGAGCTACGGGTCACCCTGTTCCGCGATCACCATGCCTGGTGCCCCTACTGCCAGAAGGTGTGGTTGTGGCTGGAGGAGAAGCGGATTCCCTATCGGATCCGCAAGGTCACGATGTTCTGCTACGGCGAGAAGGAGGCCTGGTTCAAGCGCCTGGTGCCCAGTGGGATGCTGCCGGCCCTCGAACTCGATGGTCGGCTGATCACCGAGAGCGATCTGATCCTGCAGGCCCTCGAAGCAGCCTTCGGGCCGCTCGGTGCGGCCATGAACGCCCCCGAGGTGTTGCCTCTGCGTCAACTGGAGCGCAGCTTGTTCCGGGCCTGGTGCCAGTGGCTCTGTGTGCCCTCGAGCTCAGAGCGGCAAGAGGCCTCCGCCGAGCGGTCGTTCGACCAGGTGGCGTCGAAAGTTGATTCGGCCCTGAACATCCATCCTGGTCCGTTCTTCCTGGCGGAATTCAGCACGGCTGATCTGGTCTTCACCCCTTACATCGAGCGGATGAATGCCAGCCTCTATTACTACAAAGGCTATGGCCTCAAGGAGCGCCATCCCGCTATCGCCGCCTGGTTCACGGCCATGGAGGGCCGCTCCACCTACCTCGGCACCCAGGGCGATTTTCTCACCCATGCCCACGATCTCCCGCCCCAGATGGGGGGCTGCTACGCCAGCGGCTCCGCCCGTCAGCAGGCCGCATGCCGGCGGGTTGATCAGGGTCCCTGGCCCCTGGCTGAACCGCTGGATCCGGAAACCTCCCACACCCCCCGGGGCGATGAGGCGGCCGAGGCGCTGCGCCGGGTGCTCCGGCATCGTCACGCCATCCTGGCGGTGAATCCCGTGCCACCGGAGCGCTTCGATCGGGCCCTGCGCTGCGGACTGACCCAGTTGATCCTGGGGCGCCCCTGCCCGGCGCCCGTCGGCGCCGCCGTTGGCCTGCTCTACCTGAAAGACCGCATCAGCGTTCCCCGCGACATGTCGCTGCTGGCGGCCCGGGCTCTGCGCCGGGCGCTCAGCGCGGTCGCCCAGGCTTCCCTCAGCTGCGATCAGCCCAGCGCCGATCAGGCGCCTGGCGGGCCACCCCCCTTGCCAACCCACCATCGCCGCGATCAGGATCCACGCCCCTTTGCCGGCTCGATCGGGGCGACGCGCCCACCTGCTGGCACCTTCCGATGAGCCGGCCCCCCATCCATGGCAGGCGCCCCGGCGCTGGGCACCTGATCTCCGCCCTGCTGGTGGCTGGGCCCTGCTTGCTGGCTGGAGCCGGAGCCCTTCTGCTGCCGCCTCAGCCGCTGATGGCGCTGGAACTGCGCGGCAGCACCTTTTTTCAGACGCCGCCCTGGAAGCTCACCTTCCGCAACTACTACACCACCGTGATGGACAACGGTGCGGAGTACTACTTCACGATTGCCATGCCCGAGCAGGCCGGGGCCGGGCTGGGGCGACTGGAGATCCAGCAGACCACCGGGGTTGACTGGACCTTCCCCTTCGATGTGGCTCAGACCCGTGCCTTTCTGGGCGAACCCCGTCGGGAGGGGGCCAGCCTGCCGATTGAAACCAGCTTTGATCAGCAGCGGCGGCTGTTCTCCATCCGGTTCCTGACCCCGCCGGGCCCAGGTCAGACCATGACGGTGGCGCTCAAACCGTTCAACAACCCAGCCCAGGCAGGGATCACGCTGTTCGCCGTACGGGCGTATCCGCACGGGCCCAATCCGGTCGTGGCACCGGTCGGTTTCGCCCGGCTCTCGATCTACAGCAACACCCTGTTCTGAGCCTAGCCCCGCTCGTCCTCGCAGCAGAAGTCGGCGAAATCGAAACCGGGTGCCACACAGCAGTTCACCAGGGTCCAGGCACCCAGGCTGGTGGCGGCCTGCCACCAGTCCGGCGGGATCACCTGCACGGGGTACTGGTCCGGGAAGGCCGGATCCAGGGGACCCAGCCGCATCGCCTCTGCTGCGGCGCCGGGAGGACGCCGCCAGAGCCGCAGGGGAGCGCCGCCGGCGTGGTGCCAGCTTTCCTCCGCGCCGCTGAGCCGGTGCCAGCGACTGGTCACGCCGGCCGGGAGCAGGAAGTCGATCACCGTGAAGGCCGATCGCTCCAGGCCATCGGCGCGTCGCACGATCAGCGCCGAGCGATGCCGTTCCCGGTAGAAGCCACCCTCCGGATGGGGCGCGAGCTGGAGCCGCTCGATCAGGTCCTGGGTCATCTGGCGGGGGCAGGATCGGCGGACGAATCACTGTGCTCCCCCACCAGCGGCAGCTCGCCCAGCCCGAGGATCGCCTCGGGGTGGTGGTAATGCTTGAACTCCAGCCAGTTCGCCGAGGGATCGACCAGGAAGAAGCTGCGGTGCTCCAGCGGTGAATCCGGGTAGCGCAGCCGGGGCGCCACGCCGAACTGGAGCTCCTGCCGCCGGGCCCGCTGCTCGATCGCCGTGTAGGCCGCAGGCTCGGCGAACACCAGGCCGAAATGGCGCGGATAGATGCCGCGTTGGGCCGGCTGCGCTCCGGCGGCGAGATGGGCCACCAGCTGATGGCCACCGAGGCCGAGCACCAGGGCTTCGGGGCTGCGTCGTCCTCGCCTGCAGCCGAGCCCATCGACGTACCAGCGTTCGGTGGCGTCCAGATCGTTGACGGGAAAGGAGAGGTGAAACAGGGCGGCGGACGCCATGGTCGCTGTTCGGTGGTGACTGTTCGGTGCTGGCTGTTCGGTGCTGGCAGTTCGGTGCTGGCAGTGGGGCGGTGCCAGTTAGGGCGGTGCTAGTAGGGGCGGTGCCAGTTGGGGCGGTGCCAGTGGGGGTGGCCTGGATACAGAAAAGCCCCCGTGCAGCTGACGGGGGCTTTTCCGGAGCGGAGCGGCGGGGGTCGATGCCGCCTGCCTCTGCTCTGGGCCGACGGGGTGAAGGGTGCGTCGGTCACTCAGTGATAGCGCTGACCAGCAAGCGGGACAGCGACTGCCGGACAAACGCAACATTCGTTTCGTTTCAGTGCCAGGCCGCCTCAAGCCGCTCAGAGGCGGCGGCGGAAGCCTTCGCTGAAGGTTGGGGTGGCCGCTTCACGCTCTTCGCTGCGGGCACGGCGCAACTGCCAGACATTGCGGCCGATCCGCTCGGCCACCAGCCCGGCTCGCCTCACCTTGGCGCTGCCGGGGCGGGCGCCGATCAGCAGGGTGACTTCCTGGGTGCTCAGCGGTGCGCCGGTTTCGATCGCCATGGCAACCGATTCCAGCCGCGTTTTGATCGATTGCATCAGCAACGGACCATCCTGGGACGTCGATTCGGAGTCAAAGAGCGGCAGGCCGTAGCCGGGATCGCCCATGCCCCGCATCAATCCCAGACCGACCACGGCAAGGGCCTGCTCCGGTTTGACACCCTGATCAATGGCGCCGGCGATCCAGTCGGCAAAGGATTGTTCTCCGATCGTGGCGGGAACCGCCTGGGCGGAGCTGGAGGGGCTGCTTCGTTTCGACACCACGGCTGCGACGGCTGGGTTCCTGATTCGCAAGGTATCGGCTCCGCCGGGGTTCGCAAGGGCTGCCGTGGCTTCGCCGGGGGCCGGTCTGAGCTGAACGGTAGGATCCGCTCAATTCCTCGAAATCCCAGTCCCTGGGGAACCGTCCTGCCCTACGCAGGCCAAGACGCACCCCGGTCCCGCAGGTCTGGCACGATGCCCCGTTCGCCACGGTTTGATCCTCGATTTCCGAATGATCCCCGTCCGCAGAACCCCAATCCACGTTCCAGGCTCACCCCTCTGACCGGCAGCCACAGCCCTTCGATCCAGCTGGGCGCCGAGATCGAGCTGCGGGCCTACGTGTTCCTCGATTCGCTGCAGCCCCAGCTGGCCGCCTACATGGGCACGGTGTCCCAGGGCTTTCTGCCGATTCCAAGCGATGCCTGCCTCTGGCTGGAGGTGGCCCCGGGCATGGCCGTGCACCGCCTCACCGACATCGCCCTGAAGGCCAGCACCGTGCGCCTCGGCCAGAAGGTGGTGGAGCGCGCCTTCGGGTCGCTGGCCCTCTACCACCGCGACCAGAGCAGCGTGCTGCTCTCCGGCCAGGCCGTGGTCGAGGCGATGGGCACCACGGTGGAGCAGCGTGGCCAGTGCGAGGTCACCTGGTCGGAGATCATCCGGGCGAT
The DNA here is from genome assembly GCF_025128115.1 of Synechococcus sp. CS-1326. Lineage (NCBI taxonomy): Bacteria > Bacillati > Cyanobacteriota > Cyanophyceae > Synechococcales > Synechococcaceae > Synechococcus > Synechococcus sp. CS-1326. Next base: position 42,877 of record NZ_JAHLYV010000022.1, on the reverse strand, counting down.
CACACCCGACCATGCGGTGCTGATCAACCGCCAGAACCGGCGCGGTTCGATGATCCAGGCCGGCATGAGCATGTTCATTCTCGAAACCGAACCGGCCGGCTACGTGCTGATCGCCGCCAACGAGGCCGAGAAGTCGTCGAACATCACCGTGGTGGATGTGAAGGCCGTGGGCGCCTATGGGCGGCTCACCCTGGCGGGCCGCGAAGGAGACATTGACGAGGCGGCGGCGGCGGCGATGCGGGCCATCGAGATCATCAACCGTCGCTAGCGAGCGCCGATCCCCAGCAATGCGAGCAGCTTCGGTGCCATCGCCCTGGCGGCCCTGGCGCGGCTGCTGAACCTCAGCAACTGGTGGTCGCTCATCTCCGCGAGGGTGCAGCCAGCCCCGCGCACATGGAAGACCGAGTTGTAGCCGTGGCTTCCGGCCACCTCCACCGGTTGCAGCAGGATTTCTCCCTGGCTGGTCCCCTCGGCCTCCAGCACCGTGTGGCCGCCGGGATCCGCCAGGGCCAGGGCCGAATGGAACGCGGCGGTGCGGTAGGGGCTGTCACCGAGTTCCTTCAGCAGCCTGGCGATCCGCTCCCGGTCACTGGCGGCGTAGCGGGCCGAGAAAAGGCCAGGGGCGCCGCCCAGGGCATCCACGGCCAGCCCGGAGTCGTCGGCCAGGGTCCAGCGGCCGGTGAGCCGCGCCACGATTTCGGCCTTCAGCCGTGCATTTTCGGCGTAGCTGTGGCCCGTCTCCTCGATGTCCAGCCCATCGGGCTGGCCGAGCACCGTGAGCTCCACGGCGTCGAGCATCGTGGTGATCTCCTTCACCTTGTGCGGGTTGCCGCTGGCAATCACCAGTTCATTGCGCTGTGCCAAGGCCCTGTTCTCAGCTCCTGGCCGGCAGGGGGGTCCGCTCCCGCAGCGGCAGGGGGCCGTCCCGGTCGGAGCGGAAGGTGAGCTCCAGGCCGATGGCATGCTCCGGAAGCAGCGCAATCAGGTTGGTCAGGGCCTGGTGGGTCTGGGGGGCTCCCTTGGTCATCGCCTCGGCGCTCATCAGCACCACGTCGAGTTCCGGACCATCGGCCTGGGGTTGAACATCCGCAAACAGCTGGACCACCAGTCCCTGGGGCGGAATCCGCAGCAGCCCGCTGAGGTGAAGCTTGCCCTGATGATCGATTTCGGTATCGAGCCGGGCGAGGGTGGGCAGCAGCCTTGGGATCAGATCTTCCCCCGAAGCGACGCCACTGGGCTTCAGGACCACCATCAATCGCGCCATGCTTTCAGCCGGAGTTCGCCATCCTCGCCCAGGGACGGCAACCGACCCAGACGTGTCTGTGAGGATTCCGTTCTGATCCCGCCGCGCCGGGCAACGATGACGGAACCCGCGATCTCCAGGCGGCTGATGGCCCATGGCTTTGCCCAGCTGGGCCGGCGGGGTGGCAGCTGGCACACCGAGGGGGACGCCGGCTGGTTCGCAGCGCCGATCCCCCACCCCTTCGCCAACTGTGTGATCAGCGCCGGCACCGCCTGGACGGCTGCCAGCCTGGCGCGGCTCGATGCCTTCTTCCGGCGAGGTGGCAGGCCCTGCATCTGGCTCTGCTGGCCCGATCAACGCCCCGCAGAGCAGGGGAGGCAGTTGCTTGAGCTCGGCTATCAGCGGCTCAGCCCGGCGGCGTTGATGAACTCAGCCACGGCGCCCCTGCTGGCGGCCACCGCCAATCCGGGGCAACGGGTGGCGATGGCGGTGCCGGGGGCTGAACTGCTGCCGCTGGGGCCGGCCTTCGCCCAGGCCTATGGACGCTGTGCCGCGCTCAGCTTCGCTGCCCCCGCCGCCATGGGCCAGCTGGCGGCCGAGACCCTGCTGGGGGATGGTTCGGCGGAGTCGCCGCTCACCTACGGCGTTGTACTGGGCTCGGAGCTGCTGGCTGTGGCCACCTCCCTGGTGCTGGACGGAACCGGCTCCATCCTCTGGGTGGGAACGCTGCCGGCCTGGCGGAGCATGGGGCTGGGTCGGGCGGTGACCGCGGCGGCGATTGCGGCCGGCGCCGCCCGCGGGGCCCGTCTCACCCTGCTGCAGGCTTCGGCGGGTGCGGAGTCGCTCTATGCCGCCATGGGCTTCGGCCGCGCTGGTGTGCTGGAGCTCTATCTGCGGCCGGCCGGCTGAATGGCTGCTCTCAGGACGGCTGGGTCGGACTGATCGGCACGGTGCTGCGGTTGCCGTTGCGAATCGCGTGATAGCCGGGAGAGAGGATTTCCACATTGGCGGCGGCGAACTGGTCCTGCAGGGCACCCAGCAGGGCGGAGAGGCTCTGGCGATAGCTGTCCGGGTCTTGGATGAAGGCCGTCAGTTCGTAGCTGATGTGGAAATCATTCAGCGATGTCTGCAGCACGAAGGGATTGATTTCGCTGCTGATCCCCTCGACACTGCCTGCTGCCGCCAGCATCAGGGCGTGCACCTGGCGCCAGGGCACGTCGTAGCCGATCGTGATCGTGGTGGCGAGGGCCACCGGCTGCTGGATCTCCCGTCGGGAGAAGCTGTAGTTCACCACCGAGGCGCCGATCACCGTTGCATTCGGAATGCTCACCAGTTCGTTGCGGGGGGTCTGCAACCGGGTCACCAGCAGGGCCCGGTCCTGCACCACACCCACCACGCCGTTGATCTCGACCCGGTCGCCTTCCTTGTAGGCGCGGGTGTAGATCAGCATCAGGCCGCTGATGATGTTGGTGGCCACGGCGCTGGAGCCAAGGGCGGCCAGCAGGCCCAGCAGCAGGCCTGCTCCCTGAAAGGCCTTGCTCCCGGAGCCCGGCAGATAGGGAAAGGCGACAGCCAGGCCGATCAGGGCGATGAAGACGGAGGCGAGCCTGGCGGTGGGGCTCGCCCACTCGGTGTAGAAGCCGGGAATGCGCAGGGTGCCGTGCTCCAGGGCCTTGAACCAGGCGTTGCTGGCCCGGATCACCAGCACGGTGATCGCCAGGATCAGCGCGATCGACAACAGCCCTGGAATGGCGGCGACCATCGCCTGGATCAACCGGCCGACCACCCCGAGCACCTGGCCCCTCAGGCCCGCGGCGACGGCCTGGGTGGGGGGGAAGAAGCCCAGCAGCAGGGGGATCAGCAGGTAGCTGACCAGCAGCAGCAGAGCCCATTGGCTTGCTTGCCAGACCAGCAGGAGGAGTGGTCTCACCTGGCTGGAATCCAGCACCTGATTACCGGCGATGCGGAGGCAGAGCCGTTGCTGGTTGTTGCTGTTGGTCAGCCAGCCCCTGATCGTTCGATTCAGCCCCAGCTGAAATCGCAACCAGAGGATGTAGATGCCGAGCACCAGCAGGGCCAGACCCGTGCCCCGCAGCCAGGAGACCAGGGAGTTGTCCTGCCGGTAGCGCAGGATGCCCTGCTGAAAGCTGTCGCGGTAATCGGCGGCCAGGGCCTGCCTGCTTAGGCCGAAGCAGGTGGCGATCCGATCATCGAAAGCCATCTTCTTGCTGAACTGCCCATCCCGCTCGATGCCGAGGATCGTGTAGGGAGGGTCTTCGCGCAGCACGAAGTCGGCCGGATTGAAGCTGTAATCGTTGGCAAGGCCCGTCAGCCGCTCCGTTGCCAGTTTCGCCACGGTCCTGGCGCTCTGGACGCCTGCCCCGCCGCGCACCTCGGCGATGCGTCGCCCATCAAGGGTGATCCAGGCCGGCTCTTCAGCGCAGCCCGAACCGGCGGGAGGGCTGGCTGGGTCCTTCGCCGGCGATGGCGCTCCCGCCGAAACGATCCAGATTCCCAGCAGCAGGGCCAGCAGCTGACGCTGCCATCTGGCCCTCTTGAAGAGGGTGCGCTCCGGACGGTCGGGAGCAGCCATTCCGGCAACCAATCGAATCGCTTGCAATCACTGGCTCAGCCTAGATTCCGCCCTGCCATTGCGCAGCGCCGCTTCCCCGCTTCAGACGCCGTGGGCCGTGAACCAGTCCCGCATTCGGCCCCAGCCGTCGGCTGCCGCTGCCGGGCGGTAGGTGTCGCGGTAGTCGGCGTGGAAGCCATGGGGGGCGTCGGGGTAGACGACGATGCGGCTGGGGCTGCCGGCTTGCTCGAGTGCCTGCTGCATCCGCTCGATCGATGCCAGGGGAATGATCTCGTCCTGGCCGCCATAGAGGCCGAGCACCGGTGCCTGGAGCTTGGAGGCCAGGGCTGTCGGCACCATCGGCTGGAGGGCCGTGGGCGGGCTGTCAAGACGGCCGTACCAGGCCACACCCGCCCTGAGCTGGGGGTTGTGGGCCGCATACAGCCAGGTGATCCGCCCGCCCCAGCAGAAACCGGTGATACCGAGCCGGGAGATCTCACCGTTGCATTCGCTGCCTGCCCAGGCCACGCAGGCATCGAGATCTGCCAGGACCTGGTGATCGGGCACCCGGGCCACGATGGCGTAGATCCCGGCCAGATCGGGCTGGCTGGCCACGTCCCCCTGGCGCTCCTGAAGGCTGGGGGCAACAGCCAGGTAGCCCAGGCTGGCCAGCCGCCGGCAGACGGCCTGGATGTGGGGGTGCAGCCCGAAGATTTCCTGGACCACCAGCAGCACCGGCAGGGGTTGGTCTGCCCTGGGCATGGCCCGGTAGGCGGTCAGGCTGTGGCCAGCCACCGGGATGGAGACGATCCCTTCAATCAGCCGGGGGGTGCTCACCGCGCCATATCAGTTAGGGGTCTTGGTGTGGCAGCGAGGCGAGATAACGCTTGCGCTGACCGGAGGCCCAGGATTCATCGATGGGGGGCTTCGAAGGGCTGGCTGGATCGGATTGGCCGGCTTGCTCGGAAGCCGATGGTGTTTCGATCGGATCGATGTCTTTCATGGGTCAAGAGTAAGGACCCAGCCCGTTGAGAGCGTGTTGCAGGTGTCCTGGCGGTGTGACACCCACGTCCCTCCAACCTCCGCCTGGCGCGGCGGGGCTGGAGGGTTTGGTCACGCTCAGGCGCTGGCTCCGGCCAGGGCCGGTTCAGGCGTGATCGATGCGCTGCTGGAGCGGATCACCACCTGCTTGTCGTCGTCGATATCGACGATGGCCGCGTCGCCATCCTTGATCCGGCCGGAGAGGAACTCCTCAGCCAGGCTGTCTTCGAGCAGGCGCATGACGGCTCGGCGGAGCGGCCTTGCCCCGTAGCTGGGGTTGTAACCCTCTTCGACCAGCCGTTCCTTGAAGGCCTCGGTGACCGAGAGCTCGATGCCTTTCTCGCGGATGCGGCCAAACACCTCCCGCAGCATGATCTCAGCGATCTGCTTCACTTCGTCGCGGCTGAGTTGCCGGAAGACGATGATTTCATCAAGACGATTGAGGAACTCAGGGCGGAAGTATTGCTTCAGCTCCTCGTTCACAAGCGAACGAATCCGGTTGTACTGGGTTTCTTCGGCGGCTGCACCGGAGAATTCGAAACCGAGGCCCCCGCCACCCTTCTCGATCACCTTCGAACCGATGTTCGAGGTCATGATGATCAAGGTGTTCTTGAAATCGACGGTGCGGCCTTTCGAGTCTGTGAGGCGACCATCTTCGAGCAACTGCAGCAGCAGGTTGAACACATCCGGGTGTGCCTTTTCAATCTCATCGAACAGCACCACCGTGTAGGGGCGGCGACGAACGGCTTCGGTGAGCTGGCCACCTTCGTTGAAGCCCACATAGCCCGGAGGAGAGCCGATCAGCTTGCTGACCGTGTGGCGCTCCATGAATTCCGACATGTCCAACCGGATCATGGCGTCTTCGCTGCCGAAGAAGTAGGCAGCGAGTGACTTGGTGAGCTCGGTTTTACCGACGCCGGTGGGGCCGGAGAAGATGAAGCTGGCGATCGGTCGGTTGGGGTTCTGCAGACCCACCCGGGCGCGGCGGATCGCCTTGGACACGGCCTTGACCGCTTCGTCCTGGCCGATCAGGCGCTGGTGGAGGGTTTCCTCCATGTTGAGCAGCTTCACCGACTCGCTCTCGGTGAGCTTCTGCACCGGGACTCCGGTCCAGGAGGCGACGATCTGGGCGATGTCTTCCTCGGTGACCACGGGGCTGCGGTCGCCACCGGCGCCGGCCAGGGGCATCTCAAGACCGATTGTGGCTTCCGCTCCGGCGGCTGCCTCGTCGGCGGAGGCGGCAGGTTCCTCCTCGCGGCGGTTCTGGAGAATCAGGCGGATCTGCTCCCGCAGTTCCACTTCCTTGTCGCGCAACTCGCCGGCCTTGCCGAAATCCTGCTGGCGCACGGAGTCCTCCTTCTGCTTCTGAACGCCGCGCAGTTGCTTGTCGAGTTCCTTGGCGGCAGGCGGCAGCTTGGAGTTCAGCAGCCTCACCCGGCTGCCGGCCTCGTCGACCAGGTCGATGGCCTTGTCGGGGAGGAACCGATCGCTGATGTAGCGGTCGCCGAGGGTGGCGGCGGCCACCAGGGCTTCGTCGCTGATCCGCAGGCGATGGTGCTGTTCGTAGCGCTCGCGCAGCCCGCGCAGGATCTCGATCGTGTCGAGCACGGTGGGCTCGCCCACCATCACCGGCTGGAAGCGCCGCTCCAGGGCAGCATCCCTCTCGATGTGCTTTCGGTATTCGTCGAGGGTGGTGGCGCCGATGCACTGAAGTTCGCCCCTGGCCAGGGCGGGCTTGAGGATGTTGGCGGCATCGATGGCGCCTTCGGCGGCGCCGGCACCGATCAGGGTGTGGACCTCGTCGATCACCAGGATCACGTTCCCGGCACTGCGGATCTCCTCCATGATCTTCTTGAGCCGTTCCTCGAATTCGCCCCGGTATTTGGTGCCGGCCACCAGCAGGCCGATGTCGAGGGTGAGAACGCGCTTGTCCTCGAGAATGTCGGGGATTTCGCCCTGGGTGATCCTCTGGGCGAGCCCTTCGGCGATGGCGGTTTTGCCGACGCCGGGTTCACCGATCAGCACGGGATTGTTCTTGGTGCGCCGACCGAGGATCTGAACCACCCGGTCGATTTCGTTGTGACGACCGACGACGGGGTCGAGCTTGCCCTCGGCGGCGAGCTGGGTGAGGTTGCTGCCGAATTCATCGAGGGTGGGGGTCTTGGTGGATCCCTTGCTGCCGCTGCCGGCGGCCACTTCGGCCGTTTCACCGAGCATGCGGATCACCTGGGTGCGCACCTTGGCCAGGTCGACACCGAGATTTTCAAGAACCCTGGCGGCCACGCCCTCGCCTTCCCGGATCAGGCCGAGCAGCAGGTGTTCGGTACCGATGTAGTTGTGGCCGAGCTGACGGGCCTCCTCAAGGGACAGTTCCAGAACCCGCTTGGCTCGCGGGGTGAAGGGGATCTCCACGGCCACGAAGCCGGAGCCCCGGCCGATGATCTTCTCCACCTCGACGCGGGCATCCTTGAGGTTGACGCCCATCGACTTGAGCACCTTGGCGGCCACGCCGGTGCCTTCTCCGATCAAGCCGAGCAGAATCTGCTCCGTGCCGACAAAATTGTGGCCGAGACGGCGGGCCTCTTCCTGGGCCAGCATGATGACCTTGATGGCCTTCTCAGTAAACCGCTCGAACATGGGCGGACCTGTGCAAGTGCATCCAACTTATCAGGGCTGAGCGGGTGGCGGAGCCTCCAGGAGCACATCAGCCAAGTCCTTTGGAAAGACTGGGCTGGACAGTGCCTTTTTGATACATCACAGCAGCGAACTCTTCGGCCTTCCGCATCAAGAATGGGCGGCAATCCGAACCTTTGCAATCAACAGGTCTCACTCCTGCGATTTGAGCTCAGCCCATTGGATCAGAGCATCGTCTCCATTGCGGTAGTAACTGCGACGTCGGCCGGCCGCGCGGAAACCAAGGGCGGCGTACAGGGCGATCCCAGCCCCGTTCGCCTCAGACACCTCCAGAGTGGCCCGCCGGCAGCCCCTGGCGCCGCCCTCCCGGAGCAGGGTCTGCAGCAGCAGGCGCCCGAGGCCCCGCCGCCGCCGCTCCGGGTGCACCGCCACCAGGGACACATGCAGCTCATCGAGGACGACCGCAGCGATGCCCATGGCGGCGAGCTCGGTGGCGGGGCCGAGGCCCAGGCAGAGCCGATCGGGGTCATCGAGCTCCTGCCGCCACTGGATCGGGGTCCACAGGCCGTCGAGAGCCAGCTGGTCGAGGGCGCAACAGGCCGTCAGGTCGTCGATCGAAAGCCGGCGCGGCGATCGATCCCGCTCTCCGGGTCGAGCCGCCGCGGCCCCGGTGGAATTCGTTCCCATCCTTACGATTGGATCACCAGGGCCAGCGTTGATCACAATGACCACCTTCCTCGTGCCGAGCGGAATCGACGGATCCATCTCCGCAGCCGGCCATGCTCCGTTTCTGGAGCCGAGCCAGGATCGGCTCAGCCCTAACCGCAACCTGACCCCGCTCACCACCAGGCTCGATTCCCTCGGGCGTCTGGAGGTGGGGGGCTGTGGGCTCAGTGAGCTGGCCCGCACCTACGGAACGCCGTTGTACGTGCTCGACGAAGACACCCTCAGGGCCAGTTGCCGGGCCTACCGGGAGGCCCTCGCCGCCCACTACCCCGGCCCCGCCCTCGCCCTCTATGCCTCCAAGGCCAACAGCAGCCTGATGCTGAGCGCCCTGGTGGCCTCCGAGGGCCTGGGCCTCGATGCCGTTTCAACCGGTGAACTGCTCACGGCACTGCAGGGCGGCATGCCCGCCGAGCGGATCGTGCTGCACGGCAACAACAAGTCGAAGGAGGAGCTCGCCCTGGCGCTGGACCAGGGGGTGACCGTGGTGGTCGACAACGCACTCGATCTCGCCCTGCTGGCCGAGCTGGCCCCGGCCGGCAAGGCGCCGGTGCGATTGATGCTCCGCTTCACACCCGGCATCGAGTGCCACACCCACGAGTACATCCGCACCGGTCACCTCGACAGCAAGTTCGGTTTCGATCCCGATCAGCTCGAGCCGGTGCTGCGGCAGCTGGCGGGCTGCAGCTGGGCCCGGCTCGATGGCCTCCATGCCCACATCGGCTCCCAGATCTTTGAGCTCCAGCCCCACCACGATCTGGCCGGGGTGATGGCCGATGCCCTCGCCCTGGCCCGCTCGCTCGGACACCCCTGCGGTGATCTCAACGTCGGCGGTGGGCTCGGCATCCGTTATGTGGCCAGTGATGATCCCCCCTCGATTCAGGCCTGGGTGAAGGGTGTGGCCGAAGCGGTGGTGGCCGCCTGCAGCGAGCGCGGCCTGGCCCTGCCCCGTCTGTTGTGCGAACCGGGTCGCTCCCTGGTGGCCACGGCGGGCCTCACCCTCTACGCGATCGGCAGCCGCAAGCAGATCCCGGGTCTGCGCACCTATCTCTCCGTCGATGGCGGCATGAGCGACAACCCTCGTCCGATCACCTATCAGTCGGCCTACACGGCGGTGCTGGCCGACCAGCCCACTGCGCCGCCCTCCGAAACGGTGACCCTGGCCGGCAAGCACTGTGAATCCGGGGATGTGCTGCTCCATGACCTCCCCCTGCCGGCCAGCCGCTGTGGCGATGTGATCACCGTCTTCGCCACCGGCGCCTACAACGCCTCGATGGCTTCCAATTACAACCGCATCCCCAGGCCGGCGACGGTTCTGGTGCAGGGGGGTGAGGCCGAACTGGTGCAGCGGCGCGAGCGGCCGGAGGAATTGCTGCGCTACGACCGATTACCCGAACGGTTCTCGCCGGTACCCTGAGGCCAGCCTTGATGGTTCGTCGTTGTGATCTGGCTGGGGTTTCTGGACATCCGTGTGGTGCTGGACCTGCTGTTCGCTTCGGCTCTCGGTGTGCTGCTGCTGGCCAGGGTCCGGGAGCCCCGCACCCTCTGGTTGCTGCGGGGCTGGCTGTTTCTGGTGGCCCTGGTCTGGGTGGTCCAGCGGTTCGCCGACCTGCCGCTCACCACCCGCCTGCTCGAAGCGGTGGTGCTGGGCTGCAGCCTCGCTCTGGCCATCCTCTGGCAGGGCGAATTGCGGCGCTTGATGGAGCTGCTCGGCACCGGACGACTGGACGTGCTGCTGGGGAGCCAGAAGGAGGATCAGGCGTTGTCCGGCTCGGTGGCGCAGCTCACCGAAGCGGCCGGGCGCCTCTCCCAGAGCCGCCGGGGAGCCCTGATCCTGCTCGACCTCGGCAGTGATCTGCGCCCGGAGGATTTCCTCAACCCCGGCATCGAGCTGGACGCCCTGCTTTCCGTCGACCTGCTGCTCAATCTCTTTGCCGCCGACACCCCTCTCCATGACGGTGCCCTGCTGGTGAAGGGCAACCGCATCCTTTCGGCCGGGGTGATTCTGCCGTTGTCGCGGCAGGGCATCGCCCGCTACGGCACCCGCCACCTGGCCGCGATGGGGATCACCGAACGGTTCGACCGTTGCCTCTGCATCGTCGTCTCCGAGGAGACCGGCACCCTCTCGCTGGCCCGCCAGGGGCGCCTGGAGCGACCGATCACCAGCAGTCGGTTGCGGGAGCTGCTGAGCGCGGCGGTGGCCCAGCCCGCCCAGAAGCCACCCGCCAAGCCCGGCCCTGGCCCTGGATCGGTGCTGTCCCTTCCCACTGGGCGTAGCGTGACGCAGGACACGCCTGAATCCCGCGCATGAGTCGCTCCCTGGCGACCACCGACCCGATCCTGGCGTCCCGGCAACCGCTGGCTCCCCTGCCGGACCTGCTGGATCCTGCCCGTCTGCCCGCCCATGTGGCGGTGATCATGGACGGCAACGGCCGCTGGGCAAAGCAGCGCAACCTGCCGCGGGTGATGGGTCACCGCGAGGGTGTCGAGGCCTTGAAGCGCACCCTGCGCCTCTGCAGCGACTGGGGCATCGGCGCCCTCACCACCTACGCCTTCTCCACCGAGAACTGGAACCGACCCGGCGAGGAGGTGAGTTTCCTGATGACCCTGTTCGAGCGCGTTCTGGCCAGGGAACTGGAGGGGCTGGAGCGCGAACAGGTGCGGATCCGCTTTCTCGGTGATCTCGGCCAGCTTCCGGCCGGGCTGCAGCGGCTGATCGAGGCGGCCACGGAGCGCACCGCCGCCAACACCGGCATCCACTTCAATGTCTGCACCAATTACGGTGGCCGGCGTGAACTGGTCCAGGCGGCCCGTCAGCTGGCTATGGAGGTGTCCAGGGGAGCGCTCGACCCGGCGGCGATCGATGAGGCGGCCTTCGCCGCCCAGCTCGAGACGGCCGGTGAGGTGGATCCCGACCTGCTGATCCGCACCAGCGGTGAATACCGGATCAGCAATTTCCTGCTCTGGCAGCTGGCCTACGCCGAGATCCACATCACCGATGTGCTCTGGCCGGATTTTGATCAGGCGGCTCTGGTGCGGGCGCTGCTCGATTATCAGAACCGCCAGCGGCGCTTCGGCGGCGTCGAGCCGGTCGCGCCGTGAGCCGGGAAGCCCCACCATCCCTGTCCCAGAAGATTGCCTTGATCTCCCCCACCGCCCCACCCCACCGCGCTCCGGAGTGCCCCATCCCCCTCCGCCATGACTGGAGCCGTGAGGAGATCCAGGCCTTGCTGGAGCTGCCCCTGCTGGAGTTGCTCTGGCGGGCCCAGCAGGTGCACCGCGCCGCCAACCCTGGCTACCGGGTCCAGCTGGCCTCCCTGCTGAGCGTCAAGACCGGCGGCTGCGAGGAAGATTGCGCCTACTGCCCCCAGTCGATGCACAACAGCGCCGACGTGGCCGGCCGGCCGGCGTTGGCAGTGGAACCCGTGCTGGAGCAGGCACGGGCGGCCAGGCAGGCCGGCGCCCACCGCTTCTGCATGGGCTGGGCCTGGCGTGACATCCGCGATGGAGCCCCCTTCGAAGCGATGCTGGCGATGGTGAGGGGGGTGAGGCAGCTGGGACTGGAGGCCTGCGTCACCGCCGGCATGCTCACCGATGGCCAGGCCGAGCGCCTGGCGGCGGCGGGGCTGACCGCCTACAACCACAACCTCGACACCAGCCCCGAGCACTACGGCCAGATCATCACCACCCGCACTTACCAGGAGCGGCTGGACACCCTGGCGCGGGTGCGTCGGGCCGGCATCACCGTCTGCAGCGGCGGCATCATCGGCCTGGGTGAAAGCCTGCGCGATCGGGCCGGCCTGCTGCAGGTGCTCGCCAACCTGGAGCCCCACCCCGAGAGCGTGCCGATCAACGTGCTGGTGGCGGTGGAGGGCACGCCCCTGGAGGAGCAGGCGCCGCTCGATCCCCTGGAGCTGGTGCGGATGGTGGCCACGGCCCGGATCCTGATGCCCAGCAGCCGGGTGCGCCTCAGTGCCGGCCGGCAGCAGCTCAACCGTGAGGCCCAGATCCTCTGTCTGCAGGCGGGGGCCGATTCGATTTTCTACGGCGATACCCTGCTCACCACCGGGAATCCCGACGTGGCGGCGGACCGGGAGCTGCTGGCGGCGGCCGGTGTGCAGGTGGAGCCGGTGGATGGGCGCTGAGCCGGCGGCCTTCCAGGTGGCGTCCTTCTACCGCTTCGTGCCCCTGGACAGCGACGGGCTTGAGGTCCTCCAGCGCGGCATCCGGGAGCGGGGGGCAGCGGGCCAGCTGAGCGGCACGGTGCTGCTGGCTGAGGAGGGGCTGAACGGCACGGTCTGTGGACCTGCCGCTGGTGTGGCTGATCTGCTGGCCTGGCTGCAGGCGCAACCGGGCCTGGCTGATCTGGAGGTGAAGACCAGCTGGAGCGCCGAGCCGGGCTTTCACCGCCTCAAGGTGCGGCGGAAGCGGGAGATCGTCACCCTGGGTTGCCCGACGGTGCGGCCGCTCGATGGCGCGGGCAGCAGGGTGCCGCCGCAGCAATGGAACGCCCTGGTCGACGATCCAGACACCCTGGTGATCGACGCCCGCAATGGCTACGAAGTGGCGGTCGGCACGTTTGCAGGGGCGCTCGATCCGGGCATCGAGCGCTTCGGTGCGTTCCCCGCCTGGGTGGAGCGGGAGCTCAGGCCCCGGGTGGCCGCGCAGCAACCCCGCCGGCTGGCCCTGTTCTGCACCGGTGGCATCCGCTGCGAGAAGGCCACGGCCTACCTCCTCCAGCAGGGGTTTGAGGGGGTGCATCAGTTGCAGGGGGGCATCCTGCGCTATCTGGAGGAGATTCCCGAGGCCGAGAGCCGCTGGAGCGGCGAGTGCTTCGTCTTCGATCATCGGGTGGCGCTCGACCACCGGCTGCAGCCGGGCAGCCATAGCCTCTGCCATGCCTGCGGATTGCCGCTTTCCCCGGCGGACCGTCAGCAGGCCGGTTTCGAGGCAGGGGTGAGCTGCCATCACTGCATCGCACGCTTCAGCGATGCCGATCGCGGCCGCTTCGCCGAGCGTCAGCGCCAGATCGGTCTGGCCCGCCAGCGGGGCCAGGCCCACCTCGGCCTCCCTTCGCCATGAACGCTGCAGCCAGCAGCCAGAGCTGGAACGCCGAGCGCTACGCGGCCAACGCCCGCTTCGTGTCCGATCTGGCCGGTGCGGTGCTGGAGTGGCTCGATCCCCAGCCCGGCGAGCGGATCCTCGACCTGGGCTGCGGCGATGGGGCCCTCACCCGGCGGTTGGTCGAGCACGGCTGCGTCGTGATCGGTGTCGATGCCAGCGCGGCGATGGTGGCGGCGGCCCGGGAGCTCGGCCTCGATGCACGCCAGCTTCACGGCCAGTCGCTGCCGTTCAGCGACATGTTCGAGGCGGTGTTCTCCAACGCCGCCCTGCACTGGATGCTGCCGCCGGAGCCGGTGATCGAGGGGGTCTTCCGGGCCCTGCGGCCGGGCGGACGCTTCGTGGCCGAGTCTGGTGGTCAGGGCAATGTGGCGGCCATCCACCGCGCCCTGGTCGCTGCCCTGGCCAGGCGCGGGCTGGCGGTGGAACCCGACACGTTCTTCCCCGGACCGGCCGCCTACCGCAGCCTGCTGGAGGCGGCCGGTTTCGAGGTGGAGCGGATCGAGCTGATCCCGCGCCCCACGCCGCTGCCGGGGTCGGTGGGGGCCTGGATCGAAACCTTCTGCCACACCTACACCGGTGCGGTTTCCCCCGAGCAGCGTCCCGCCCTGATCGAGGAGGTGGTGGCCAGCCTTCGCTTGGCCCTGCAACAAGCTGATGGCCTCTGGGTGGCCGACTACGTGCGGCTGCGTTTCAGGGCGTTCAAGCCCCCGGCCCCGCCGCTCACTTCGGGCTGGACGCCATCGACCTGCGGCGACGGCAGCGCTCCGAGCAGTAGCGCACCTGCTCCCAGACCTCTTTCCATTTCCGGCGCCATTGAAAGGGCCTTCCGCAGACCGGACAGACCTTGGTGGCTCGTTCGGCGGGAGCGGGCATGGATGATTGAAGGATAAGGATGCGGATCCTGGAGATGGATCGCCGATCAATCGCTGCTTCTGGGCTGAAGATCAATCGATGATCCGCAGTTCAGCAGCCATTCAGCGAGGCTTTCTGGCCCCAATTCTGGCCTGCTTGCCTAACCAACCAACTTGCCATGATCAACATGGCCCTGAGCCAGTTGTGGCCAGCGAGGAGCCAGGGCGGATCGGTGCTCGGCCGGCCACAGGAGAGGGAAGAGCGATCCAGGCCAATTTCTCAAGCCTGCCTGGATCCTGCCTGTTACCCGGGGCCGGCGGCAACCTAGCCTGAATGGAGGCAAGGGGTTGAGAAACGGCAGAGTGAACGCATCAGCGATCAAGTCATCACTCTAGCCATTTTTCACGGATCGGAAGAGATCATCAACCATGACTGTCCAAGTCAATAGAACGTCAATTCAGATTCGGCCCGATCCTTCCCGTGTCTTTTTCAGACCCTTTGAATGGAGCAACAGGGAGCGGGTTCAACGCATCGTCGCTCGGGTCACATCCCTGAGTCGCTCTGATGCGGAGCATGAAGCAGCCCTCATGCTGGAGCGATTCGAAGGCCGCCATGAAAAGCTGCAGACATTTCTGCTCAGCCGCTTTGATCATGCGCGCGAGTATCTGATCTCCGACCAGCCCCTGAATCATTGTGAGCGGCTGCTGATCGGCGCCTACTTCACACTGGAATACTCGCTCGAAGCGGCGGCTCTATTCAACCCGTCGATCGTGCCACACCCCGATCAGTCGGGCCTGGAAGAGGGCAGCCTGCGCTTTCTGCTGAGCCTGCGTGCCACCGGTGAGGGCCATATTTCCTCGATTGTCTTCCGCACCGGGGTGATCAATCGTCAGCTGGACATTGTGCTTGATGTGCCGAGCCCTTTTGTGGCCGCTGCGGATGTCCATCCCAACCCAAGTTATGACAAATATCTGTTCGAGCGCAAGCTGCTTGAGTTGGGGCTGCTTTCACCGTTTGCCCAACGGTTGATGGATCAGCTGCAGGATCATTTCAGCTTTGAGCAGCTCACCGTGCTGACCAACCAGGCGCTGCGTCGGGATCGATTCGGAACTGGAGACAGCCTGCAGGTGGCGGAGAGTGTTCTGTCCCTGGCGCGGGCCAATTACGAGATCAGTTTTGACACGGGTGATGACTGCTCGGAGCGGGTGATCTTTCCCACCTCTCCCACCGAAAGGCGAGGAATTGAGGATGCTCGTTTTGTTGCCTTCTGTGATGATGATGGCCAGACAACTTATTATGCAACCTATAGTGCCTATGATGGGCAACTGGTTTTCCCTCAACTTCTCGAAACCAAGGATTTCAGCCATTTCAAAATCAGCACCTTGAATGGGCCCGAGGTGGAGAACAAAGGCATGGCTCTTTTCCCGCGAAAAGTGAGGGGCCATTACGCCATGCTCTCCAGGCAGGATGGTGAAAATATCTACTTGATGTATTCCGATCAGCTGAACTTCTGGTATGAGAAAAGCATCCTGATGCGACCCACCTATCCCTGGGAATTCGTACAGATCGGCAACTGTGGTTCGCCGATTGAAACCGAGGCCGGCTGGCTGGTGCTGACCCATGGTGTGGGGCCGATGCGCCGCTACACGATCGGAGCGATCCTGCTCGACCTCGAAGACCCCGGCCGGGTGATCGGGCGCCTGACGGAGCCGCTGCTGGAGCCAACCCAGGAGGAACGTGAAGGATATGTACCCAATGTGGTGTATAGCTGCGGATCGCTGATCCATGCCGGTAAACTGATTTTACCGTATGCCATGAGTGATCAGTCCACCAGTTTTGCCACCCTATCGGTTGAGGAGTTGTTGGGCGCCTTTAAAGCCACTCGAATGGAGGACAATCCTTGAAACCAAGATCCACACGCAAGATTGCCATTGTTGGCGACTATCTGCCGCGCAAGTGCGGAATCGCCACCTTCACCCATTCCGTCTATCGCTCGCTGACAGACGATGCAGTCGGTAACGATTGTTTCATTGTTGCGGTCAATGATGTGCCGGAGGGCTATGCCTATCCTCCTGAAGTTCGCTTTGAAATTGCCGAGCAGGAGCTCCACAGCTATCGCCGTGCGGCAGACTTTCTGAATCTGACCGACGCCGATGTTGTCTGTGTACAGCACGAGTTCGGCATCTATGGTGGACCAGCCGGCAGCCATATCCTGACGCTGCTTCGTAATGTTCATCTCCCTGTTGTCACCCAACTCCATACGATCCTGGAGGAGCCGACCGCCGAGCAGCGCCTTGTGATGAAGGAGGTTGCCGCTCTTTCGACCCGGATCATTGTGATGAGCGATCGCGGTAAGCGGATTCTCGAAGAAATCTATGAGGTGCCCTCCGATCATCTGGATGTGATTCCCCACGGCGTCCCAGACATGCCGTTTGTGGATCCGAACTATTACAAGGATCAGTTCGGCGTTGAGGGTAAACAGGTGCTGCTCACCTTCGGGCTGATCTCACCTGCCAAGGGAATCGAAACCGTGATCCGTGCTTTGCCCGAGGTGGTCAAGGAGTTCCCTGAGATGGTGTACATCGTTCTGGGCGCAACCCACCCCCATCTTTTGCGTGAGCAGGGCGAGACCTACCGGTTGAGCCTGGAACGGCTGGCCATCGAGCTGGGGGTGAGAAAGCAGGTGATCTTCTACAACCGATTTGTTGGTTTTGAGGAGTTGAAGGATTTTCTCGGTGTCGCAGACATCTACATCACCCCCTACCTGAATCCCGACCAGATCACCTCCGGCACGCTGTCTTATGCCTTTGGTTGCGGCAAGGCGGTGATCTCCACCCCCTACTGGCATGCCGAGGAGCTCCTCGCTGATGGGCGAGGGGTTCTGGTCCCCTTTCGCGACAGTGACGCCATCGCCAAGGCGCTGATCGGTCTGCTGCTGGATGATGTCCGCCGTCATGCCATGCGTAAACAGGCCTATCTGCTTGGCCGCGGCATGATCTGGAGCCATACAGCCACGCTGTATTACGCCTCCTTTGAGCGTGCCCGGCTTGAGCGTGGAAATGGTTCTGCCCTCCACGCTCTCCTTACGCCCCTGGGGCAGGAACCGCGCGAATTGCCGGTGATGCGCCTGGTGCACCTCCAGCGAATTTCGGATTCAACGGGTATCTATCAGCACGCTAAATACACGCTGCCCAACTTCAAGGAAGGCTATTGCACGGATGACAATGTCCGGGCCCTGCAGTTGCTGGTGATGCTTGAAGAATCGGGTGACGTCACCCCGCTCGTGCAATCGCTTGCCACCTGTTACGGGTCGTTCATCAACCATGCCTTCATCCCCGAAACCTGTCGGTTTCATAATTTCATGAGTTTCGAGCGCAGCTGGCTCGATGAGGATGGTTCCGACGATTGCCTGGGTCGCACGTTGCTGGCGCTGGGTGCTTGTGTGGGGCGATCACAACGCGACGACCTGCGTCACTGGGCAGCGGATCTTTTTCGGTTGGCGTTGCCGTCGGTGACGCAGACAACAAGTCCACGGGCCTGGGCCCTTGGGCTCAAGGCCATCCATGAATACCTGCGAAAACTGAGTGGTGATCGCACCGTCAATCTGATGCGCGACCAGCTGACCGACCAGTTGCTCGACGCCTTCCAGGCCACCTGTGGGGATGAATGGCCATGGTTCGAGAATGTTCTCAGTTATGACAACGCCTCGCTTCCGCATGCCCTGATTCTCAGCGGGCGCTGGTCGCAACGCAGTGACGCTCTCGAGGTGGGTCTGCGCAGTCTGCGCTGGCTGATGGCTGTGCAGACCGCCGAGGCCGGTCACTTCAGGCCGATCGGCTCGAACGGTTTCTGGAGGCGAGGTCAGTTCCGGGCCAGCTTCGACCAGCAACCCCTGGAGGCCTGCGCTTCGGTTTCCGCCTGCGTCGAAGCCTGGTCGGCCACAGGCGATGACTTCTGGCTGGATGAAGCGTGGCGGGCTTTCGCCTGGTTTCTCGGTGGAAACGATCTCCACCTACCCCTCTATAACGCGCTCACGGGGGGCTGCTTCGATGGTCTTCAGGACGACAGTGTCAATCAGAACCAGGGTGCCGAATCGACCCTCGCCTTTCTGCTGGCACTCCAGGAGATGCGACTTCTTGAACACGCTCGCCATCCCCACCAAAAACGATGACCAGAACCCGCATCGGCGCCATCGGAGCAGGCGGTTTTGGCCTGTTTGCCCTCCAGCAATTCCTTCAGGTCGAGGGGGCGGAGCTTGTTGCCATCGCCGGCACCCATCGTGAGGCGGCCATCGCCATGGCCCGTCGCTTCGGTGTCACTGAACCGCTGGATGTGGAGACGCTGCTCCAAATGGAGGAGGTGGATCTCGTCTACATCGCAACGCCACCGTTCCTCCACTATTCCCAGGTGCGTGCCGCCCTGGAAGCAGGGAAACATGTGATCTGTGAAAAGCCGCTGGCTCTCACGGTGGAGCAGGCGGATGATCTCCTTCAGCTCGCCCGAGCCGGTGATCAGTTGTGCATCGCCAACCTGATGCAGCGCTACAACCCGCTGTATGAGGCCGTGCACCGACTGATCGAATCGCGGGTGCTCGGCGAGTTCCTGCACGGCTGGTTTGATAATGCCGCCGGTGATGAAGGGCTCTCACCGGAGCACTGGTTCTGGGATCGTGCCAGAAGTGGCGGCATTTTCATTGAACACGGCGTGCACTTCTTCGATCTGTTTGAAGGCTGGTTGGGCCAGGGGGAGGTGGTGGCCGCCCAGCGCATCCTGCGTCCGGGCTCAGGCGTGGAGGAGCAGGTGCAGTGTGTGGTGCGCTATGGCAATGGTGCCCTGGTCACCTTCTATCATGGGTTCACCCAGCCGGCACGGCTGGAACGCCAGGAATTCCGCCTGTTGTTTGAGCGCGGTGAGCTGACCCTTGATGAATGGGTCCCCATCCGGGTTCGGCTCAAGGCGGTGGTGGATGAGGCGCAGACGCGCACGTTGATGGAGATTTTTCCTGATGCGCAGCTCGATGTTCTCAACAGCTATTCCGGCCCGGATCGGCTGGCTCTGGGGCGGCACAAGGATTTTGATGTGTATCAGAAAATCGATCTCAGAGCAGGCCTGCATGCCGAAAAGATGCGTCGTTATTGTGAGCTGCTGCGAGCCCTGTTCGCTGACCAGCTCGCCTGGTTGGCCGATCGCTCCCATCCGCGGCTGATCACCGAGGCGAACGGCCTTCAATCGCTGGCCATGGCCTGCGCGGCCACCGAGCTGGCTGATTCCAGCCCATGATTCCGCGTCTGTTCAGCCGCTGCCTGCTCCGAGCCGATGATCTGGCTCCTTCGCAGGAGGATCTGCGGGTGGTCGGTGTTCTCAACCCGGGGGCTGTGGCCACGGCGGATGGCGTTGTCCTGCTGATCCGGGTGGCTGAAGCCCCAAGGCAGGCTCGGCCGGGATGGGTGGGGCTGCCGCGCTGGGATCCGGAAGCCGGTTGTGTGATCACCGACTGGCTTCCGCAGCATGAGGTGATCGTGCTGGATGCACGGGTGGTGCAGATCCGGCAGACCGGCCTGCTTCGTCTCACATCCACCTCCCATCTGAGGGTTGTTCGCAGCCCGGATGGTCTGCAGCTGGCGGCGGCTGAGTCGCAGATCCTCAGACCCAGCCAGGCTTGCGAGGCCTATGGGATCGAAGATGCTCGCATCACGCCGATCGACGACCGGTATTACATCACCTCCGTAGCCGTGTCCTGTCATGGGGCTGCAACAACCCTTTCCTCAACCCGGGATTTCCATTCCTTTCAGCACCACGGAGTGATCTTCTGTCCGGAGAACAAGGATGTCGTGCTGTTCCCCGAGCGAATCGGTGGCCAGTATCAGGCGCTGCACAGGCCGACCACAGCCCACGCCTTCTGCCGACCCGAGATCTGGCTGGCCTCCTCACCCGACCTGTTGCACTGGGGCCGGCACCAGCCGCTTCTGGGCGCCACCGCCGCCTGGGATCGGGGCCGGATCGGGGCGGGAACACCACCGATCCGCACCCCTGAGGGCTGGCTGGCGATCTATCACGGCAACAACAAGGGGGAAGGGGAGAGTGGCGTCGGCCGTTACGGCGCCGGCCTGCTGCTGCTGGATCCGGACCAACCCGCGCTGATCCGCAGGGCCGGTAAGCTGATCCTGGTGCCCGAGCTGGACTACGAGTGCCGGGGGTTTGTGCCGGATGTGATCTTCCCGACCGGGATCATTCTTCAGGGGGAAACGGTGCTGATCTACTGCGGTGCCGCGGACAGCGCCTGCGGAGTGGTTGCCCTGCGGCTGAGCGACCTGCTCAGGCAGCCCTGAAGGGTATTCAGCGCCGCAGGGCTTCCGCACCCGCGATCAGCCGCTCCGTCGTGGCGTTGTAGATGTGGGCGGCTTCTGCGGCGCTGTGGCCGATGCAGGTCATGCCGAGTTTGCCGAACTGGGAGAGGCAACCCAGCAGATGAAAGACACTGCCGCTCAGCTCGGCCGGATCGAAGTGAAGTCCGGCGGCCGCCACGATGTCGATCAGGTCGATCGGCAGCAATCCCCGCAGCCGCTGATCACACAGGTTGTCGGTGGCGGTATAGAAGAGGGCCTGACCGGTGGGGGAGCGGAACGCTCCGCTGATCGGGTCGATCCGGCCGTTGGTGGCATAGCGCAGGGCCATGTAGGGGTGGGTGGTGCCGCCCTTGCGCAGATTCACCTCGATCGCCTGCAGATCCCAGTACTCCCCGTAGCGCCGGGCCACGAAGTCCACCGCGAACCGCTCTAGGGCCCCTTCCGCCGCCAGCGCCTCCCCCACCGCCAGGCCATGGCGCATCAGCGCATCGCGGTAGGTCGCGTCGGCGGGGAAGCGGCAACCCAGGTAGGTCTGGCCGCTCACTCCGCCCAGCACCTGCTCATGGGTGGAGAGCACCTCCACCCGGCCGCCGGGATGGATGTTCCCCTGCACGCTGGGGGAGCTGAGCGCCTCGCCGCCACTCAGCCAGGCCTCCACCAGGGCTCCCTGGTCGCGCAGCAGCTCCAGCCAGTGGGGGCGGCGGCATCGCCAGAGCGCCCAGGGCCTGGCGCAGGCGGCGGCGCCGTTCGGCTGAACCGGTGCCCGCCAGCTCCAGGGGGCGCAGGTCGAGGGGGGCATTGCCTTCGCCGCTGAAGCCTTCGTTCAGCTTCACCACCACCCGCTCCAGGCTCGGCTGGTCTTCCCAGAGGGTGGCGGTGGCTTCGGTGAGGGCGTCGAGGGTATGGACCAGGCCGCTGCCGGGGGGATGGGGCACGGCGCAGCGGCGGAACAGCTCCCGGCTGCCCGCCTTGCTGCCCCAGTAGCCCAGGGCGGGATCGGTGCCGAGCAGGGGAATCTGCAGCCGCTCCGACAGCCGCTTCTCCAGGGGGGTGACGTTGAAGCAGGTCATGAAGCTGCGCCCCGGCCGCAACAGCTCCCGGATCCGCCCCAGCAGGGCCGGGCGCTCCAGCAGTTTCTCGGTCAGCGGGCGCGGCGAGGCATCGTCGGTGTCGAACAGGTGAAGGCGGCGCCGGGCATGGGAGGCCGGTACCCCCGGCAGCAGTTCGAGCACCGCGTCCACCACCAGCTCCGGCAGCAGCTTGCTGGTGACGTAGACGGCCCGCACCCCCGGATGACGCAGCCGGATCAGCGAAAACAGCTGCCGCTCCTCGTAGTGGTGCACGCCGGCGACCAGGTCCATCTGGCCCTGGTCCAGGCTCAGCGAGGGAACCACGAGCAGATCGCAACCCTCGGACCGGTGGCTGAGGTCATCACCGCCGCTGCGGTCGTCATCGAAGTCCCCCCACTGGGGCTGCAGCTGGGACTGGAGTTCGCTGAAGCTGTGGGCCATGGCTCAGACCTCCCCGGGCGAGGAATGCTGGATCGGCATCCTGGCCTGGTGGTCCTCCACCACCTTGCCGATCGCGAGCAGCAGACGTTGCTTCAGATCCCAGGCGAGCGGCAGTTCGCTGCTGGCCGAAAAGCAGAGCAGGCGCAGATCGAGCCCCGCATCGCCGTATCCCACGAAGTGAACCCCCTGCGGCTTGCTCTGGTCGATGCCGGCGTCGGTCGCCAGGGCCTGGCGCAGCACCGTCACGATCGGCTCGATGGCCTCGCGGTCCTGGTGGCGAAGGCTGAATTCGATCCACACCCGGCGACTGTCGATCCGGCCACTGTTGATCACCGGCTTCACCGTGAACAGGCCGTTGGGGATGAAGATCGGCTGTCGCTCCAGGTCGCGCAGGCAGGTGTAATACCAGCCGATCTGCTCGACGGTGCCGGTGAGCTGCTCATCCGGGATCTGGATCAGGTCGCCCACCACGAAGGGACGGTTGATGTAGAGGCTGATCCCGCTCAGAGCGTTCTCCACGATCGTCTTGGCGCCGAAACCCAGGGCCGCCGCACCGAAGCCGCCGGTGGTGGCCAGCACCGCCAGGGGCGCCCCCACCAGCCGCAGGATCAGCAGGGCGATCAGGATCAGCACCGATGAGCCGATCAGCTTGTCGGCCACATCGAACAGAAAGAGCCGATCCCGGACCGGCAGGGAGGGGAACAACTGCTCGGAGTAGCGCTCGGCCTTGCCCAGCAGCTCCGCCTTGCAGCGCAGCAGCGTCCAGATCAGGCCGAGGCTGATCACGCCATCGCGCAGGTCGGTGCGGCTGAGCGGCAGGGAAAACGGAATCGGACCGGGCCGGCCGGCCAGCCACCAGGCGAGGCTGGTGGCGACCACCGTGAGGCAGAGGCTGATCCGGCTGCGCAGCAGCAGGGCACGGCCGAGCGAGCCCGGCGCCAGCCGCCTGCCCAGCAGTTCCAGGACCAGCCACAGCCCTGCCGCCAGCAGGACTCCCAGCAGCGGGATCTCCAGCGCCGCGAGCAATGTGGTCATGGCGACTGCCCCGCTTCCAGCTCCCAGAGCAGGTCGGGGCCCAGCCAGCGGCGCCGGCCGCCTTGCCAGGCTGGTGCCGCCTCGACACTGGTGAGGCCGAGCTGACCGAGCGGTGTGCGGGCCGGCTCGCCGCCCAGCAGGATCGGCGCGATCACCGCGGCCAGCTGCTGCACACAGCCCTGACGCAGCGCCGCCGCCGCCAGGGCTGGCCCGCATTCCCACAGCACCCGGTTGCAGCCCCGTTCCGCCAGTGCCCGGAGCAGCGCCGCCGGTTCGGATTCCGCCAGCTCCAGCCGCTCGATGCCCGCCTGATCAAGGAACAGAGCGGTGGCGGCGTCGGCGCCCGGACCGTGGACCACCAGGGTGGCTGCCTGGGTCTGGTCCCAGAGCTGGGCGTGGCGGGGAAGCTGCAGAGTTCGGCTCAGCACCACCCGCAACGGTTCGGGCGAGCGCTGGCCGCGGCTGGTCAGCAGTGGATCGTCGGCGCGCAGGGTGCCACCGCCCACGATCACCGCATCGCAACGGGCCCGGAGCCGGTGCACCCAGCGGCGTGCTTCAGGGCCGCTGATCCACTGGCTGTGGCCATTCGGCAGCGCCGTGCGGCCATCGAGGCTCATCGCCCACTTGAGCAGGCCCAGCGGCCGGCCGGTGTGCAGCCGGTGGCAGAAGGCGGCGTTCAGCCGCAGCGCTTCTGTTTCCCGCACACCATCGATCACCTCGATCCCCGCCGCCCGCAGCCGGGCCATGCCGCCACCGGCCACGCGGGGGTCGGGATCGGCCATCGCCACCACCACCCGGGCGATACCGGCGGCGATCACGGCCTCGCTGCAGGGCGGCGTGCGGCCGAAGTGGCAGCAGGGTTCAAGCGTGACGATCAGGGTGCCGCCCCGGGCACTCGGGCCAGCCTGGGCCAGGGCGCCCACTTCGGCGTGGGGTCCACCGGCGCGGGCGTGAAAGCCCTCCCCCACCAGCGTCCCGTCTGCAGCCAGCACCACCGCCCCCACCAGCGGATTGGGGCTGGTGCGGCCGTCACCGAGCGCCGCCAGCTGGAGGGCACGGTCCATCCAGCGCTGCCAGGGCTCATTCACGCCGGCGCCTCTCCCAGCTGCCGCCATTCCCCCACCACATAGGGCGGCACCGGCAGCTCACTGAACACTCCCTTCAGCCGCAGGCGCAGAGGGCGATCCTGGCTCAGGTCGGCGAGCAGGGGCGCGAGATCGAACTCGGCGGCGGCGGAGCGGCCATCGCCGGCGAGGGCCTCACTGGCCAGGGTGATGTCTTCCAGGTTCCACTGGAAGGGGCCGGAGCTCACCTGCAGGGGGGTGGGGTGATCGAGCCGCACCTTGCCCGGATAGCCCACGATCCGCAGCCGCAGGGATCCGCCTGGCCCGCCTGCGCGGTAGGCCACCAGCTGCCAGCTCTGGTCGTCGAGGTCGCGGAGGCTTTCGAGGCTGCGCAGCACCGGGGTGCCATTGGCATCCAGGTGCCCGTGCAGCTGGGCGAGCGGGCCGATCGCCAGGGCGCCGCCGGGTGCGATCAGCAGGCTGAGGCCGCTCAGCAGCAGGGCCACCAGCAGGGTTCGCCACGGGCCGGGCCGCAAAGGGGCGCTCACGCTTCCCGCGCCGCCCCCGGGATCGGCGCCCAGCCGGTGTGGGTGGCCCAGAGGGCCCAGATCGCCATCGCCCGCAGGTAGTGACAGGCGCGGAAGGTGCCCACCGCCGTGATCGCTTCGGGGGTGCGGAACTGCAGCCCGCCGCTGTACACCTGCTCCACCACAGCGCCTGTGATCGCCAGGGCCGTGGCCGTTTCTCCCATCAGGCGGTAATAGGCCGCCAGGCCGAAGTTGATGCCGGTCCACACCTCCAGGGGATGGGTGCCGTTCGGATCCAGCGGTGTGCCGTCGCGGCGCAGGCCGTTGGCCACGCCCAGACGCCCGCCCTCGAAGCGCTCGAAGCAGGCGTCCCGGATCGCCGCCAGCGCCGAGCGAGCCCGCTCGTCGGCCACCACCGGCGGTAAGCCCAGCAGCCGGGCGTAGAAGTCGCCGCAGAGCTGATCGGCCATCACCACCGGTGTGCCGCTGCCGGCATCGATGTTGTAGTACTCCCCGTTCCAGAGCAACGCATCGAAGTGGGCGCGCGACTGCTCCAGCCAGCCGCCGAATTCCCGCTGCACCGCCGCGGTGTCGAGGCCCAGCTCGAGCTGCAGGCGCTGGCCCATGGCCAGGGCCGCCTCCAGGGCGGCGATCCAGAGGGCGCCGCAGTAGGCGCTCACTCCCTGCAGCGGCCAGTCATCGAAGGTCTGATCGGGTGCGCCACCGTTGTCCGGCAGGCCGTCATCGTTGACATCAAAATGCTTGAGGTGGCGCAGCGCTTCCACCGTCGCCGGCCAGCAGTCGGCCAGAAAGCGCAGGTCTTCGCCGGTGGGGGCGAGCCTGAAACTCCGCCAAACCTGCAGCACGAAGTCGGAGGCCAGGTCTTTCCAGAGGTTGCAATCCTGGTAGGCGGTGTAGTTGGTGGCATCAAAGGGGCGCTCGTTGGGGGCGCCGAGGTCGTGGGGGGTGGCACCGGCGACCTTGCGGGGCGCTTCCACCCGGCCCTTGCCCTGGGTGAAATACCAGCCGATCGGCCGCGGCGTGGGATCGGCGCTGGGTATCGCCCTTGCGAAGCTGCGCAGCAC
This sequence comes from Synechococcus sp. CS-1326, assembly GCF_025128115.1. Taxonomy (NCBI): domain Bacteria; kingdom Bacillati; phylum Cyanobacteriota; class Cyanophyceae; order Synechococcales; family Synechococcaceae; genus Synechococcus; species Synechococcus sp. CS-1326. Next base: position 17,119 of record NZ_JAHLYV010000022.1, on the reverse strand, counting down.
GGCCTTGTCGAGTTCGGGCCAGAGCTGCAGCAGGGCGAAGGAGCCGTAGAGACGTACGTCGAGGCTTTCGTACCAGGCGTAGTCGAGGCACTCGAGCACCCCGAACCGCCCGACCGGGTCGGTGGACGTGGCGGCAGTCCAGAGGCTGCCGCCGCTGACCAGGTCGTAGAGCTCGTTGAACAGCGCCATGCGCAGGGGCTCCGGCAGGTCGCTGCGCTCCAGCACCGGTGCCTGCCAGGTGTCGATCGCCTGGCGCCAGTCGCGCCAGTCGCGCAGGGCTTCAGCGGCGATGGCGGCGGCATTGCCGCCACTGTCGCCGAAGAAATCGGTGTAGCGGCGCCGGGCGGAGCTGCCGGTGGCGAAGGCGGTGACGGGCAGGTCCCAGCTGATCACCACCGGCAGCTCGATCGCCGCCCCCGGCTCCAGCCGCAGCCGCAGGGCGATCGCGGCGCTGGCCTGCTCGCTGCCGGTGCTGCGGCGGTCGTTGTTGCTGCTGGGGATCGAGCCGTCGCGGCGGAACGCCTCCCAGATCTCGCCGCCATCACCGCTGGGATCCCAGCGGCTGCAGCGCAGCACCTCCACCCCATCGAGCTGGTCGGGCACCGCCAGGCACCACTGACCCTCCCCCTCGGCGATCGGCTGGCTGGCTGCCCCCTCCAGCAGCACGCCGCACAGACCGGGGGCATCGATCCAGCGGTTGCGCTGGCCCCGCCCCCGACCGATCGCCGGCCGGTAGTTGTGCTCGGGGCTGCCATCGTCGCGGAAGCTGACGGCGGCGCTGGGATCGGTGTTTGTGAACCAGCCGACCGTGTTGCGCCAGCTCACCAGCAGCGAGAGATCGAGGGGAGCATCGGTGGGGTTGCTGAGCTGCCAGCGGAACACCGCGACCGGATAGCTGCTGCGCTGGTAGTCGCCCGGCAGGATCGGGCTGAATGCCTCGCAGCTCACCCCGGCCTGGAACACATCGCTGTGCTGGAACCAGCTGAGCGGGTAGCGGGCGGCGTAGGTGCCGGTGACCCGCTCGGTGGTGCTGGCCGGATACCACTGCCAGGCGGCCAGTGGGGGGGTGTCCGCTTCTGGGCGGGAGTCATCCCGCTGCGGTTCGGTGGCCAGGGCAAAGGCCCGCTGGGTCTTGCCGTCGTTCTCGAACAGGGCGAACTGGCAGTCGGGCACGGCGCCGAACCAGTGCTCGCCGCCATCGAGATGCCAGAGGTTGAAGCTGCCATCCGGAGCGCGGCCGAGGCAGCCGGCGCCGAAACCACCCAGCGGCAGGCCGTGGTTCGGGCCGTCATCGAGGTTGCTGGCGTAGCGCACCGTGTAGGGCGCCTCCCAGCCGAGGCCGAATGGCCGCTGCCAGCTGGCTGGCGGCGCCTGCCAGCGTTTCCGGCCGCCGCGCCGCAGATTCTGGAGAGCGGAGAGGCCGAAGGGCGCCATCTGGACTCGAAAGCTGGGGCCAGCTTGTCAGAGCCGTTGGCTCAGCAGCGAACGGGCGGCTGGTCTCACGGGTGACGACCCACTTCCTGGTCGATCAGCGCATCGAGGGTGATGGCCGAGCGCACCAGCGCCTGATAGCGCTGCACAACGCGGCGGTTGCGCTCCAGCCACAGCGCCGGATCCCCATCCACCCCGCCGATGCCGGCCCCGTCCCCGGCGAGCAGTTCGAGCTCGCCCTGGCGGGCCAGCAGGCCGAGCACCAGGTCATGGATGCGCCGGCGGCGCTCGGCGGAATGGCTGGAATCGGCCATGGCGGTCGGTGACGGGTGTGCATCATGGCCAGGCTGTCGCTGGCAGCTGCCGCGAGAAAGCGATGAGGAAGCGATGATCGATGTGATCGGCACCGATGCCGCCGGCCTCAGCGCCCTGCCGCCGGCGGCGCTGGCCCTGCTGCGGCGGGCGCGGCTGGTGGCGGCACCCTCCCGCCTGCTGGTGGAACTGGAGCCCTGGTTGGCTGAGCGGCAGGAGCGGCAGCAATCAGCCGGCAGCCCGCCTGTGCAGGTGCTCAGCAGTGACAGGCCCGAGCAGCTGATGCCGGCGCTGCGGGCTGCGCTGGCCGCCGGCCGGGCCACCGTGCTCCTGGCCAGCGGCGATCCGCTCTGGTTCGGCATCGGCCGGCTGCTGCTGCAGCACCTGCCCGCCGACCAGCTGCGCTTTCATCCTGCCCCCAGCTCCCTGCAGCTGGCCTTCGCCCGGCTCGGCCGCCCCTGGCAGGACGCCAGCTGGATCAGCCTGCACGGCCGCGAGCCTGAGCCGCTGGCCCGCCGCCTGCAGGAACGGCCGGCTGCCCTGGCGGTGCTCACCGATCCCGGCCGCGGCGGCGCCGAGACGGTGCGTCGGATTCTGCGGGCCTCGGGGCTGGAGCCGGCCTATGGCTTCTGGCTGTGTGAACGGCTCGGCCATCCGGCCGAGCGGGTGCAGCGGCTGGCCCCCGCCGCCCCGTTGCCCCCCGACCTCGATCCACTCCACCTGGTGCTGCTGATCGCCGAGCCGCCGGTGCCCACGGCCCCGGCCGGTCTGCCGTTGTTCGGCCTCGAGGACGGCCTGTTCGTGCAGCACGACGATCGCCCCGGGTTGATGACCAAGCGGGAGGTGCGGATCCAGCTGCTGGCTGATCTGGAGCTGCCGGAGCGCGGCGTGCTCTGGGATCTGGGGGCCGGCGTGGGCTCGGTCGGGCTGGAGGCGTTGCGGCTGCGGCCGGGGCTGGAGCTCTGGGCGGTGGAGCGACGCGGCGGTTCGGCCGCCCTGATCGCCGCCAATGCCGCACGGCTGGGGGTGCAGCCGGCGGCGGTGCTGGAAGCGGAGGCCCTCGATCTGATCGGGGCTGGCTCAGCCGGCCGGGAGTTGTCGCTGCCCGACCCCGACCGGGTGCTGATCGGTGGTGGTGGGCGGCAGCGGCTGGCGCTGCTGCAGGCCGTGCTGGCCCGGCTGCGTCCGGGGGGCGTGGTGGTGATGCCCCTGGCCACGGTGGAGGCCCTGGCTGGATTGCGCCAGGAGCTGGAGCACGCCGGCCTGGAGGTGAGGGTGGTTCAGCTGCAGGCCTGGCGGGGCGCAGCCCTGGCCGATGGCACCCGGCTGGCGCCGCTCAACCCGGTGCTGGTGCTCAAGGGGCGCCGTTAAGCAGCCTGGTCAGCGAGGTTGTCGAGCTCGGCCTGCATCGCCACGACCACCTGCTGATAGCAGGCCTGCACATACCCCCGGTCGCGGCTGGCGGCGTAACCGGTGCGCTCGAACTGAATCGGTGCGCAGACGCGGGTGTGGATCCTGGCCGGCAGCGGAATGTTCGGCAGGGGGCCGAGGGCCAGACCCCAGGGAAGCCCGAGGTAGATCGGAAACACTTCCGGATCGATTCCCAGCAGCCAGGGCATCCCCAGCCGGTGCAACCGCTCCACCTGGCGATAGCAATCCTCCAGCACGATCAGGGTGTCGTGGCTGCCCCAGGAGATCAGTGGAATGATCGGCAGGGAATGCCAGAGGGCAAGCCGGATGAAGCCGGTGCGCCCGCCGAAATGGATCTGGCCCCGCGCCCGGTGGGGGCGGAACGCATCGTTGCCGCCACCGGGATAGACGAGAACGCTGTGTCCCTTCTCCAGAACGGCGAGGGCGTTGCGGGGGTAGAAGGGAATCGCCCCCACCCGGGCCGCCAGGCGGGCCATCGGGGCATGGGTCTGCCAGACCTTGGCGTGGGTGAGGCCATAGACCTCGCGCTGGTAGCCGAAACGCCGGAACCAGTCGTAGAGAAACATCGGCAGGTCCGGAGTGGCCAGGCCGCCGTTGTGGGAGCCGACCAGCAGCATCGGCCCCTGGCCTGGCACATGCTCCCAGCCACTCGTGTGAACCCGGAAGTAGTGCCGGTGCAGCCACCCCCAGATGGGCATCAGTTCCCTGATGAACAGGGGATCGCGGAGCCCACCTGGATCACGGTCGGGCGCTGAGCCACTGGGCATGGGATGCAGCAAGCCGACGCAGGCCTGGTGGGCAGCGGTCAGGCTGGCATCCCGGCCTGGCAACCCTGTTGCTTCTGCTCGCGGCGATGCTCCTCACGGGCCTCGATCAGGTCGCCGCGGCTGAGCCGGTAGCCCAGACGCCGTGCCGCCAGCAGCAGTTCCGTTTCAGAGCGGCAGTGCTTCAGCGATCGGCGCATCACCGGGTCGGCTTCTGCCTCCAGGACGAACCGTTCGAGTTCGCTCCAGGTCATGGGGGAAATGCCAGGTGTTCAACCATGCCCAAACGAGTGGACGGAAGCCAGCGATCTGAACACAGCGCAATGTCGGGTGGCTGACCTCAGCGGTTGCTTCCTTCGCTCTGGGATTCGGAACTGTTCTGATGGCCGTTGAGATGCTTTTCGCAGGCCTGAGAGCCCGGGATCGGCAGCAACAGAACGGCCAGGGCGGCAACCAGCAAGGCAGTGGCCTGGAGTGGATTTGTCAAGGCCGGGCTTCAGTCGCTGCCATCAACCTCCCATCTTTGGGGGCGGGGGTCAAGGCCGGAGCGAACCGGACGAGGGCCCAGAATCCACTGATACGGCCACTGCGATGCCATCCCCGTTGCCCGATGCCGAGCTGCTGCTGGACCGTGAGCGGACCAGCCGCCGCGATGGCAGTGGCCTCAGGGCGGAGCAGCTGCTCGGAACCTGGGTGCTGGCCCAGACCTGGCCCCGCCGGGCCGGCCAGCCCGCCGCCCTCAGCTCAGCGCTGCTGCGGGTCCTGGGGGCTCGCCTGATCCTCGCTGCGGCCACAGCGCCGCTGGCCCCCCTGCGCATCACCAACCGGGTTCAGCTGGGCGCCCTGGAGCTGAGCTTCCAGGGCCAGGCCTGGCTTGAAGGTCGCCGGCCCCTGCTGATCTTTCGCTTCGAGCAGCTGCAGCTGCGGCTGGGTGACTGGCTTTGGCTGGATCGCCCCCTGGCCGGGCCGCCGGCCTCCACCGGGCCCGGCCAGCGCCACGGTGCCCTGCCGTTCTTCGCCCTGATCGCCACCGAAACGCTGGCTGGAGACGCATCCGGCTCAGGCCCCGGTTCCGAGCCCCCTGGCCGCTGGCTGGCGGCGCGGGGCCGGGGCGGTGGCCTGGCCCTCTGGCTTCAGGCGCCGGACCAGCCGATCGCTAGGGTCTGAGCATCGAACCTGCAGCCTGGAGACTGAGCTGATGCCCGCCTGGCTGGTTCTGTTGGTCGTCCAGGTCGGAGTCAGTCTGGCGCTCAACCCGAGCCGCGCTGATTTCCAGTGGTTTCTGCGGCTGCGCCGGCCCGCCTGGCTCACCTTCGAGCGCTGGATTCCGCTGATCTGGCTGGTGATCTACGGCTGTTTCTACGCCTCGGCCCTGCTGAGCTGGCAGGCCGGCAGCGGCTGGGGGGCGATGGCGGGCTACCTGCTGCTGCTCGTGCTTGTCCAGAGCTACACCTGGCTGATCTGCCGGACCCGTTCGCTCACCGCCGGCACGGCGATCGGCTTTGCCGGCTGGGTCTGGGGGGTGGTGCTCACCATCCTGGTGGCCTCCCGCTCACCGGTGGCGGCCTTGCTGCTGGTGCCCTTCCTGCTCTGGAGCCCGCTTGGCACCCTGGTCACCTGGCAGATGCAGCGCCTCAATCGCTGAACCGGCCGCCCGCGAGCTCCAGCCAGCCCGGCTCCGGCCAAGCCCAGCGCCGGGCCACACTGAGGATGCCCACACTGCCGCCACGCCGCGCCGCCACGATGGTGTCTGTTCAGAGCATCCGCCGGAGGGGTTTCTGGAGCAGCCTGCTGCCGCTGCTGCTGGGGTTCGCCCTCTGGGCCGCGCTGGCGGCTCCGGCTATGGCCAGCCCGGTGGAGCGCGCCTATCGCTGTGATGGGGATCCGCTGGCCGCTCGCTACGACAACGGTGCCGTCGATGATCCGCTGGTGGGCAATGTGCTGGCGGGAACCTTCCCCGGCGCCTTTGTCGTGCTGCGCTGGCGGGAGCTCACGCTGCAGTTGCCGCGCACCAACGATGCCGGCCCGCCCACCTACACCGACGGCAAGTGGCTGTGGGGTCTGAACGAGCCCGCCGAGCCCACCTTTCTGCTGCGTCGCGGCGATCTGCAGGTGTTTGCCTGTCAGGCCCTGAACGACGCCTGAACCCTGCCGCCACGTACGCTGCCGGTTCGAAATCACCGAATCGGCGAGGTCTCGATGCCCACCCGGCAGACCCGGCTGCGGGGGCGTCAGCTGCTCGCCGACCCGGCGCTCAACAAAGGCACGGCCTTCAGCCCCCGGGAGCGCCGGGAACTCGGCCTGGAGGGGTTGCTGCCAGAAGCGGTTGAAACGCTGGAAACCCAGGTGGCCAGGGCGTGGGCCTGCTTCGGCGGCCTGGGCAGTGATCTGGAGAAGTTCCGCTTCGCCCAGGCCCTGCGCCGTACCAATGCCACCCTCTTCCACCGCTTCCTGGCGGATCACATCGACGATCTGCTGCCGATCGTCTACACGCCGACGGTGGGAGCGGCGATCCAGCGCTTCAGCCTCGACCACCAGAGCCCTTCCGGAGGGGTTTATCTGGCCTGCGGCGATCAGCCGCGGCTGGAGGGGGTGCTGCGCCAGGCGGCCGCCGGGGGGGCGGTTGATCTGATCCTGGTGACGGACGCCGAGGGCATCCTGGGCATCGGCGACCAGGGGATCGGCGGCATCGAAATCTGCCTGGGCAAGCTCGCTGTCTACACGCTCTGCGCCGGCTTCGATCCCCAGCGGCTGCTGCCGGTGGTGCTGGATGTCGGCACGAACCGCCAGAGCCTGATCGACGATCCCCTCTATCCCGGCTGCCGTCAGCCGCGCCTGCAGGGGTCTGCCTACGACGCCTTCATCGCCGCGTTCGTGGCGGCGGTTCAGGCCGTGTTCCCGGGCGCCCTGCTGCACTGGGAGGATTTCGGCGTGGCCAACGCCCACCGCAACCTCGCCACCTACCGCCACCAGCTGCCCAGCTTCAACGACGACATCCAGGGCACCCGGGGGGTGGCCTGTGCCGTTGTACTGGCCGCCTCCCGCGGCGCCGGCGTCCCGGTGGAAGACCATCGCATCGTGGTGTTCGGGGCCGGCACCGCCGGTTGCGGCATTGCCGAGGGCCTGGTGCGCCTGCTGCAACGCAGCGGACTGAGCGAGCAGCATGCGCGCGGGCGGTTGTGGCTGATCGACCGGGAGGGGCTGTTGCTGGAGGGCCAGACGATCGCTTCGCCCCTGGCGGCCCGATTCGCCCGATCGACCGAGGAGGTGAGCGGTTTTGAGCGGGATGCCGACGGCCGGATCGGCTTGCTGGAGGTGGTGAGCCAGGTGCGTCCCACGGTGCTGATCGGCACCTCAACGGTGGCCGGGGCGTTCAGCCGGGCCGTGGTGGAGAGGATGGCGGCGACTGTGGAGAAGCCGATCATCCTGCCCCTCTCGAACCCCACCCAGCTGGCGGAGGCCACCCCGGCCGATCTGCTGGCCTGGACGGGGGGACGGGCGCTGGTGGCGACGGGCAGCCCCTTCGCTCCGGTGCTGGTGGATGGGCTGGAGCGGCGGATCGGCCAGTGCAACAACTGCTTCCTCTATCCAGGGCTCGGTTTTGCCGCCGTGGCGGTGGGAGCCCGTGAGGTGAGCGAAGCGATGGTGGACGCGGCTCTGGAGGCCCTGGCGGAGCGGATCCCCGGCAGCTCCGACCCCACCGCGCCGCTGATGCCGACGCTGGCTGAGGTGGGTTCTGTGGCCAGGGCGGTGGCGGAAGCGGTGGCCAAAGCTGCCGTGAACGAGGGGCTGGCCCGTCTGGCGGCCACCCCGGCCGAAGCGATCGAGCGCCTCGATCAGGCCAGCTGGGAACCGGTGTACGGCGCCGTGGAGGCCGTCTGATCGGGCGGCTCAGGGGCAGCAGCGGCTCAGAGGTCGTCTTCCACCCCGGTCTGAACGCTGCAATCGCTCATCGGGTAGCTGACGCAGAGCAGGGCATAGCCCTGGGCGATCTGGTCATCGTCGAGGAAGCTCTGATCCGACTGATCAACGCTGCCGGAGAGGATCTTGCCGGCACAGGTGCTGCAGGCGCCCGCCCGGCAGGAGTACGGGAGGTCGATGCCCTGCTCTTCGGCGGCATCGAGCACGTACTGGTCATCGGGGCAGCTGAACGATTTGCCGTCGTTGAGCGTGATGGTGAAGCTGGCCATGACGAATTGCTGGTCTGAATTCTTCCGCGCCGATCTAGGAACCCTTTGCCAGCTTGCTTGTATCGATCAGCACACAAGAATGTCTTGGTTTGTTGGTTCTCCAGCGGCGCAGCGGTTCCCCTGGTTCTGTGGGGGCACGAACACAACGCTCAGGAACGGCTTGCGTTGTGCGCCGAAAAGCTCCATAGAGAGTGCCGCTGTGCGGGGAATCCTGTGATCAGGGTGTTTGTGCCCAGGGAACGTCGGGCCGGGGAGCAGCGGGTGGCCGCCACCCCCGAAACCGTGCGACGACTCACCGGCTGGGGGTGCCAGGTCGGCCTTGAGGCCGGTGCCGGCCGCTCGGCGGGCTTTGACGATGGCCTGTTCGCCGAGGCCGGTGCGGAGATCACCGCGTTCGATGCCGCCGATCCCTGGCAGCAGGCCGACGTGGTGCTCACCGTTCAGGCCCCGCCGCTGGAAACCGCCGCCGAGGCTGGCGGCTATGGCCTGTTGCGCTCGGGCAGCCTGCTGATCGGCCTGCTCGACCCCTACGCCAATCGCCCCCTGTTCGATCGGCTCAACAGCGCCGGGGTGTCGACGCTGGCGCTGGAGCTGCTGCCGCGGATCAGCCGGGCCCAGACCATGGACGCCCTTTCCTCCCAGGCCAACATCGCCGGCTACAAAGCCGTGCTGCTGGCGGCGGCCGAGCTCGACCGTTTCTTCCCGATGCTGATGACCGCCGCCGGCACCGTGCAACCCGCCAAGGTTCTCGTGCTCGGCGCCGGCGTGGCCGGCCTGCAGGCGGTCGCCACCGCCCGGCGGCTCGGTGCCGTGGTGAAGGTGAGCGATGTGCGCCCCGCCGCCAAGGAGCAGGTGGAATCGCTGGGCGCCCGCTTCATCGACCCGCCCAGCCTGGATGCCCCCGGTGAAACCGGTGGCTATGCGCGCCAGGCCGGGGTGGCCTTCCTGGAGGCCCAGCGCCAGCAGTTGGCGCTGCATCTGCAGGAGGCCGACGTGGTGATCACCACCGCCCAGGTGCCCGGCAAGCCAGCCCCCCTGCTGATCACCGAGGAGTTGCTCGCCCAGCTGCGGCCTGGCGCCGTGGTGGTGGATCTGGCGGTGGCCCAGGGCGGCAACGTCGCCGGCAGCCGCCTCGATCAGACCGTTGACGTCGGTGGTGTCCGCATCCTGGGAGCCTCCAACCTGCCCGCTTCCGTGCCCCAGCACGCCAGCGCTCTCTATGCCCGCAATCTCGCCGCGCTGATGGAGCAGCTGATCGAGGCGGGAGAACTTCGTTTCGACCCTGAGGATGCCTTGCTCGACCCCTGTCTGATCACCCATCAAGGCTGTTGCCGCCGCTCCGATCTCTGGCCAGCGCTCGAGGAGGTGCTGGCATGAGCACCGATCTCGGCGCCGCGGAGGCGCTCTGGGTGCTGCTGCTCGGCAGCCTGCTGGGGCTTGAGCTGATCGGCAAGGTGCCGCCCACCCTGCACACACCGCTGATGTCCGGCGCCAACGCGATCAGCGGGGTCACCCTGCTGGCCGCCCTGGCGCTGATCGGCGCGGCACCGAGCCCGGGCCTGCGCCTGCTGGGGGCCGCGGCGCTCGGCTTCGCCCTCTTCAACGTGGTGGGCGGTTTTCTGGTGACCGATCGAATGCTGGCCATGTTCAAACGCAAGGAATCGAACTGATGGGTGAACTGACGCTCGATCTCGGGGCCGTGCTGCTGCTGGCCCTCGGCCTCAAGGGCCTGGCCAAGATCCGCACCGCCCGCACCGCCAATGGCCTGGCCGCACTGGCCCTGGTGCTGGCGGTGGCGGGGCTGCTGCTCCAGCAGGGCCTGGACGGCTGGCCGTGGATGCTGCTCGGCCTGGCTGCCGGCGGTGGGGTCGGGGCGCTGCTGGCCTACCGGGTGGCGATGACCGCCATGCCGGAAACCGTGGCGTTGTTCAACGGCTGCGGCGGCATGTCTTCTCTGCTGGTGGCGATCGGTGCGGTGCAGCTGCCTACGCCCCTGAGCCTGATCGGCCAGATCTCGGTGCTGGCTTCTGTTGTGGTCGGTGCGATCACCTTTAGCGGCTCGATCGTGGCGATGGGGAAACTGCAGGAGTGGCTCGGCACCCCCGCCTGGACGCTGCGGCCCCAGCGCCATGCGGTCAACATCGCCACGGCGCTGGCCTGCCTGGCCTGCTGTGTGCTGGTGCTCAAGGGCTTCGCCCTGGCCCTGCTTCCGCTCACCATCCTGTCGTTGCTGCTGGGTGTGGGCCTCACCCTGCCGGTGGGCGGCGCCGACATGCCGGTGGTGATTTCGTTGCTCAACTCCTATTCCGGGGTGGCGGCGGCCGCGGCCGGCTTCGTGGTGGGCAGTGAGCTGCTGATCGTGGCGGGAGCGATGGTGGGAGCAGCCGGTCTGATCCTCACCCAGGTGATGTGCACGGCGATGAACCGTTCGCTCACCTCGGTGCTGTTCGGCGGCGCCCTCGGCGGGGCCGGGGCCTCGTCAGAGGGCGGAGAAGCCGCCAAGGACGAGGGCTACAAGAACGTCACCTCCTGCAGCCCGGAGGAATGCGCCCTCACCCTCGAGGCCGCCGAGCGGGTGGTGTTCGTGCCTGGCTACGGACTGGCGGTGGCCCAGGCCCAGCACAGCCTCAAGGAGCTGGCCCGGTTGCTCGAAGCCCACGGCATTGCGGTGAGCTACGCGATCCATCCGGTGGCGGGGCGGATGCCAGGTCACATGAACGTGCTGCTGGCTGAGGCCGATGTGCCCTACGACCAGCTGATCGAGATGGAGATGATCAATCCCGATTTTCCCCGCACCGATGTGGTGATCGTGCTGGGGGCGAACGACGTGGTGAACCCGCGCGCCAAGAGCGATCCGGCCAGCCCCCTCTACGGCATGCCCGTGCTGGAGGTGGACCAGGCCCGCTCGGTGTTCGTGGTGAAGCGCAGCCTGGGTTCGGGCTATGCCGGCATCCGCAACGATCTGTTCGAGCTGCCGCAGACTTCGATGGTGTTCGGTGATGCCAAGCAGGTGCTGCAGGGCCTGATTCAGGAACTGCGTTCGCTGGGGGTGGGGAAGGTGGCAGCCGGAGCGGCGGCCTCCCGCTGAATCGGTTCAGGCGTTGATCGATCTGGTGGCTGGCGTTTTCTCCAGCGCCAGCCGGTGCAGCGTCGCCTGGTTCTGGTCGAAGAAGGCCCAGGACACCGCGAAGAAAACCAGATAGCGGTTGTAGGTTTCAAGGCCGGCCAGGCTGATGGCCTCCTCCCGATTCTCGACCAGCCGCTCGAACCAGGCCCGCAGGGTGGGCCGGTAGTCGCGGCTGGAATCGTGGACGATCTCGAAGCCGGCGTTGCCTGCCGCCAGCAGGAATTCGGAATAGAGAGAGAGGGCTGAGCCCGGGAAGAACAGCTGGCCGGTGATCTGGCTGGTCGGCAGGGGGTCGCTGTTGAGGGCGAAGAACTGCAGCACCAGGCGGCCGTCCGGGGCCAGGGCCCGGTGCAGCCGTTGCAGCAGTGGCCGCAGTTCCGCCGGCCGGACATGCTCGATCGAACCGATGCCATAGATCCTGTCGTAGGAATCCGGCTGGAAGGACGCCGTGATGAAGTCGTCCAGGACGACGTCGTAGCCGAGCGTTTCGCCGACATGGCGGGCCTGTTCCCTGGAGAGGGTCATGCCCCGCAGCCCGCCTTGCTCGCCGGTGGCGGCGTGGAGATGGCGCATCATACCGCCCCAGCCGCAGCCGAGATCGAGGATCCTCTCCCCGGCGGCCGGCCGGATCAGAGCGAGCAGATCATCGGCCTTGCGGCGCTGGGCGGTTTCGAGCGTGTCGCTGTCGCTTTCGAAGTCGGCGCAGGTGTAGAGCATCAGCTCGCGATCGAGGAACAGCCTGTAGAAGGCGTTGGAGACGTCGTAGTGCTCCTCGATGCCGGCGGCGTGGCTGCCGGCGAAGGCCTTCGCCAGGATCCAGCGGCGCTGAAAACGGAACGGATAGCCCTCGATCAGGATCCGCTGCCAGGCGGGCGGCCGGCCGGTGAGAAACCCCCAGGTGAAGGCGGGATCGAGCGGCTCGGGTGCGCTGGCCAGATAGCGACCGATCGCGAACGACAGGCCATAGCGCGCCCCATCCAGAACAGCCCTGGCTCTCCGCCCCAGCTCCGATTGCGGGCCCATCGTGTTGGCTGGTGGCGGCGTGATGGGGGCTTTGATGACTGGCGGCATAACCGATTTTAAGCCCGCAGCTCCTGGAAGCTGGCTTGGCCGATCCACCAGCCAGTTGTGCTTCAGCCATCGGTGAGTAAATCCACTGGACGCCCGTAAAGCCCCTCCAAGGCCTCCGCGAAGTCGTAGAAACGCCTGGAATAGCCATGCTTCTCCTGTTCCGTCATGCGCACGATGAAGTCCAGATCGCTGCTGGCCGGATCGAAGCGGCCTTTGGAGGCTGAGCCAAACAGCTCAAGCCGCACCACACCGAAGGTTCGGCAAAGGCCACGCAGCTCATCGAGCTGTTCGGCGATCAGTGGCAGCAGGGGGGATGGCGGGATGGGGCATGGAACACTCATCGCCGAGGTTTACCCGAGAGCAGCGCTACGACCTGATGGTTCAGCTCACGCTGCGTAACGCCAGCCTGTTCGCCCACGGCCTCGAGCCCATCGGGTTCGGCGGCTGGAGGTTGCTCAAGGGCTCGATCGGTGCCTTCCTCGAAGCACTCGACATCAGGGTGTCTGCGTTGCTGAACCGGGCAGAGATCGGCTTACGCCCCATCGAGAAGTCTGCAAAAAGAGCATTCAGGTCACGGCAAAAGCAGCAATAAAATCACGGCACTTAACGCATTGGAGCCTGCAGATGCCCGCCTACCGTCCTCGCATTGTGGATGGCGAGCTGCGGGATCAGCTCGTGGCGGCTGACGCGGTGGTGATCGAAGGCCCCAAAGTCTGCGGCAAGACGATGACGGCCAGTCAGCAGGCCGCTTCCAAGGTGCTGCTCGACATTGATGTCGGTGCCCGGCAGGCCCTGGCCGTCGATCCGGCGTTGGTTCTCTCTGGTGCCCGCCCAGGCCTTCTGGATGAATGGCAGGTTGAACCGGGGCTGTGGAATCAGGTCAGCCGGGCCGTGGATGCGGCGGATCAGGCTGGTCAGTTCCTCCTCACTGGCTCGTCGGTGCCGGCTGACGACGCGGGCCGCCATACCGCGCCGGTCGGTGCTCGTTTCTACGAATGCGCCCGATGACTCTCCTTGAAACCGGGGCGTCCAGTGGCGTGGTGTCGTTGCGGCGATTGTTCGCTGGAGAAGCGCTGCGAACGGCTGATCCGGGGCTCACGGTGCAGGACCTCAGTGAGCTGATCACCATCGGCGTCTGGCCGGCGCAGCAGGGCAGGCCGGTGAAGGAGGCGGCGCGGGCCGCGCGGGATTATCTCGAACAGGTGCGCCGGGTGGACATCAGCCGGGTAGGCAATCGCCGCCGGGATCCGGCCCGGGTCGGGGCTGTGCTGCGCGCTCTCGGCCGCCATACGGCCACGGAGGTGCGGATGGTCAACCTGGCGGTCGATGCGGCGGGTGCCGATGGCGCTCTCGATGAACGCACCGTGGACGACTACCTGCAGGCGCTGGAACGGCTGATGGTGATCGAGGATCAAACCTCCTGGACTCCACATCTGCGTTCCAGGGCGCGGCTGCGCAAAGCCCCCGAAGCGTCATTTCGTCGACCCATCGTTGGCAGTGGCGGCCCTTGGCACCGGGCCGGAGCCAGGGCAGATTCAAAGTATCAATTCGGTTCCGGGCTTGGTTGTCGTAGTGCCATCGACAGCCGTGACTTGATGTCATGCATCACCGCCTGGATGCCTTCCCGGATCGACTGAAATCCAGCCAGTCGGAGAAGGGTGAGGGCTGCAGTGCGCAGCGTCGCCCTTGCTCCGGCGCCTTTGCCCCGATAACGGTGGGCGTCTTCATTGAGCTGGGTGTCACGGATCCAGTGCCAGCTCTCAATGCTCTAGCGATCCCGCACCAGTTGCAGCAGGGCTTCTGGGGTGGAGCGCAAGCTGGTGAGGAAGAAATGGGTCTGCCTGAAGGTCTTGGCATCGCGAGTGCCGACGGAGATCACTTCCACGATCCAGCTGGTGTCGCTCCAGGCCTGGCGGATGTGCTTCGGTGCCTGTTTGGCGCGGAGTGTCCAGGTGATGGCACGACCATCACCATCCTCGAAAACACTTGCCTCAACAGGGATGTGGCACTTTCCCTGGAACTGGCATCGGATCTGGCGATGCAATGTCTTTTGGTTCCCCTTAACGGTCAGGAGGAAGTCGGCTCCCTGCTCCTGGAGCTGTCGAAAAACGGGTGCTGCGTGTGCAGGGCATCCGCCTGGATCAGCACCCCCTCCAGGTCAAGCTCGCCCAGCAGCCGTTTCAGCACCGCCCGCTCGTGGTTCTCACCGGTGGCGTAGCAGGCCTGGCTGATCTCCTCTCCACTCCCAAAGCGGCTGAGTAGAGCGTCACATGAGCAATGAACGCTGAGCCACCGCCAGGTGTGGGCTCGATCGAACCCCGCATGGTCTTACCGTCACACACCAGCTGGTCGAGATCCGCTGCACCACCGGGGATCTGGGCGATCGTCCAATCACGGATAGCAGCGCAGAGGGCCACCACGTCCACCTGGAGGAAGAAGTAGCGAAACGCTGAATCCGATGGCGGCCGCCGCAGTTCGAGCCCCAACTGCTCACCAAGTACTGCATGGTGTCGCCGCGCGAACCGTTCCAGATCCCTCAAGCTTTTGCAGCCGCTCTAGGCGCAGCCTTCTGCGAAGCAGTAGGAGCCCAGCACGGCCACCAGCAGCAGATACCAGGCGGGGATACGAATCCCACGCCGCAGCTGGCCGTCTCTCGTTCAAGAGGAGCCGAGCAAAAATCCAAGTTGAATCCCTGAAGGGATGGCCCCTTAAAGGCCATTGGAATGCATGGTGGCAGGGTGCATCGTGGCTCAGGCCATGAGTGGCGAAGCTGGAAGCAGGAGTGCTTCCGGGACCGCGTTGATTGCTGCGATCAGGGTCAGGAACCGATGCCGGTTTGGTGCTCAGGGATCTGGGCTCAATGGCAGCTGCAGGCCCCCCGCTTCAAGCTGGTTTCTGTGGTCGCAGTCGTGGTGGGAGAGCCAGTAGAACCGCCAAGCCATTCACCATCGATGCCCTGCCTCACAACCTTTGGCGGTAGGAATTTTCCACAAACCACAGCAGCGCTAAAAGCGCCAAAATGATTTACAATTCTGTCCACAGGTCAATCCGAGCTATTTCTATAGCTTCTTCTGAGCAAGTTCATTGATATGAACCACATTATTCTTGGAACTTTAAGTACCATTGCAATTAGCTCTTGTCTCGTATCTGTGCAACATTTAAGTCGATTTAGGTTTAGGTCCATAAGCTTGTGTAATCCGTTGCACTGATGACTTCCGCCCTTTCCTCTCTACAGATTCAGAAGTATGGATCTCGTTTGCTGGGATTTCGCTTATGGCCAGGCCTGTCAAGACGATGGCAGCAGCAGAGAGCCATCCGAAAGCTAGCAGCGGATGGTTCAACTGCAGCCGTTAAGGCTTTGGCTTTTGCTGCAGTTCAGGAGTCCCTATGTGATGGAATTGCATACCAAGCCCTGATCGATTCGTTAGGTGCTTTTCGGGAGGTTATGCAGCTGAGGATGATTGCTGAAACAGCTGTCAAGTACCAACAAAAGTCAGGATCTAAGCAACTGTTTTCCATTCTAATGGCAGCCGACTTGTACTCTCGTTTGCCAGTAGAATTGCGGATTGCTGTGGCTATGGCCTGTAACACGCCGGAGCGGCTGGTCGATGATGGACCGGAGGTTGTGCCTGCCTTACTCGATGCGTGGTCTGATCACTCATCGTGTGAGATGGCATGCAGAACCCTTCAGTTTCTGCTCCAAAGACCATCGTGGATAGATTCTTTTTGCAATCACTGGATGATGTTTGGGGCTGATGGAGACGAACTGATCAATTTGCTGCTGAGCGCTAGTCATGCACCCTCTGATCCATCAGATCGAGCTTTGTTTTGGATATTGAGCGGCCAACTACAGCGCTACGAGGAACTGGATCTGGATGGCACACTGCTAGCCCAGGCCCACGTTGCTGCAAGTCCGCCGCTTCGTAAACGCTTGGCGGAAGTAGCGGCGAGGGCTGGCAGGCCTGAGTGGCTGCGCGCTATGCAGGATACCAAACCCCTTGACACCTTCACAGAAGAAGACTGGGATACCACGGTGGCGTTACTTAAACGCGCTGGAGACAGCGAGGCGTTGTGGCAGTGGGCCTTGCAAGCCCCTCCGCTGCATAGCCTTTGTCTATTGCGAGCACTCCCAGCTGACACCCCACAACAGGTGTCTTTCAAGGAGTCTGAACCAAAACTGATGCAACTGATGCAACTGGTGCAGGAGTTGCAAATAAAAGAGAATTTACCGTTTCTGCTCCCTGATCGCTCCAACCACATCCTGGAAGGTCATTCAAGAGGGGTGAGCTCGATTGCCTGGTCGCCGGATGAAAGCTGGCTTGCTTCTGGCAGCGATGACGAGACGATCCGGATGTGGGATTCGACCAGCGGCCGCTGCACCCACACCCTGGAAGGCCATTCAAGAGGGGTGAGCTCGATTGCCTGGTCGCCGGATGGAAGCTGGCTTGCTTCTGGCAGCGAGGACAAGACGATCCGGATGTGGGATTCGACCAGCGGCCGCTGCACCCACATTCTGGAAGGTCATTCAAGAGGGGTGAGCTCGATTGCCTGGTCGCCGGATGGAAGCTGGCTTGCTTCTGGCAGCGATGACGAGACGATCCGGATGTGGGATTCGACCAGCGGCCGCTGCACCCACATCCTGGAAGGTCATTCAAGAGGGGTGAGCTCGATTGCCTGGTCGCCGGATGGAAGCTGGCTTGCTTCTGGCAGCGAGGACAAGACGATCCGGATGTGGGATTCGACCAGCGGCCGCTGCACCCACACCCTGGAAGGTCATTCAGATTGGGTGAGGT
>NZ_JAHLYV010000021.1:0-245991 GCF_025128115.1 Synechococcus sp. CS-1326 | reverse complement strand
CGCGTCCCAGTCGCTGTCGGCGATGCCAGTGGGAGCGGAGTTCATCTCAAGCGATCTCTGCTTGAGATCCAACCGGATGGCGGCGACCTGTCAAGGCTCGCCGTTCAGATCAGGCTTGGTACGACCCCTGAACGCATACGCCAAGGCTAAGGTCAAGAATTCCAGTATTTAAGAGCTATGATCCTATCTATTCTGGTTCAGGTGCAACTAATCCGAAAGCTTCTAGTTTGGGCTTCCTCGATTCCCTGGCTCGGGATGCGGATCAACAGATTCGCCACCAATATGCTTGCCAGTTCAACGACGCCCCGACCTCGGCCGTTCAGCCTCTGGTCACCGGTGCCGGCTGTGCCTGGCAGCGCAAGCGGACCAATTTGCGACTACACCTCCTGGCCCTCACTCACAGATCGTCGATTTTCCGCGCGTCATATCGCCCCCGTCAGTGAGGCAAGCATGGCCGCACTTCCAGACGATACGCCGAAGGGGCCTAATCGCTGGGGGCCAGTGACCTCATTATTTTCCCGCGGGGAAACGATGAAGACAGACCGCTCCTCTGTTCTGTTCATGTTCTTTGCACAGTGGTTCACTGACAGTGTGCTGCGTGGTGACCCCAGCGACCGACGCAAGAATACCTCAAACCATGATGTCGACTTGTGTCAGATCTATGGTCTCTACGAGCATGAAGCCTGCTGTCTGCGAAGTAAAGAAGGAGGTCGCCTGCGCTCGCAGATCATTGATGGCGAGGAGTATCCCGACTATTTAGGTGTGCGGAATTCAAACGGCGAATGGCATGTTAAAAAGGAGTATAGTTGCCTGGATTTAGAGGGTAAGGTTGTCCGTGATAAGGGTCTCTACCCGCATGGCGACACCACATGGGTAAGGAATGCATTGCAGGGGAGTTTCCCTAACTTGCCGCAAGACCAGCTGGATAAAAGGCTTGATAAGCTCTATGCCACCGGCCTCGAGAGAGGGAATTCATCAGTAGGTTATGCTGCCCTTAGCTTGGTCTTCCTGCGGGAGCACAACAGGATCTGCCATGAACTCAGCGTAAGGTATCCAGATTGGGAGGATGCGGATGAACGTCTGTTTCAGACAGCACGTCTGATCAACATCTGCTTGCTGCTTAAATTAACCATCGAAGATTATATCAATCACATCACAGGTGAACCGCTCTTTCGGTTGGATACCAACTTTGCCGAGACCCAACACTGGTACCGCACAAACTGGATGGCACTGGAATTCAACCTGCTCTACCGATGGCATGGCCTGGTTCCCGATCAACTGATAGTGGATGAAAACCCGGTTGATGCCTCTCTTTATCGCTGGAACAATGCCCTCCTTGAAGAGAAGGGGCTGGCTGGCATCATCAGCACGGCCTCAGCCCAGCCAGCCGGATGCATCAGTCTTGGAAACAACCCGGACTTTCTGATGGGGTCAGAGTATCAGACAATCAAGATGGGGCGGGACTTTAGACTGCAGAGTTATAATAATTATCGCCAGAATTTTGGCCTTAAGAAGCTCAGATCATTCGCCGAGCTCACTAAAGAAATCGCCCTTCAAGAGCAATTGAAATCGCTTTATGGGAGCATAGACAATCTTGAACTCGTGATCGGTTTGTTCGCCGAAGACTCTCAACCCGGGTTGCTGTTCGGCACTTTAATGCTCACAATGGTAGCCTATGATGCCTTTACACAAATATACACTAATCCGGTGCTCTCAGCAGCCATCTATAACTCAGAGTCTCTGACATCTTACGGGCTCGAGCTAATCAAAGAAACCACCAGTATTGAATGTCTGGTGCGACGCAACCTACCGGTTGGTTCAAGCCTACTGGCAAGGCTGGGAGTGACTCCTCAGGGTTGATTTAAAACCTGTTGTCGGTGCGCTTGACGGCTCCCCATACCCTCGGGGTTCTTCTCTTTGGTCGGCACCGCCTCCCCCCTGCAGGCGCCAGGCCTTGCTCAATTTGTAGAGGGTGATCACATGAATGCCCAGCTCCTGGACGATCACCGTCACGCTCTGACGGTGAGGTGGGCTCATCCGCCGTCAAGCTGCAGGGACGCATTGATCGGTTCCATCAGGCCACCTGCTGGTGAAAGTAAGCGTGAAGGAGGAGCATCACTTTGCTGGCAGAGGGGGTTTCCAGTGTCTGGGACGCCATGGGCATGCCAGTGGCGCGAGAGGATGTCAGGTCAGATCAGGCTTGACCCATGTCACTCATTCCCCGCTGGCGCTACATGACCGATGAGTCGAAGGCTCTGGCCAAGCGGACGGCCGTCTCTGCCTTGGTTGTTCTGGTGGTCCTCCTTGTCTTCCGATCGTTGGTTCCCTGGGTGCTTGTCGGGCTGGTTGGCTGGTGGATTTGGAAGGCGGTCAGCAAGTAGTGCTCCTTGCCTGCCCCTCTGGGCAGGTCTATCGTCGCCGAACACAGCAGCCGTTTGGCAGCAGCGCAGTCCCGAAGCATCCGCGCGGCCAGCAGCAAGGGCTGGCCAGAGGCCTCGGTGGTCCACTAGTTCCCGGGGCGTCACCAACCGGAGGCGGGCAGCTCATGAAACCCTTGTGCGGCAGGGGATGCTGGGGAATCCTGCGCGCCATCAACAATGTGAAGAAAAGGGTGAGAACAGAACAATTTTAAAACATCTTGCGAGACACCCGATATCCAGGCTGCGAACTGCAGACTCAATCCTATGCTTCCAACACCATTCACTGCAAGCAATAAGGATGTGTCAGAGCAAGCGATGAAACGATCTTCCGTGGTGGTGATGAATGGAAAACCGTGCTGGTTTCAGGTGGTGGCACGCCATGGTCATCTTTGCTGCAGCCAACGTGACCAGTGCCCTGCCGGCCGGTTTTGGCGGTGACTTCGCCTTTTACAATTCGTTTCAGCAGCCTGAACTGGCACCACCCGATTGGGCTTTTGCGCCGATCTGGTTGTTTCTGAACGCAACATCCCTGGTTGCCTTGTCCCGCATTGCCAACGCGCCGGTGCGTACCCCATGGCGGGTGGCGTTCCTCTGGTCGGAGGGTATGGGCTGGGTGCTGTTTGCAGCCTTCACCACCCTTTACTTCCTGCTGCGCAGCCCGATTCTCGGCGCAGTGGACACCGTCGCTGGACTGATCGCCGGGCTGAGCAGCCTGGTATGCGCTTCCCACATTGATTTCCCAGCCACCAGTTTCATCCTGCTCCGGGTGTTGTGGCTCCTGCTGGCAACCTATGTATCGGTGTTCGTAGCCCTGTCGAATCCGGACCCGTTCCTTGGCACTGGATTGCTGCGGTGATCTCATGCTGAACAAGATTCTGCTTTTTACCCGACACGCACAGACCAAACCCAAGGAAAGTGGGAACACTCAATGGGCGACTGCAACGCACCGATGGACTTCACTCCAGCCGCCCATGCAGACGAGGCATTTAGTCCCTGCTGAAGGGAGCATTGTTGGAGCTCAGAAGAGAGGACCTGGAGCGGGCGTTGCTCAAGATTTCCTTGTTCTCTTCTCGGCTGTTGCGTTGCTTTGGAACTGGCACCAGGTTGCATCAATGATTTGACCACCACGGGCTTCGAGGCCCTGTTCTCGAAGGTATCCCTCAACCAGCTCGAAGAGCTCATCGATCACATCAGCCTTACGTAGGCGCTCTCTAAGAGTTTGCTGAAAAACCCAGCCACCACTGCGAGAGTGGATCAACTGC
The DNA here is from genome assembly GCF_025128115.1 of Synechococcus sp. CS-1326. Classification (NCBI taxonomy): domain Bacteria; kingdom Bacillati; phylum Cyanobacteriota; class Cyanophyceae; order Synechococcales; family Synechococcaceae; genus Synechococcus; species Synechococcus sp. CS-1326. Next base: position 242,309 of record NZ_JAHLYV010000021.1, on the reverse strand, counting down.
CCATACGTTGATGCGAGGCCAACAGGAGCGCAGCGGCTCCTTGTTCTCCTACGTCTCGATCGAGGAGCGGATCCCGAGCAGCCATCCGCTCCGGCGGATTCGCAAGTTGGCGGATCAGGCTCTCGATCGGCTCAATCCCACCTTCTGCAGGCTGTACGCCTCAGAAGGACGACCATCGGTTCCACCAGAGCAGCTGCTGCTGGCCTCGCTGCTGCAGGCGTTCTACGGGATCCGCTCGGAAAGGCTCCTGCTGGAGCAGCTCCACTACAACCTGATGTTCCGCTGGTTTGTGGGCTTGAGCCCCGACGATCCGATCTGGCATCTGACCACATTCACAAAGAACCGCGAACGCCTCCTCAATGACGACGTCATGGGGCTGTTCCTGGAGAAGCTGATGGGATCTCCCGAGGTCAAACCGCTACTCAGTGAAGAGCACTTCTCTGTGGACAGCACGTTGTTGCAGGCCTGGGCGTCACACGCTTCCTTGAAGCGGATCGATGGCCAGGAGGATCCTCCGCCTCCGCCCACAGGTCCTGGCGAAGGATTCGGTGCACCCAAAGAGGGAAAGAAGCGGGCCAAGGGCGACTTTCGCGGCATCAAGCTCAGCAATGAAACCCACCGCTCCAACACGGATCCTGAGGCCTTGCTGGCCCGCAAATCCAATGCCCATCCAGCGCAGCTGAGCTATCGGGGACATGTCCTCATGGACAACCGTCATGACCTGATCGTCGCTTGCCATGTCACACAGGCCACGGGCACCGGTGAGCGGGATGCCGTCAAGAAGATGGCAGCAGACCTCGCCGGTGCCCACCAGAAAACGCTCGGCGCCGACATGAACTACGACACGAAAGGGTTCGTGGCTGAGATGAGGTGGCTGGGCGTCACTCCGCACGTGGCGCAGAACACCGCCCGCAGCGTCGGTTCAGCAATTGATGGACGGACCACCCGTCACGTGGGCTACGACAAGTCGATCAACGCCCGCCGAGGGATCGAAGAGGTATTCGGTTGGATCAAGGCGTTCGGCGGGCTGCGCCAGTTCAAACTGCGCGGCACCGAGAAGGTCGGCGCCGTGTTCGGCCTGCACGTGATCGCCTACAACCTGATCCGCCTGGGCAACCTGCTCAAGCCCGCGATGGAGGCGGCATGAACAGCCCGTTGTCCAGAGGTGTGCCCAAGGGGAACAAATCAGGAGCTCAATTCACGAATAAGGTGCTGAAATCGAGCCTTCTGCAGGCGTGCAAGTCTCAGATAAACTGCAATCAGCAAGTAATCAGTTGTACCTGTGGAAAACGAGCGCTGCGAGATGGTTTTTCTGCAAACTCCTAAAGAAGACCACTGTAGTTGCATCTGGAATATCGTTCATTACGCCAAGGCCAATAAACTCCACAAAGGAGCGCCGGTCATTTACTTGGAATTCGATCTCTTTAACCGTAAGCGGAAGGCTGCACCTACGCTCAGGTTGAAAAGCCGCTGGAGTACTAGCATCTTGAAAAGAATCAGCGGATCAATCCACTTCCGACCAGCATTACTCTTGCGCTCCTGAGTGCAGCCCTTGTCAAGTAGTGGGCTGAATAATTCCCATGGAATAGATTCCGACAATCGCTTGAGGATTGGCTTCTTCTCAGACTTATGCAACCCGCTGCTGTTCATCCCAGAAGCCGCGCTGACCCATTACCGAGCTGTATATGAATTTTTTGATTCTAATTCAGATCCTGATTACGTCAAGCTTTTTTGCGATTTTTCGAGGTTCCCTGAAGCCAATTGCCTATCTAAGGCTTGGGGGTTGAGTTGAACCATTTCTTTTTCGACAAAGAGATAGGTGCTCAAGTCCACGTGAGGAGGATAATCATTATCTCCACTCGCACCAGAACCACCCATAACACCAATTTGCTGGCCTTGGCTAATCTTCTGGCCTTGGCTCACTTGTATCTGCTGGAGATGGGCGTATGCTTGAAAAACTGTGAACGGTCTTCCTTGATATTTGAATTTGATATCAAGTTGAACATGTACTCGTCTTCCATACCCGCCTTCGTTACCTGCCCTAGTCACTACTCCTCCGTACCATGCTTTAACTTTTCGATCTTGCACGTCGTAATCAATGCCAATGTTGCGGCCGGATGGCTCGAGTGTCCGTAGAACTTCATTTAGAAAGATTGCCTTTAGAGGCCCCTTTCTTGAGTGAAGATGAGGCTCCATGTACCCTCCTGTTATTGTGACATTACCCAGGAGGGGATGAGAGAAGTCCTGATAAGTAGGTGGGCCAAGCTGTTGTTCTGAAATGACAACAGGAAGATTTAAAGAGCGACTGTTAGAGCTGATGAATAGATCATCGCCATCCACTCGAGCGACAATTATTTGTTGACCGATAAAGATCTTATCGGGATCATTCACATCAGGATTAATCCTGAGAATTTCTTCTAAAGACGTATCGTGCAAACTAGCGATCGAGGAAAGGGTATCGCCCCCTTGGACAATGTAAAGGCCTAGCCCGCTAGGTCCCAATTGTCCGCTTGGAGCAGCGCTCTTAGAGAAGTTTTTAGCAACCCAATCTTTAAACTTAGGTAAAATGGTATCATTTACAGCATCTCCAAAGATAGTTCCTGGGCATGAAGTTGGGAGAATCTGCTTATGCGCTTTAATATTTGCCAAGGTAATATTATACTCAGAAATCAACCATTTGATGAGTTGTACGGATGAACTGTTTTGTGCATCAGTTAATCGGTCTCCATCTCTGGCTACATGTTCAATGCCAATGCTACTTGCGTTTGCCTGTTCGGCGTGCCAAGCCCTGTCACTGTCCTTTACCATTTGATAAATATCTCCGTTCTTATCAATAATGTAATGAGCTGAGACCTTCTCCTTGGGGTTTTTAAACGTATTGATTGCGCTTTCTAGGCCACCAGTTGTATAGTGAATTACTACTGTGTTGATGGATACGCCCTGACCACGACTATTGCAATTAGGACTTTGGATAAACTCTTTAATCTTAGGCTTAAGAACAGTCTGACTAGTTCCATGGTGGGCATCATTGATGTGTACGTTTGCAACTTTAATGTCAGGTCCGTTGATATTAATCGTCATCAGAGCACTTCGTGCAAGCTGTAGGGCGTTCCGGACCTCAGGCACATTCTTGGTCGCCTTGTTGCCCGCAGAGTCGCCATCGAAGGCCCCCTTTCCATTCGGCAGAGGCACTGAGGCCCACTCATGGGCCAAATCTGTCTGTGCAGCATCAAGATCGTTATTGTCACCCTTCAGATATGACGCCAATTTAGGACGTTTTCTCCCTAACAGGAGGGCCACTGCCAATCTATCCTGATTCACGGCGTTGAAAAGATCGCTTCCTTTCAACTGCGTTTCCTTCAGTGCCATTGGTAATGTAGTGGGGATGAACTGGGCTGCACCAACTGCAAAGATTTCATTTTGGTCTTGCAGCTCCATAATTTGAGCAATTGTGAGCTTTTGAAGCCCACCCGGCCATCTGCCTGGTGAATCCCCCGCCCGTCCTCGATTGTAGGAATCGTAGCCACCTTCACCAGAGTAGATAAAGTTAAGCAATGGCTTGAGTCCCTTTTCTACAGAACCTAGTCCCACTGGGTTCTGTCTCAACGGGGCCGAGTTATCTCCTGATTGAACAATACCAAAGCCTAAACCTTGAAGAGGAATAGCCCCAATTGGCCGGTCAGGTTGTGGAGGATATGGAATCTGACGAAGAAAGGCATCGAGCAACCGCACGTCACCCATGCGCGAATCACTGGCCGCAACCTGCGGCTTGTTCTTGCGTAGTTCGTCAATAAATCTTTGTGCCCTATCGCAGGCCTGATCAATCGCCAAGTCCAGGTCGAAGTTCGAATCCATTACTCAGTCCTCCAAGACTTTTCTGGATCCAGAGGAGCGAGAGGTGATCGCAGATTGGGAGTAAAGGGCTTCATTGGAGCATTTTGCGAAGGAGTGGTTGGCAACTTGCAGGAATGAGAAGTAAAGTGAATGAGCTTGTTGTCCATCTTACGGATCCCTCCAGCTCTTACGGATGGTGGAAGGATCGGGGGGGGGTAGTGGAGTCGCTTCCTCGCCCTCAAACAACGCGGGCAAGAGGCCACGCAGAAAGGCGCCGAAATCGGCGGGCAGTGACGTGAGGATGGCGTGGAGGATACCAGGATCCTTGTTAAGCCATTTCTTAACCTCCGGTTGATTGATCTCGGCCTGGATCGGTTCGGTGTTGTCGAGCTTGTAGCGAGCGACCATACGCTGGAGGCTGTAGTGCCAGTACATCTCCTTGTCTGCTGCACTGAGGTCCCGCAGTTGGATCGCAAGGGTTAGGCTTTCCTCGGCCTGGCGCCAATGTCTACTAGCATTTCCATTCTTCCCTTCGATCCGTTCGGATCCCGCGCCGAGGTGGATGTGGACGAAGCCCTGGTGAGCTCGGTAACGGTGAAGGAAAGCGTCCTCCCCCTTACCAGAGCTCTTCTGTTCTTCAGAAGCGGTGATGAGGTCCTTGAATCCTGCTAAGAGCCCTTCCTGCAAGGTCATGCGAGTCTGGATCTCAGCCTCAGTGAGGGCCGCTGCGCCTGTGCCGGTGATTGAATTGCTGTCGTAGGCCTTCTGAAGCCGTTCGAACACTTTGTTTCGAATGTTCAGGGGCGCCTTGAGGATAGAGGACTCGAGCGCATCCTTCTGCGTGTCGCTGAGGGGTCCAATGGAGGGGTCAACCAGTGGATTAAGCAGATACTGTATATCGGATTCCTGTTGGTCGTTCTGCTGCAGTTGTTGAATCTTGCCGCGATTGACGAGCAATTCAGACTGGGTTTCCTGCAGTTGCCGATTGATGCGTTTAGCAGCTTCATCGAACAGACTGATACCAGCAAATCCACCGATCAGAGAGAGTGCCATAATCTTCATCACCACGCTCACGGCAGTGCCGAGGCTGGCCTTATAGTTCAATAGACCTTCGAATAGATCCTCTTGACCTTGGGGCACCAGGTTGAAGATGATGATTCCGCCGCCGATCCCAACCAGTAGGTCAGCGACGGTGCCGAGATCAAATTTCGTATAAGCTAAATCGGTGGCAACAGTGCTGCCAATGTCTTGGTTTTCATTGTCCTCTTTGGGTTGCTGGACCCAGTGGGGAACAATGAACCCCCGGTTTCGGCTGATGCTGTAAATGAACCCGCCCAAGGCTCCGCCGATGGGTACTGAAAGGTAAATCACGTATCGTAGGATGCTCTGACCCCTGCTATCCAACACACCCGTTGGTTCACGAGGGACATCAGCGGCGACGCCAATAGAAGCCACGCTCAACACCACGACGATGCCGAGAACTAGTAACATGAGTGCCTTCGACCACCTTTGGGGAAAGGAGATCAAATAGGCTGGTCGCCTTCGGGCATTTGAAAAGAAATGGCTCATATTAATTAGTAATAATAACCAAGAATAAGGGTAGACATCTATTTAATTCTTAGCCATCTCGTCGCTGGAAATATTAACATGTCTTTACATCTTGGATTGGGCGTCTAGGTGTGCTACTTAGCTGGCGAGGCCATTCTCGATCTTGATTAGGTAACACCCTATGCCCCACTCAGAAGCCGCTCACTCAGTGTCGTCCAGCGGTAGAACGCATGCATCAATCGACTGGTCTGCTGACAAATTTCAAGCTCCAGTTAAAAAGTCCACTTGAACACAGGAAGGTAGTGATCGGTGTGCTGATCGGATCGCGGGCAAGGGAGGTTCCGCTGAAGTTGATTTCAGGTTGCTGAGCACCGTGTTGTTCGAACGGAGGCCAGTCAGCTCATTGGGATGAGGCCCCTGCTTAACTATCGGCTGATCGAAGCAACCGCTTTCCGCACGGAGCGAAAACTGGCCAGGCTATCGATGATCAACTCAGAGTCTGCCAACAAGGTCGTCCTTGGTCCTTTCGGCGAAAGTGGCAGGGAACACGGCCCTGGCGATTGACACCTTCTGGTTATGAATTAGACCCTGCTCAACCGAATCGAGCTCGGATCTGGCATCCTTTGTATAAGAGCCTGCTGAAGTGGTCATGCCACCATCCGACCAAGTTGCTGAACTTGCTACCAACGCACTTCTGCGGGGCCGGAACACGGTGGTGGAACCTCACCTGGGGCTCGCCTCTGCGCTTGAGGGCCTCCCCACGCCCGCCTCTGCGGAGGGTGACGGGAGCCAGCTCGCGGTGAAGCTGTGCCGGAACGCCAGTGAGCTCAGCCGCACGCTGCAGGGCGGTGCGGCCCTTTCGGTTGGCCTAGGTCCACTACCCATACCCCTGTTGAAGGCCCGCCATCAATTTCTGGATTCGTTGCACACCACGGTGTTCAGCCTTTCCTTGGTGGTGCAAGCCCGGCGGGTGGTTCGCGCTCTGGAGGTGGTGGATCCGCGGCTACGGGCCGATGTCCCGGTGCCGCATGATGCGGCCAGCCTTGACGCCTTCGTGGCGCAACACGGCGACAGTTACGTGCGCTCGGTGCGCGTGGGCGGAGAAGTGCTGGGGGTGTACACGTTTTATACGCAATCAAGAGATCAGGCGCACCAGCTTGAGCAGTCGTTCAGCGCTTTCTTGCCGATGGGTGGACTCGGCCTGGCGCCCGAGCTGAACAAGAACCTGGCGGAGGCGTCCCGTCAGGCCAGTGTGAACACCGACTTCAAGGTGATGGTTCGAGGCCTCAGCAAGACGCCCCAGATCGGCCCAGACGACCTCGTGAGCTTTGCCACCGGGTTTGGATCGCTGGAACTGGATCAGCCCGAGGAGTTGTCACTGGAGACCCGTGGCTATGAAACGGTTCCGGAGCTGCGCACAGCACTCGCCGCTGTTGCCAAAAACCGCGCTCTCTTCCTGGGCGATTCGTTTGCTCAGGAGGGGCTGCTGCGCAAGCAGCTGCGTTTGAAGGAAATCCGCAACCAGAGCCAATGGGTGAACAAAACCTATGCGCTCTATGGCATCGATCCTGATCCGAGCCTGGCAGCCAACCGCGTTCAGCTGAACACCGACCTGCAGACGATCAATGCCCTGGAGCAGCAATACAGCGAGGCTCCCTCCGCCCCACTATCTCCGCCAGTTCTGTCTTCTCTCACCACAGGCAGTCCACGGCTGAATGTGCGGGTCGTGGACGGAGAGCTGATGGGCGGGGGTGGAGGGGTTGCATTTGAGTATGAGGACCGGGCCCATGCGGTGGAGCGCCGGCAACGGTTGGTGAAGGTGGGCCTGCGGGCCGGGGGGCGAGTGGATCAGATCAGGCTGAGCTACAAGCAGAGTGCCGGTCTGCTCGCAGAACAGGAGAAGGAGTGGGAAGCGCAGTTCGGCGGCGACGGGGGCAGTGACAAAGGATCCGTCGAGCTGGCCGATGGGGTCAGCATCGAGCGGATTAATGCGAAAACGGGAACCCGAGTTGATCAGCTTCGGCTGACCACCAGCGACGGCCAGACCACCGGGGGTGGCGGCAACGCAGGCGACCGGAAGTTGGACTGGACTCGGCCCACCAATTCCGTGGTTCTGGGCTTCGAGGGCCGGAGCAAAGCGGAACTGGATGCGCTACAAGCCGTCATTGCAGAGTTTGGTCCTTTGCGTTGGGAACCGGTGCTCGAGGAGGAGGATCACTGAAGCTGAATTGCGCCATCCAGCTTCAACATTCCCGGGCTCGCACGAGCGGGTCCACCTCCTGGGTGCCTGCCATGATCGCCACTTCGTTGACAACCAGAGATTATTTGATCAGCCGGCTGGCCCAGGTACCAGGAAAAAGCATCCTGTTGGACAGCCATCCGATTCAGAGCCACCCTACGGGGAACTTCCTCTGCGATCAAAACCATGATCATCGTTTTCACCAACAGGGCCTTGATTCGAACCTCCGGCGGCGCAGGCGACGAACAGCTGTTCGGTGAAATCCAGAATGGAAAGGGTAGCAACGAGTTGCGGCTCGCGATTGCCGAAAAGAACAAGGACACGAACCGGTGGACGCTGAACCTCCAGGAGGAAAAGAGCCGACAGAAGGAGTTACCCAGTCAGATCCTGTTTCGTGCCGTTTTGGCTCAGGTCAGGGATGGATCGCTGAGCCCGAAGTGGGTTGTTTCCGTGCACGGCTATGGCCAGTCCTTCCTGGACAGCCTGGAGGAAGCCCATGGGCTGGAGCAGAGCTACCAATGGTCACGCACGGGAAAAACCAGCCAGCCGATCAACGTCATCCTGTTCAGTTGGCCCTCGAAGCCCGGTGGTGTGGTGCTCGACCCAGTGAACGCCTACCGCAGGGCCCAGGCGGCAGCTGTTCCTTCGGCTGCGGCCCTGGCGATCGTGCTCGAGCGAGTCTGGGCCTACTTTGCAGCGCCAGCCCTGCTCTGCAAGCCCGCCACAAGTACAACGCGGCTGGTGCCACCGGTGAGGGACTTTTCGCTGTGCCTGCATGTGCACAGCCAGGGCAATCTGGTGCTGGAGATGATGACCCGCACCAAGGCGCTCGACGGTGTCCCGCTGAAGCTCGACACGCTCATCCTTCACCAGGCGGATGTGGATGCTGATGATCACACGGAATGGGTCAACCGAATCCAGTTCGCCGTCGATGTGGTCATCACCCTGAACGCCTGGGATGGCATCCTGCGCCTGTCGGACGCGATCAATCCCGTGCGGCTTGGGATCGCCCGCTCCGGCTTCGGCTCCCGTGCCACCTACTTCGACTTCACCGGTGGCAGCAAGGTGGCCGCTGAGCACAACCTCTTTCTCCAGGTGGAGAACAAGCTGGTACGCCTGTTTTGCCAGCGGGCCCTCACCGGCTTTCCGGTTCACACGATCGGTGGTGAAGCCAATGGTTTCTGGTTCGACGACAGTGTAGGGACCTGGCGCCTGGGCCTCCGCCCCTCCGCACCACTGGGCGGGTCTCAGAAGCCTGGTGCCTGAAGACCACACAAGTAGCCGATGACGACGAATTGATCATCTCCACCCGGCCCCACCGGGAAGACTTCACCGTGCAGATTGCACTTGAAGGATGAAAGACTACCATCGGTACCCGTGATAGCTCCATCACCCAGAGTCGGCTTCATTCCACCTTCCAGAGGCACGCCGGCGGGCAAGCAGTCTGAACGTGAAGCTGTCGCTGTTGATCTGCACTCTCTGCGTGGGATCGAGGCTGTTGCGGTAAGGGCGAAACCAGCGGAACCGCCCGCGGGTGTTCACGCTGATGCTCTCGGCTGCTCCGCCCTTGTTGATGCACCCGATGCCCTCTCAGCCCCTGCGCCCAAGCAGGGTGCATCCGTTTCACGGTTACGGTGCGACGTCTTTCCGACAACCATGCCGCTGGGGTTGGTGTCGTCGCGGCTGAATGCTCCGGGGTGATAAACCTGCGGGCTGAACAGGCCCTGGCCCAGGTCGCCGTTAAAATTTTGGGCCTCTCAGTAGCCCAGGTTGGCGCAGTGAGCCCTCAGGGCCACCCTTCCAGCACCAGCTTGCCAATCGTGCGGCCGGTTTCCAGCTGGGTGTGGGCCTGGTGGAGGTTCGCGGCGCTGATCGGACCCAGATGGGTGCGCAGGGTAGTGCGCAGCCGTCCCGTGTCGATCAGGTCTGCCACGGCATCGAGAATCGCGCCCTGCTGGGCAAGGTCGGCGGTGCGGTGTTTGGCCCGGGTGAACATGAACTCCCAGGTAAAGCGCACGCTCTTGTCCCTGAGCAGGTTGAGATCGAGCGGATGCCTGTTGCCCACGATGGCCACGATGGCTCCCTGGTGCTGGATCAGCTCGGCCATCACCGCCCAGTAGGCATCGCTGTCGGCGAAATTTGCGATGGTGTCCACGGCATTGAATCCGAGCGCTGCCAGTTGCGGCGCCAGGGGCTGGCTGTGGTCGATCACGTGCTGGGCGCCCAGCTCGCGCACCCACGCCCGGCTTTCAGGCCGTGAGGCGGTGGCGATCACGGTCAGGCCGGCCAGCCTGGCCAGCTGGATGGCGATCGATCCCACACCGCCAGCCCCGCCGAGGAATAACAGCGAACTGCCGGCCTCGGCCCCATCAGGATCGAGGCCGAGGCGGTCGAACTGGCTTTCCCAGGCCGTGAGGCTGGTGAGCGGCAGGGCGGCTGCCTCGGCGAAGGAGAGGGAATCCGGGATGGCGGCCGCAGAGGCGCTCGTCCACCGCGACAAGCTCGGCGTTGCAGCCTGGCCGGGTGATATCACCCGCGAAGATCACGGCATCGCCAGGCCGGTAGCGCCCGGTGGCCGGGCCAACGGCTTCCACGATCCCTGCGGCGTCCCAGCCGAGCACCCAAGGAGGGGCCGCGTTTGGCAACAGGCCAGCACGCACCTTGGTGTCCACAGGATTGACGCTGATCGCTGCAACCCGCACAACCAGGTCGTGATCGCCGGGGGTGGGGCTGGGGAGATCGATCTCCACCAGAGAACGGGGAACGTTGAGCGGCACACCCGGCGTGGGAATGATGGCTTTCATCGTGGGTCAGTGTGTTGGTCTCAGTCTGTTGGCAAGGAAGCGAACAGGCTGATGCCGATTGCCAGCCTGAGTACCAGGGTGACTTGCTCTCCCGGACGTCATCACAACTCCACCATGTCAATCACCAGATTGCAGTGGTCGTCAAAAATCGCGTCAGTTCAGCGACGTGGTTGGCCCCATCAGTTTGGACTCACGCTTCTCGATCGCGCTGATCACCTGGCAACTTGGCCATGGGGCTTTGCGAAGGCTGAGGATGTCGCGTTTCAGCCGATGCGGTTCCTCGTTCCAAGGGGAAGTCCTTTCCTACTGGCTGAAAACGGAATTGCGCCGCCTGCCACAGGAGGCTGCCCCATAGCCTCGCGGGGCCCAACGAGCCCCGGCGCCATCCATGCCCGCCCTGAACCACTGGTCTGAGGCTGATGCCGCCGCCGCCATCGCCCACTACGGCGCCCAGGGCATCGGCGAGGACCTGGCCCTGCGCACCTACTCGGCCAGACTGCTCGACGCCGACCCGGAGCTGGTGCTGCACGGCGGCGGCAACACCTCGGTGAAATCCACCGTCACGGGGCTGCTTGGCGAAACGATCCCGTTGCTGCGGGTGAAGGGCTCCGGCTGGGATCTGGCCCCTGATTGAGCCGCCGTGCCACGCGGCCGTGCGGCTCGAACCCCTGCAGGTCCTGCGCGCCCTGCCGGCCCTCAGCGATGAAGACATGGTGGCGGCCCAGCACCAGAACCTGATCGATCCGGCCGCCCCCAACCCATCGGTGGAGGCGCTGCTGCATGCCTTTCTACCCCAAACCTTCGTCGACCACACCCGTGCGGTCGCCCTGCTCGCCCTGGCCGACCAACCCGATGGGGCGGCGATCTGCCGCGAGGTCTACGCCGATCGGGTGGCGCTGGTGCCGTACGTGATGCCCGGCCTCGCCCTCGCCCTGGCGGCCGCCAGCGCCTACGAGGAGGCCGAGGCCCGCGCCCGTGCCGCCGGCGTGGAGCTCGAAGGCATGGTGCTGCTGCAGCATGGCCTGTTCTCCTTCGGCGCCACCGCGAGGCAGAGCTACGAACGGATGATTGCGCTGGTGCGGCAGGCCGAGGAACGCATTCACCAGGCGCACAGCGCCAAACCCTGGAGCCAACCAGCGCCGGTGCCGGAGCCCGCGGGTGGGGCGGCGGCGTTGCTGCCGGTGCTGCGCGGGGCCCTGGGCCGGGCCGCCGAGGCGGAAGGGGCCCAGGGCCGCTGGGTGCTGGCGCGGCGCGGCACCCCCCTGGCGCTCTCGGTGGTGAACGATCCCCGCCTGGCCGACTGGGTCCACCGCGGCGTCGCCACCCCGGACCACGTGATCCGCACCAAGGCCTTCCCGCTGGTGCTGCCCGCCGATCCCGGAGCGGCCCAGATCGAGCAGGCCCTGGCCGCCTACATCGAGCGCTAAAAGGACTGTTTCAGCCGTCAGAACGCCCGCGCCGGCGGCGTCAAGAAGCCACTCGATCCGCTGCCACGCCTGGTGGCGATTCCGGGTCTGGGCCTGGTCGCGGAAACCGTGCGCCGCTTCGCGCCGGCGAACGAAGCCGACACCTTCGACATGGAGTACTGGAGCCTGGAGCAGGCCAAGCTCGGCAAGGGCAGCGAGAAGCCCCTGGTCCGCCAGGTGGTGCTGGTCACCGGTGGGGCCGGGGCGATCGGTGCCGCCACCGCCCGCGCCTTCGCGGCCCAAGGGGCCGCGGTGGTGGTTCTGGATCTCGATCCGGTTGCGGACGTCGCCACCGCCGAAGCGATCGCAGCTGGTGGTGGGGCGGGCGCCCTGGGGATCGGCTGCGACCTGACCGATCCCAGCGCGGTGCGGCAGGCCTTCGCGGCGGCGTGCATCCAGTTCGGCGGCCTCGACATCGTGGTGAGCAATGCCGGCGCCGCCTGGACCGGCGCCATCGCCGATCTGCCCGACACCGATCTGCGCGCCAGCTTCGAGCTCAACCTCTTCGCCCACCAGACCGTGGCCCAGGCGGCGGTGGCCGTGTTCCGCGCCCAGGGTTTCGGCGGCCAGCTGCTGTTCAACGTGAGCAAGCAGGCCCTCCCCCGGCCCCGGCTTCGGCGCTTACAGGAGCGCTCCGGGGCCCGCAGCGTCTCCGAGGAGGTCTACATGGCAGGCAACCTGCTGGGGCGCGAAGTGCGCGCCAGCGATGTGGCCGACGCCTTCGTGGCGCTGGCGAAGCTGGAGCGCAGCACCGGCGCCGTGCTCACCGTCGATGGCGGCAAAGTGGCCGGCATGGTGAGCTGAGGAGCCGGCTGAATTGGCCGGTTGCTGGTGGTCAGGGTGGGCCGCCCCCAGCGCCACCAAATCTGGGTTGCGCTCGCCACAGTCGCTGAAGCGGCACCCACGCAGAACCCCTTTTGAGGCGAAATGTAAGAATCTTACTGGCCCTGTTGGAGCTTCAGCGATGCGAATCACCTCCAAAGGTCAGGTGACCATTCCCCAGGAAATCCGGCGCCAATGCGGCCTCTTGCCCCATACCGAAGTGGCCTTCTGCGTCGAGCAGGGGCGCGTCATCCTCGAAAAGGCATCCCTGAGGCAATCAGCCGGCGCAGAAGCGATCCAGAGACTGCGTCAGGCGCGGCTGCGCACACGCCTCAGCACCGATGAACTGCTCGCGCTCACCCGTGGAGACGAGGGCTGATGGTTGTGGTGGATTCCAATGTTCTCCTGGATGTCGGCACTGCCGATCCCCGCTGGTGCGACTGGAGCACCACACAGCTCAGCCAATGGCTGGATCGGGGGCGAGTGGTGATCAACGCCATCGTCTACGGCGAGATCGCCTTTGCCTTGGAAACGATCGAATCGGTGGATGAACTGCTCCCTCCCCATCTCTTCGACTATCGGGCCATGCCGCGGGAGGCGGCCTTCCTGGCAGCCCGGGCCCACTCCGATTACAGAAGCCGTGGCGGGCAGCGCCGCTCGATCCTGCCGGATTTTCTGATCGGCGCCCATGCTCTGGTGGAGCGACTGCCGCTGCTCACCCGTGATCTGCGTCGCTACCGCCAGGCATTTCCGGGCCTGGAGCTGATCAGTCCCTGAGGCGGGTGCAGCTAACTCGCATGGGCTAGACGCGAACCCTTGAAGCCACTGATTGGAGTCAGCTGGATCCACAGACCATGGGTTCATTTCCACAAGTCCTGGGCGCGGCGGCTTTGCTCCCCATCACAGGCCACCTTGCTCTGCCCAGAACTCCGCCGGCGTGCAGATGGGATAACGCTCTCGCAATGAAAGCAAGGCCTTGTCGCCGGTCACCAGTGCCTGCCCCAGCCCGATCCGCTGGGCAACAACCAATGTTCCCAAAATGGGTACATCCTCGGCATCCACTAGGTCGGTCTCAATACCAGCCTCGGGGTCGACAAGTTCCGCCAGGATCGATAGGGCATCGATCAAATCGTCGATTTCATGGGGCGAGAGCCCGTGCCGCTGGGCAAGCTTGGGCAACACAACACCCGTCGCAGTTCGTCCAGAATGTATTTCGAAAGCACAACATCCAGCGCCCCATGGCGCCACGCGGCGATTCGCTTGCCGGGCACGCTGCCTGGGTAGGCGATGCCGGAGAGCAGCACATTCGTGTCAAGCACAACGCCCAGCCTGGGCATGGTCAGCGCCCGGCGCGGGTGGACGCCACCGCCGCATCGATCTCTGCATGCCCCTCGGCCTCAGGCACCGCCGCATAGCCTGCCTCGATGCGCTCACACAGGCCTTCGAAGCGGACCTGCAGGCGGCGGATGCGCTCAAACAGGCGGGCATCCACCAGGGCCGCCACGGGTTTGCCATCCCTCTTGATCAGGATGCTGTCGTGGCGGTACTGCACCTGGTTGAGCATGTCGCCCAGGTTCTGGCGGAAGGCGACGGCGCTGGTTTCGTTGATCATGGCGCAGGGCTTGCTGTGATCGGTCTGGTCAGCATGACCAGCGTGGCCTCATCACACCACCTGAATCACCACGTCCAAGGGCAAGCCAGCCCATGCCCGATCGCATGTCACCACCGTCAGCCCCAGTCGTAAACCCAAACTCAGACAGGCGCGATCGCCCAGCGACAACCCCACCTGTCGCGTTGATGCCCACAACCGACCCGCCTTGTCGCCATCCACCGGCAGGAACGGCTCCACCCTCACCCCCAACGCCTGGAACTCCTCAAGCATCCCCTCCACATCCACCCCGGCGGAGATCGACTTCTGGACCACCTCCGCCCAGTTCACACTGGCCATCACCGACTGCGCTAACACCCCATCGACCACCTCCGCGCCGGGTTCCTCCCGCAGGTAGGCCAGCAAGGCCGAAGCATCCAATACCACCGTCATTCGCCAGCGTCCCGCCGGCCCTCCTCCCTGCGCTCCGCAATCAATTCGTCCGTCAGGCTTCGATCGCCTGGAACCCGAGCGAACCGCTCCTTCAGCCGTTGCTTGATCCACACGGGTTTCTCAAGCACCAGCCGGCCCACCTCCTGCCGGGCCACCAACGCATCGCCTTCATCAAACCCCAGGGATCGCCGCAGCGACTCCGTGATCACCACCCGTCCCTGACGGCCCAGGCTCACCTCCACGGGCCGGGAAAAGTCCTTCATCGAAACCTTTCGTACCACATGGGCAGCGGAATGGCTCAAAATCCACTGTATGCCACGCCCTCGTAGAAGGCGCATAGGGCTAGCGCACCTACCGCCGTCCCAGCACCAGCCCCAACCCGATCCACAGCACCACCAGCCCCAGACACAGAAGGGTCCAGGCCGGCAGCCCCCAGCCATCGATCGCCAGGGGTGCCACCACCGTGATCACGCCGCCGGCCAGGAACGGCTGCAGCAGTAGCTGCTTGATCGAGAAGGCCGGCAGGGCGTCGCTGCGGTCATCCGGGTCGGCCATGCGCAGCAGCAGCAGTCCGCTGGCCGCCACGCCGGTGGCCTGACCGAATTCGATGATCGCCCGCTCGAACCAGTCGGGCGGCAGAAAGCGGGGAGCCAGCAGCAGCACCACCGCCAGATTCCAGCCCAGCCCGGCCAGGGCCAGAACGCTCAGGGAGATCCAGTCGTGGCGCAGCAGGCTGAGGTCGAGGCAGGCGGTGGCAGCCGTGATCAGCAGATCTGCCGAAATCGCCCCCACCTGGCCCTGCACCGCTGCCGAGGCCAAGCCCTGCTGACCGGTTTTCTCCAGCAGCAACCGCACCAGCAGCGAGCCGGCGATCGCCAGCGGAAACACCGGCAGCGCTTCCACCACCGCGGTGAAGCCGCCGCCGAGCCAGGGGGCGAACCAGCGCAGGACTTCCAGCAGAGCCGCCCCCAGCAGCACCGCCCCGCCGGCCAGGGCCAGATTCACCGCCCAGGCCGCCGGGCCCATGGATGGAGCAATGGGGTCGAGCAGCTGGATCGTCGGGAGCAAGGGCTCAGGCGCGCCGCCGGCTTCAGCAGCAGGCGCCTGGCTGGCTGCCGGCGAGCCCTGACCCAGCAGTCCCTGCCGGCGGCGGGCCAGCACCACCACGATCCCACCGATCACTGAGGCAGCCAGGAGACCCACCGTGGCCATCGCCAGCCCGAGGGCTTCACCACTGGCGAAGCCGAGGCTGGCGTAGCTCGGTCCCATCGCCGCCGCGGAACCGTGCCCCCCCTCGAAGGCCACCTCGATCAGGCAGGCCATCAGCGGATGCACCCCCAGCAGCGGCTGAAGCACGAACAGCACCGCCAGCCCTGCCACCAGGTACTGGCCGAAGGCCAGGGTGAGGGCCAGCAGAACCTGACCCGACAACGGCCGCCAGAGGCCCGAGAGCTTCGGCAGCGGTTTGCCGAGCAGCAGGGTGGCGAACACAAGGGTGAGCAGCGGCAGTGGCAGCCCGTCCCAGAGGGTCATCACCTCTGCCGGGATCAGGGGCAGTACCCCTGACGGCGCCACCAGCAGGCCCAGCGTTCCGGCCAGCAGGGCCTCCGGGATGCCCCAGCGCTTCAGTCCCAGCCGGCCGCCGATCGCCAGGGCGATGGCCAGCAGCAGCAGCAGGATTCCGGTGGCCGCCGCCAGCCAGCCGATCGCGGCGCCAAGGCCCTGCGGCAGCGTGATCACAGCTGGAATTGACGACGAAAGAAGGCTTCCGTGGCCTCCAGCACCTCCAGCTGCACCGCCCCGCTGCGGAAGCCGTGGCCCTCATCCGGAAAGAGGTGCACCTCCACCGTCACCCCGTTGTCGAGCAGCGCCCTGGCCATCCACTCGGTCTGGTCAGGTGGTACCACCGTGTCCTTGAGTCCCTGAAAAAAGATCACCGGGCAGGTGATGGCAGCAGCGTGGTGAAGCGGTGATCGCTGGTCATAGAGGGGCCTGGCAGAGGGCCAGGGCCCCACCAGGCCATCGAGATAGCGGGCCTCGAAGCGGTGGGTGCCGCTGACCAGAGCAGCCAGGTCGGCCACGCCGTAACGGCAGGCTCCGGCCCGGAACACATCGGTGAAGCAGAGCGCCGCCAGCACCGTGAAGCCACCGGCGCTGCCCCCCTCGATCGCCACCCGCCCGGCATCGGCCTGCCCGGCCGCCACCAACGCCTGGGCGGCAGCGGCGCAATCGGCCACGTCCACCACACCCCACTGGCCATCGAGTCGCTCGCGGTAAGCCCGGCCGAAGCCAGTGGAGCCGCCGTAATTCACATCCACCACCCCCCAGCCGCGACTGGTCCAGAACTGATTCAGCAGGTTCAAGCCCGTGCGCGCCATCGC
Organism: Synechococcus sp. CS-1326; assembly: GCF_025128115.1. Taxonomy (NCBI): domain Bacteria; kingdom Bacillati; phylum Cyanobacteriota; class Cyanophyceae; order Synechococcales; family Synechococcaceae; genus Synechococcus; species Synechococcus sp. CS-1326. The sequence continues at coordinate 225,174 of NZ_JAHLYV010000021.1, read as the reverse complement.
AGTGGGGCCACTGTGCCCCTTCACCAGCAGTGGGGCAGCTGGGTGCGCTCCACCCTGAGGTGGGTAGTACCAGGCGTGGGTGGGCAGCCCGCCATGGCCCGCGAACCAGAACGGTTCCGGCACGCTGATCGCCGCCGGTGGCAACGGCCCTCCAGGGCCGCCTGCCGCAGGCGTATGGCACCAAACACCACTGGCCAGATCAAGCTCCAGCAGACCGGGTCCGATGGTCGGGCCGCTGGCCACCGCCACCAGCCTGCCGTTCTCCGCCTGAAGGCAGGCCAGATCATCGAAGGGCAGCTCGATCGGTTGCCAGACCCCGGCAGCGCCCGGGGCGCTCGGCAGGGCGATCCGACCGAGACTCCAGTGGCCCGCCTCGCAGGCCGCCGCCACCAGTTGCTCCCCATCCCAGGCGGTGGTAGCCATCCCTTCAACCCACTGGGGCATGGCGAACTCCGCCTGCATCGGCAGCAACGCCTGCCAGCGGAGCGGCTGATGGGTGCCCGGCGGACCGGTGGCAGCACGACGCTGCTCAGCGCCGACCAGCCGCTCGAGGTTCCACCAGCCGCTGCGGTCGTTGGCCACCACCAGGTCACCATTGGGCAGCCAGAGCGGCTGGAACACTGAGCAGGCCTGGGCCGCCGCGTCGGTGGCGGTGGATGGAAGGGCTCCAGCGATGCGCCGAGCGTCCTCCAGAACCCCTTCGGCGTTGAAGCGGCCAATCTTGAGCTGAGCGCGCTCCCAGGGCATGAACGGTTGCTGCCACTCCACCCAGGCCAGCTGGTCGCCAGACGGGCTGAGCGCGGCGTAACCACAGAACTCGACGGGCGGATGCAGCGGCAGCGGTTCGCCGCCGCCCAGGGGCACAGCCACCAGCCGGTCGGTGCCGTCCGCCTCCATCACCCCGATCCAGTGACCCCGTCGCGCGTCGATCAGCCCGCCGGCGAAGTCGCGCTCGGCGGGTTCGCAAAGGCGCCGCACCGGCCCTGGCTCCAGGGGTCCGGTGGCCGGCAGCTCCAGACACCAGAGGCAACGGTCGCCGTCATGGCAGAACACCACCACGGTCGTTCCTGCGCCTGAGCTGCCAACCGCATAGGAACCGCCGCCGAAGCCATGCACGCGGCTGCGCAGGTTCCAGGGCGGCGGGGTGAGCTCGATCGCCGCCGCATCCGGGGTGGTGCGGCAGATCAGGGTGGTACGGCCCTGCTGCTGGGGTCTCTGCTCCAGCCAGAACAGTCGCCCCTGGTGCCAGCGGGGCTCTTTCACCGTGGACTGGCGTCCGACCGCAGCCACCGCCGCCAGCGGATCTCCCGGACGTGTCTTCCCCAAAGGCTTGCCGCCACCGACGGCTTCTACAATTTCACCATCGTTTCAGGTGATGCCTTGGCCAGCAGCTTCGCCAGGATGGCCCGCCAGGCGGAGCAGAGCAGCCGCAGCGTCCAGGTGCCCAAAGTGGTGCTGGATCCACCGCCGCTGCTCATCCACACCCTGGGCGATCAGGTGCTGCGTCAGCCGGCCCGGCGGATCAGCAAGGTGGACGAGACGGTTCGTGAACTCGCCCGCGACATGTTGCGCAGCATGTACTCCGCCCATGGGATCGGCCTGGCGGCTCCCCAGGTGGGAGTGCACAAACAGCTGCTGGTGATCGATCTGGATCCCGAAAACGCCGCAACGCCGCCGATGGTGCTGGTGAACCCGGAGATCGGCTCCAGCAGCGCCTCCCTGGAAACCTACGAGGAGGGTTGTCTCAGCATTCCTGGCGTCTACCTCTCGGTGGTCCGCCCCAGCGCGATCGAGGTGAGCTTCCGCGACGAACAGGGCCGGCCGCGACGGATCAAGGCCGATGGCCTGCTCGCCCGTTGCATCCAGCACGAGATGGACCACCTGCATGGGGTGCTGTTCGTTGATCGGGTCACCGACGAACTCAGCCTCAATGAAGAGCTTCAGGAGCACGGCTTCCTTCGCGACACCGTCCATTCCCTTCGCTGAGACCACTGCCATGCCGATGAATCCCCTGGCCGGTGTCTTCCTGGCCCTGGCCTGCCTGCTCGGGATCGCCGCCACCGGCTCGGTGTTCGAACTGGCCTATGGAGATCCAGATCTGGGCATTTCCACCACCCGGCTGATTCTGGCGGCCTGCCTGCCCGGCACGCTGATCAGCCTGCTGGTCGCGATTCGTCTCAACTTGCCTTCCGAGGGCTCCTGACGGGCCCCGGGCTCACTTCTACGATCGGGTTCCTCCTTGCTGCTCCGTGCTGTGAACCGTTCGGCCTGTCTCACGCGCCGCCTGGCAGGGTTGGCTTCTCTGGCCTCCGCCCTGGCAACAACCCTGCCCCTGCCGGCCGGCGCCCAGGCCCTGTTCGGGGCCCGCGAGTTGCCGCAGGAACGCTTTGTGCTGGTGGCCGCCCCAATCGGCGATGGCACCCGCGCCCAGCTCAACATCTACGAACAGATCACCGACCGGCGTCCTTGCTTCGCCACCTCCGGCGCCAACCCCGCCCGGGTGGATCCGCTGCTGGGCAGCTTTGATTTCACAGGCATCTGCAGCCGCTACCTCGACGCCAACGGCTATTCCCTGCGGATCGGTGGAGAAGATCTGGCCACGGTGTACCGGATCAGCGTGGTGCGCAGCGGCAACGACAACCTGTTGCTGGCGGCGCCCACCCGCAACCAACCCGGTCCTGAGATGGTGGTGGCCCGCACCCAGGGCCATGACGCCGGCTTTCTGCTCTTCATGCCCGAACCGGGCTGGAAGCTGATGCGCCGTCATTTCGGCAATCGCGCCCTCGGCCACCTCTACATCTATCGCGAGACCTGGCCCGGTGCCGAAAACAGCACGGGAACAGGCGCAGGCTCCACCCAGGTGAAGCCAGTGGCCCCTGCCCAGCCGCCCCTGCCCGGCAGCAAAGAGTTGCCCAGCTCAGGCTCGCCAGTCCAATCAGGCAAGCAGCCCCTGCCGGAGGCGGTACCCAGCAGCAAGCTCCCGGAGCAACCCGTGTTGACGCCCAGGCCGCTGCCAGCTCCAGGTACCGTCGCGCCAGCTGCCGGCGGCACGGTTCCCAAAACTCCATGAAGGGGGATGTGGAGGGGCAGTTGCTACATTGACCAATCTCAAGCCCCTCTGCGTGGTTCATGACCCAGGTCACCGTCGGCGAAAACGAAGGAATTGAATCGGCCCTACGCCGCTTCAAGCGTCAGGTGTCCAAGGCGGGCATCTTTGCCGACCTCAAGCGCCTGCGCCACCACGAAACCCCCGTCGAGAAATACAAGCGCAAAGCCCAGCAACGCCGCCGTAGGCGCTGACGACGCCTCGGCAGGATTTCCATCCGCTGAGCCCACCATCTGCGGCTTCATGCTTCGGGGGGGTCCGATCTGTCAACCCGGTCAAAGGATCGATAGGTGAGCGCTTCTGCCAGATCGGGAGGGTCAACCTGGTCGCGATTGCCCAGATCGGCGATGCTGCGTGCCACTCTCAGCAATCGCTCCGCTGAGCGGGCACTCAGCCGCCTCGCCTGAATCGCCTGACGCCAGAGGGCCAGTCCATCCGCCGACAGGCGGCAGTAGCTGTTCAGTGCGCCGCTGGCCAGCACGGCGTTGGCGCAGCCGCCGGGATTGCGCGCCATCATCCGCTGCCGGGCTGCGGCAACCCTGCCTGCCACCACCTCCGTACGGCACGGCGAAGCTGCCGAAGCAGGAGCGAACCGCTCCAGCAGATCGTCGGCCTCCAGCCGCCGCATCACCACCTGCAGATCGATGCGATCCAGCAGAGGGCCCGACAACCGCGACCAGTAGCGCTGACGCAGGGCTTCACCACACTGGCAGGCCCGCTGGGGATCCCCGAACCAGCCGCAGGGGCAGGGGTTGGTGGCGGCCACCAGGGTCACCCGGCAGGGGAAGCGGCTGCGGTCCCGGCTGCGGCTGATCCACACCTCCCCTTCCTCCAGGGGTTGACGGAGCTGATCGAGCACCTCGCGGCGGAACTCAGTCAACTCATCGAGAAACAACACGCCGTTGTGGGCCAGCGACAGCTCTCCTGGCCTGGGAATCGCACCGCCACCGATCAGGGCGGAGCCCGTGCAGCTGTGGTGCGGCGTTCGGAACGGACGCTGCTGAAGCAGGGCCGTGCTCGGCCCGAGCAGACCCGCCACCGAGTGCACCTGGGTGGTTTCGAGGGCTTCGGCGTGGAGAAGCGGTGGCAGCAAACCGGCCAGACGCCTGGCCAGCATCGTTTTTCCGCTGCCGGGCGGCCCCACCAGCAGGAGGTGATGGTTGCCAGCCGCAGCGATCTCAAGGGCTCGACGGCCATGGGCCTGCCCCCGCACATCGGCCAGCTCAAGCGGTGTGACAGCGGTGGCGGCCGTGATCGGGCGACAGGGGCTGGCCTGCTGGGGGTTCACCAGCAGCTCACTGACCTGGGCCAGCCGATCGGCGGGCCAGACCGCCAGCCCCTCGATCAACATCGCTTCGGCCCCATTGGCGGCGGGCACCACCAGAGCCCTGGCACCGCCGCGCCGGGCCGCCAGGGCCAGGGCCAGCACGCCGCGCACGGGCCGCAGGCTGCCATCGAGGCCCAGCTCTCCGGCACTCCAGACCCCTTCCAGCCGCTGCGGGGCCAGCTGACCACTGGCGAGCAGCAGGCCGAGGGCGATCGGCAGGTCGAAGGCAGGCCCTTCCTTGCGCAGATCGGCGGGCGCCAGGCTGATCACCACCCGGGTGAGCGGCATGCGGAAGCCGCTGTTGCGCAAGGCGGCGCGCACCCGCTCGCGGGATTCGCGGCCGGCCGCATCAGCCAGGCCGACGATCTGCAGTCCGGGCAAACCCGGGGCGATGTCCACCTCCACGCTCACCTCGGAGGCCTCAAGGCCCCGGAGAGTGGCGCTGCTGCACCGTGCCAACATCAGACCAACCGCCCGGGGACAGATCACCAGTTCCCCGCCTGTCCCACCCCACAGCCAGTGACCACAACGATCTTCGGGCGCATCCTGCAGGGGGAGATTCCCTGCGATCAGGTCTATGCCGACGATCTCTGCCTGGCCTTCCGGGATGTCCAACCCCAGGCGCCCGTGCATGTGCTGGTCATCCCACGCCAGCCCCTGATCAACCTGGCCGACGCCGCCGAACCCGATCAGGCCCTGCTGGGCCATCTCCTGCTGGTGGCCGCCAAGGTGGCCCGCCTGGAGGGGTTGAGCGCCTGGCGCACGGTGATCAACACAGGAGCCGAAGCCGGCCAGAGCGTCTTTCATCTGCACCTGCACGTGATCGGTGGCCGTCCTCTCAGCTGGCCGCCCGGGTAGCCCGAGCACTCACCACCTGGCCGCCCAACGGCGACAATGGCGCCAGATGGATCGGTTCATGGGTGTTCTTAAGGGGTTCCGCGATCAGCTCGGCAAGCTGCAACGTCTGGCCCAGCCCTATTTCCTGCCCCTGGAGGAGAGCAGCTCCTGGCAGTTTCTTCTGCTGGTTGTCTCCACCCTGGCCGTGGTGGTGGGCTTCACCCTGCTGCTGCTGACGGCGGCGGTGGCGATCAGCGGCAGCCTGATTCCCGAACTGCGTGACCGCTTTCTCCCCGGGGTGCCCGAGCAGGTTGCCGCGCTCTGGAGCGGTCCGATCGGTGTGGTGATCATGGCCCTGTTCGCCGGTGGCCTGGTGGCGTTCGGCAGCCTGCGGAGCAAGTTGCGCCAGGGCCGCTGGCTCCCCTGGCTGCTGATGGGGGTGATCACGCTGCTGATCCTGGTGATCAACGGCATCAACGTGGGGATCAGCTTCATCGCCCGGAATGTCGACAACGCCCTAGTGGCCTACGACCAGGACGGCTTCTGGAAGATCGTGGCGATCTACGCCTTCTGCCTGGTGCTCGCCCTGCCGATCCGGGCGATCCAGAGCTACCTGATTCCGAAACTCGGCCTGCTCTGGCGTCAGTGGCTGAGCACCCGCCTGTTGGGCCGATACCTCTCGAACCGGGCCTATTACATCCTCAATCCCAACGACGAATCGATCGAAGAGATCGACAACCCGGACCAACGGATCTCCCAGGACACGGCCAGCTTCACCAGCACCAGTCTGAGTGTGACCGTCGAGATTCTGGCGGCACTGCTCACCTTCGTGAGCTTCGTGATCGTGCTTTGGACAATCAGCGTGAATCTCGCGCTGCTTCTGCTGGTTTATTCCGTTGGGGGAACAGCTTTGATCGTGTTTGCCAGCCGCAAGCTGGTGGCACTGAACTATCAGCAACTCAAGCTGGAAGCGGATTTTCGCTACGGGCTGGTCCACATCCGTGACAACGCTGAGTCGATCGCGTTCTATCGCGGTGAAAATCAGGAGGGCAAGGAAGCTGAGCGGCGGCTCGGTGGGGCGATCCTCAACTACGACCGACTGATCATCTGGGAAGCCCTGATCCAGGTGATCCAGCGCTCCTACGACTATTTCTCCCGCTTCCTCCCCTGGCTGGTGATTGCTCCGGTCTACTTCGCCAAGGAGGTGGATTTCGGCGTGTTCGGACAGGCCAGCATCGCATTCTCCCAGGTGCTGTTTTCAGTCAGCTACATTGTCAACAACATCGACAGACTGGCCGCCTTCTCCGCCAGCATCAGTCGCCTGGAAGGATTTCAGGTGAAGGTGGATGAAATCAATGCCGAATCCGAAGGCCTCAAGGAAGCCTTCAAAGGTAAGTTCAGCGTCGATGAAGCAAGCGAGGCTGATGCCCACGACAGCATTCAGGTGATCCATGCCGACCTGGTACCGCCCCGGAGCAGCCGCCGCCTGATTCATGACCTCAGCCTGGAGGTGGCCGCCAACCAGCGACTCCTGGTTGTTGGACCCAGTGGTTGCGGCAAGACCTCCTTCCTGCGACTGGTCAGTGGGCTCTGGCCACCGGCGGCTGGTGAGATCAAGCGCCCTCCCCTGAACGAACTGCTGTTCATTCCACAGAAGCCCTACATGATCCTGGGCAGCCTCAGGGAACAGCTCTGTTATCCCCTGCAGCCAGAGCGATTCAGCGATGCCCAGCTCCGCAACGTGCTCGAGGAGGTGAAACTGGCAGAGTTGGTGAGCCGTTACCCTGACCTCGCGATCAAGCAGGATTGGCAGCGAATCCTTTCACTGGGAGAACAGCAACGCCTCGCCTTCGCCAGGCTGCTTCTCAACTCGCCCCGTTTCGTGGTGCTCGATGAGGCCACCAGCGCCCTGGATGTCAACACCGAAAAGCACCTCTATACCCTGCTCACCGAACGCGAAATCGCCTTTGTGAGCGTCGGCCACCGCCCCACCCTCGCCGCCTTCCACGACACGGTGCTTGAACTCGACGGCATCGGTGGCTGGCACCTGCTGCCGGCTGCCGGCTATGACTTCTCCCGAACATGAAACCAGTGAAAACCCCTGCCGGCTCCAATGATCCAGCGGCCAGCAGCGAACCGGAACAGGTTCGAGCCAAGCTCCCCCAGGATCAGCCCTTCGGCTGGAGCGCCTACGCCGAGCGGATCAACGGCCGGTTCGCCATGCTGGGCTTCACAGCCGTGCTGGTGATTGAAGTGCTCAGCCGCGACACCTTCCTGCATTGGGCGGGTCTGGTGCCTTGAGCGCAGGGAAGCAGGAAGTTTCAGGAAAACACATCCACTGATTTCATCAGCGAAGGCGACCATGGCAAGGGCTTGACCGTACGGAAAAGCAAGAATTCCGATGAGGAGTAAATCCGTTCAAACAGTTGATCTTCCCCCAGCCTTTCCCTGAGAATCCGATCCTTCCTGGAGCGGCCGTTGATCAAAATATACTCATAATGCCGCATGAAATTCGTTGACATGAACACTTCGCCTTCACTGTGAATCCGTTTGCCGATCACCTTCCGATGGGAAAGATGTGGTGCGAGGTTGATGGGAGCCAAGGTCGCCGCATCCGGAGGAATCATCTGCAAAACCTGCTGAGCTTCAGCGACCCGCTCGAAAGGGGCGTGATCAGTCATGATCCGGATGTATTTTGTCAACGCAAGAACACAGACCAGCGCCCACAGGATCAAACGGTTGGCCCTGATTCGGGGAAATCCATAGGTCCGCGAGGAGATGGCAAACAAGAGGATGAACGGGACGATCGCCAAGCTGTAGTGAAGCATCAGCCCCTTGTGATTGGGATGATCACTGAAAAGATTCAGCAACAAAGCTGGAGTGGCACCGATCAGCTCAGGCAGGGCCTTGATATGGCTGGTGAGCAGAATCGGAAGAACCAGAAGGAAAAGATAGAATGCATTCTCGATGGAGAGCAGGTGTCGGATCAAAACCCACGGATTAAACAGAATGGTATGAATAACCTCCGATCTGGTGTTGCCCAGGTAGCTGAAGAATCTTCCCACCCAATCGTGCTTCGCAACCCCACCGCCAAGCATCGGCGTGAACACCATCACGATGAAGGCGAAGTAAGCGGCGGACATGACAGCAACAGGAATTCCAATCCTGTAGTCACGCTTGGCCAGAAAATACACACCAAGACCTACGCAGGTCAACGCAAGTGCTTGCTTGCAAGCCAGAATCACACCTACTGAACAAAGCACGATCCATAGACTGCCCCTTCGCTGCGCATAAATCGCCATCAAAATAAAGGGAATGGCAATGATTTCTGGATGGAAATCAGAGACGCTGGCATTGATGACCACTGGATACATGAAGTAAATCCAGGCCATCAATCTTGCGTCGGCATTGCCCAACTGATAATCCTTGGCGATCAGATACACGATCGGTCCACCGGCTGCCAGGCTCAGCGCCTGCACTGCGAACAGCCAGACCACCGATGGGAATAGCCTATAGAGCAGACTCAGAGGGTAAAAGATAAAGGAGGCATGGTCGCCCAGAATATGAAATCCCAGATAGGAGGATATCGGGGGCTCGCCTCTGCTGATCAGATAAATCGCCTGATCAAAGATTCCGAGATCAAAGGCACTGGAAGAAAGGGTGAAATGCCTCCAGGTGGCACTCAGAAAAAAAACAATAAAAAGAGCCAGTGAAACCAGCCACAGATAGCGCGGTACACGCTGATCGGAAGCAGCGGCAGGATCAGCTGAATGCATGGGCTTCATCCGGTGGGGTTCGTCGATTTCACTTCAACCGTCGGGCCTTATGTCTTTGGCTGAGTCCGGCTCAGGGCAGATCAAGAAGATCCACCTGCCAGAGTCCGCCGCGGCTCACCTGCACCGCCAGCAGTCGTCCGTCCCCACTGAGGCTCACCTGATTCGGCACACCGGCTGGCTCCAGCGGCAGCGATTGCAGCCCCTGAATCGAGCGACGGTAGAGGGCCAGTTCAGTACGGCCGTCCCGCTGACGCACCAGGGCGAGACGCTCGCCGCTCCGATCGACACTGACGCTGATCGGCTTGGCATCGGGGCGGTTCAGACCTGGCAACGGCACCGGACGGTTCTGGCGGAGATCCACCAGCACCACCTGCTCACGGCCCTGCCGGCCACTGATCATGGCAAGCCACTCGCCGCTCAGGGAAGGTTCACGACCGACGCCGGCCTGCTCAAGGGCCCGGTTGATCGGCTCGAGTGGACGCAACGAGACCGGGCTGCAACCGAGCAGGCTGAGCGGCAGCAGAACGGCGATCAGGAATGGCCCTGGCTTCATCGCGGCTGGATCGGCAGTCCAGGCGCCAGATCCGCTTCGAGCTGGCCGCCGAGGTCAAACAGTTCCACCCGCCGAACCCCGTCCCTGGTCAGTTGAACGGCAAGGCGACGACCATCTGGAGCCAGGCTGAGTCGCTGGGGCTCCTGTCCTCCCGGCAGGAGCAGCGGGTGGGGGCGACCGGTGGCACGGTCTTCGATCATCGCCAGACGACGCTCGCCACGCTGAACGATCAAGGCCAGGTACCGACCATTCCAGCTCAGGGAGGGGGAGCTGTGGGGTTGCTGACCGTTGAGGGTGCGCAGGGGCAGCACCTTGCCGCTCAGTCGCTCCTGGAGCAGAACACTGCTGCGGCCATTGCGCTCCACCAGGCTGGCCAGGAGCCGACCATCGCCGCTCAGGGCCGGATCTTCCCGACCTTCCATTCCAAAACCAGACGGTGGTGCCGGGCGACGGCTGACCCCTAGCCAGGAGTTGCAACCGGCCAGGCTCAGGGCGAGCAGCGGCATGGCGATGATCGAGGTGAGCACTGCTGCTCTGACCAAGGCTGGGCCAGCGGCAGCAGCCGGGCATGCCTGCTCAGTTGTCGAAGCGGGAACTGTTGTCGCGGGGGGCGACCCGCCCGGACGCCTGGGCTGTGGAAGGAGCCTGACCAGGGGAAGCAGCACGGCCGGGCGAGGCTGGACGGATCGGAGCGTAATCGGCGTCACTGACGACGCTGCTGGCATCCTGGCCGGACCGGCCATCAAGGCGACTGGAGGTGCTGCTGCCGGATCGGATCGGAGTTCCCTGGGGAACTCCGGATCGGCCGGGAGGGTCGGTGGGATCGGATGGGCGCCGGCTGGAGCGAGGCAGGGAATCGGGGCTGGCGGCCGGCCGGCTGCTGCGGCGGGTGTCCGGGGCGCCATCCCGGTCGCGACGACGGTCACCGAAGGCTGTGGACGAAGGGGAGCTGCTCCCACCGGCGCTGAAGCGGGAGCGGGGCGTCGCTGCAGGACTTGAACCGGGCCTGGGCGCTGAAGCTGTTGCCGGGTCGTCATTCCAGTCTCCCGGGTCGACGGGACGACGGCTGGCGGCCCGCTCGGGAATCGCGGTGCGGGCCGGTTGACGGGGACGGTAGAAGTCGTCGTCTTCGGGGGGGACGGTTTCGCGGGAGCGGATCCGGCGCCTCAGGGGCTGGGGTTCATCGAGCCGGTCGGTATCACCAGCCCAGTCATTGCCACCCATCCGGCCACGCTCGGGAAGCGGTTCGTCGTCGTCGAAATAGGAGGAACGGCGGGCCTGCTCGGTGGTGACGCCCCTGAGCCTCACACTCTCGTAGGCGAAGAAGACGGTGGTGCCCGCCAGCAGGAACTGGCCAAACTGCAGGATCGGATCGAGGCGCCAGCCCTGGAAGAACAGGATGCCGCCGCAGAGCAAACCGATGGCGGCGAAGAAAACGTCGTAGTCGCGGGCGAGGGCTGGCTTGAAGCTCCTCATGAAATAGAGGAAAGCACCACCGACGGCCAGAACGATGCCGACGATGCTCGCCCAGTTCAGGCTGGCATTAACCACGTCTGGAATTCCTCAGTCAGAAGGCCTGGTGATGGTCTCGGTGACGAGAACCTTCCCTGCAGCTTAGGGACCTGGCACGAAGCTGCCAGCGGCTGGCGATGCCGGGTTTCAGAGCTTGCGATCGACCTGATCGGTCTGGCTGATCAGGATCAGGGCCAGGGTGATCGGAACCACCACGATCACGGCGCCCCAACCGAGGCTGCTCAGGAAGTTCGCGAGGGATGGGGTCATGGCGCTGAAGATCCAGATCCGATCCTAGACATCGGCCGCCGCTTCCTACGCTGGAGATTCTCTTGCTTAGGGCTTTGTGACGGCCGCTCCCGCACTGCTGCACCTCCTGCCCGGCCTGAATCAGCTGCTGGGCCTGCTGCTGGCGGCCTGGACGCTGTTGTTCCTGTTCCGGATCGTGCTGAGTTGGTATCCCCAGATCGACCTGAGCCAAGGGGTGATGCGGCTGATCGGCGCTCCAACGGAACCTTTGCTGGGGTTGACGCGCCGGTGGGTGCAGCCGATCGGCGGAGTCGATGTCACCCCGGTGATCTGGGTGGGGCTGATCAGTCTGCTGCGGGAACTGCTGGTGGGGCAGCAGGGGCTGCTCTGCCAGCTGGCCCTGCGCAGCACTGCTGTGGCCTGAAGCTAGGAGCCGAGCATTTCCTGCTCGACGAACCTGGTGTGCACCTCGCCCCGCTGGAATTCAGGCCGCTCCAGCAAGGCGAGATGAAACTCGATCGTGGTGGGAATCCCAGTGATGGCGCACTCGGTGAGGGCTCGGCGCATCCGCTTGAGGGCGGCATCGCGATCCTTTCCCCAGACGATCAGCTTGCCGATCAGAGAGTCGTAGAAGGGGGGAATCTCATAGCCGGTGTAGACGTGGCTGTCCACCCGGACCCCCGGGCCGCCCGGAGGCAACCAGCCGGTGATCCTGCCCGGCACCGGTCGGAAATTGTGCTGGGGATCCTCGGCATTGATGCGGCACTCGATCGCATGACCGCAGAGCTGGATCTCCTCCTGGCGAAGGCTGAGCGGTTCGCCCCCGGCGATCCGCAGCTGTTCGGCGATCAGATCGATGCCGGTCACCATTTCGGTGACGGGATGCTCCACCTGGATGCGGGTGTTCATCTCCATGAAGAAGAAGTTGCCGCTCTTGTCGAGAAGGAACTCCACCGTGCCAGCTCCTTCGTAGCTGATGCTGCGGGCTGCGGCAATCGCCGCCTCGCCCATGCGACGGCGCAGCTCCGGATCCAGGGCCGGGCTGGGCGCCTCCTCCAGCAGCTTCTGATGGCGTCGCTGGATCGAGCAGTCCCGCTCCCCGAGGTGGACCACGTTGCCGTGCCGATCGGCCAGCACCTGGATCTCGATGTGGCGAGGGCGGTCGATGAACTTCTCGATGTACAGACCCGGGTTGCCGAAGGCCGCTTCCGCCTCCCCCTGAGCCGCCTTGAAGAGTCCCTCAAGCTGATCGGCGCTGTGAACGAGGCGCATGCCCCTGCCACCACCGCCGGCGGTGGCCTTGATCATCACCGGGTAACCCATGGTGGCGGCCAGCTCAGCGGCATGGGCAGCCTGCTCGAGCAGCCCTTCACTGCCGGCGATCGTCGGCACTCCCACCCGTTGCATGGTGCTCTTGGCGGTTGCCTTATCGCCCATGGCCCGGATCGACTCGGCTGAGGGACCGACGAAGGTGAGGCCGTGGGCCACACAGATCTCGGCGAAGCGATCGTTCTCGGCCAGGAAGCCGTAGCCGGGATGAATGGCATCCGCGCCCCGGGAGATCGCCGCGGCAATGATGTTGGGAATGTTGAGGTAGCTCTTGCTGCTCGGAGCCTCACCGATGCAGACGGCCTCGTCAGCCAGCTGCACGTGCAGAGCGTTGCGATCCACCGTGCTGTAGACGGCCACCGTGGCAATGCCGATCTCGCGGCAGGTGCGCAGGATGCGCAGGGCGATTTCGCCACGGTTGGCGATCAGCAGCTTGCCGATGGGCATCCGTGCGGAATCCAGGCCGCTGCGGACTGTATCAGTGATGACCCTGGGGCCTGAGCGGCGTCAACGTTCCTGGCGGAAGGGGGGCGGGGCGGGTGATCGGTATATTGGCCAGCCGGAGGGAGCTGCGCTCCTGAAGGCCACGCGGATGTGGTGGAATTGGTAGACACGCACGTTTGAGGGGCGTGTGGCTTCGGCCTTGCGAGTTCAAGTCTCGCCATCCGCATTTCTCTTTTCCGGTCCTTCGGTCTGCTCAAGCTGGCTGAGTCATCAGCCCCATTGATCCGCACTCCGTCTGGCTCGCCACCCCGTTTGCCCCGCCACTCCGTTTGAGCAGACCGTCAGCTTGACCAGGCCGCCAGCCTCCGCCGCGATCCTGCTGGTTTGCAACGGCCCAGGCGAGCTCACCACCTGGGTCAGGCCGCTGGCCGAATGTCTTCACCGTCAACGTCCCTTGCGACCCCTGGTGGCTGAGGCCAGCACCAGCCTCAACCTGATTCTGGTGCCGTGCCCGAATGCCACCGGCGCCGAGGCCCAGGTTGCCGAGCAACTCGGTCTGTTCGAGCGCATCAGTCCGGCGCGGCGCTTCTGGTCGCTGCTCCGGAATCCCCGCCGACTGGGGCCCTGGCCAGCCCGGGGGGTGGTGGTGTTTCTGGGCGGGGATCAGTTCTGGACGGTGCTGCTCTCGGCCCGGCTGGGCTACCGCCATCTCACCTACGCCGAGTGGGTGGCCCGCTGGCCTCGCTGGAATGACCGGATCGCCGCGATGGGACCGGAAGCAGCGGGACGCCTCCCCTCGCGTTGGCGGTCACGCTGCACCGTGGTGGGAGATCTGATGGCCGACCTCTCGGCGGCGGCCCGTCAGGAGGATCCCCTGCCAGCCGGGGACTGGGTCGCCCTGCTGCCTGGCTCGAAGGGCGCCAAACTGCGCGTCGGCGTGCCGTTCCTGCTCGAAACAGCCGACCGTCTGGCAGCCCTGCGGCCCGGCTGCCACTTCCTTCTGCCGGTGGCTCCGACCACCTCGGTGACGGAGCTGCTCCGCTATGGCGGTCCCGCCAACCCCCTCCAGGCGCACTACGGCAGCGGCATCCCCCACCTGGCACCGGTCGATGCAGACGGGCGGCGCTGGATCAGAACCGGACTGGGCACACCGATCCTGCTGATCGAGCAGCATCCGGCCCACGCAGCCCTGAGCCAGTGCGCCCTGGCGCTCACCACGGTGGGAGCCAACACGGCCGAACTCGGGGCCCTGGCGGTGCCGATGATCGTCCTGGTGCCCACCCAGCATCTGCAGGTCATGCAGGCCTGGGATGGCTGGCTGGGGCTGGTGGCACGCCTGCCGTTGCTGCGCTGGCTGCTCGGCGTGGCTCTGACGGCATGGCGGATGCGGCAACGGGGCTTTCTGGCCTGGCCGAACATCAGTGCCGGCCGCAGCGTGGTGCCGGAGCGGGTCGGCTCGATCTGGCCGGAGCAGATCGCCGCAGAGGCCGCCGACTGGCTGTCCCGCCCTGAGCGGCTGGCAGGCCAGCGCGAGGATCTGCGCAGCCTGCGGGGTCAGCCGGGGGCCGTGGCGGCCTTGGCGGGGATGGTGCGGGAACTGCTGCCTGAGGCTTAGCGTGAGATTTCCCCTCCATTTGCCTTCGCTCCATGGCCAGCCCCGATTCCGTACCCAGCGAGCCAACGCTGGCCGCGCCGCCGCTGGCTGAACCCGACTGGCGCTCCAGGCTGACCCCCGAGCAGTACGAGGTGGCCCGCTGTGGCGGCACCGAGCGGGCTTTCACCGGGATCTACTGGAACAACAAGCAGGCCGGCCAGTATCGCTGCGTGTGCTGTGGCTCCGAACTGTTCAGCTCCACCGCCAAGTTCGAGTCAGGCACGGGCTGGCCCAGCTTCTTCGACGGGGTCGATCCGGCCGCGATCACCACGGTGGAGGACCGCAGCCACGGCATGGTGCGCACCGAAATCCGCTGTGCCCGCTGCGAAGCCCATCTCGGCCACCTGTTCACCGACGGGCCCTCCCCCACCGGCCTGCGCTATTGCGTCAACTCGGCATCACTCGACTTCAACCCTGCCTGAGGCCGCCGGCACTCACCAGGGATCCTCGAAGCCGGAACGCTCCGGCCGATCAACGGGAAAGGTTGCCGGCTGAGCTTCAGGCCCGTCGTAGGGCCCTTGATAAGGCTCTTGATAGGGCTCTGGATCGACATCGAGCGGCTCCTCCTGCCGATCAAGCGGGGGACGACGCTGGAGGGAGCGTGGCTGGACGGACCTTGGCAGTGGCCGCTCCGATGCAGCAGGAGTGGCCCTGAACGGCGGCGGATCGAGATCTTCGAAACGGCGATCTTCGTAGCGGCGGTCTTCGTAGCGAGCGTCCTCGTAGCGGCGATCCTGCCTTGAGCGCTCTTCGCTCTCTCCTGGTCCGGATCGGCCTGGCTCCCGCCCGCCCCGAACCGGTTCAGCCTGATCGTCCTGGTCATCGAGGTAGCGGCGTTGGCGCATGGGCTCCTGGCGCCGGCGATCCAGTTCGACGTACTCCAGTTCTTCGTCGCGCTGGGGCTCGAGGGCGCGACTGGTGGCTGGCTGGATGCGGCGCTGCTCCTGGGCGGTGGGCTGGCCCGATGTCAGCTGGTTCTCGACGGGGACCATCGGCTGGCGAAAGCGGTCCCGTTCCTCCTGTTCCCAGCTCGGTCCACCGATGCCGAGCTTTTCGAGCAGGCCGCTGCCGAGCTGCTTGAGTTTCTCTTCAGCGCCCTCGTACACGATGATCCGATCCGGGCCGCTGCTGACGATCTCCTCGACCGCGAGTTCCCAGGTGCTCAGCACACCCTCACCGAGCAGGGGCACCCCAAGGGCGCCGAGCACCAGCGTGGTGAGTTCACCGGTCTCGATGTCGAAGCTGAACCCAAGCACCCGGCCGAGCTGCTCGCCCGATTCCGAGACCACCTGGCTGTTGATCACCTTGCTGTAGCGCTCGGGATTGAAGCTCTGGGTGAGTGAATCGACCGAATCCACCAGGATCACATCGCCCACCTGGCGGATCCGATCGAGCGGCATCCAGCGGGGCAGACCTGGAAGAAAGCGGGTGAGTGGGTTATCCCGCAGGCCGAGGGCCATCACTTCGCGACGGTCGATGTCCACGACCACCTCGCCGACCACCCCGAGCCTCCGGCCGGTGTCGCGGGTGATCACCTGGGTGCCCATCAGCTCGGATCGCAACCAGAGCCTGTCGCTGGGTACGGCCCTGGCTGGATCGGTCGAAGGAGGGATGGAGGAGGTCAATGGCCTGATCCCGCGTGGTGTCGGCGAAGCGGATGTTGTTGGGGTCATTGTGACCCACGGCTCAGGCGGCGGTGGGCAGGCCGACCACCTGGGTGTGGGAGCCTCGGGCCTGGGTCACGCCGATCGTGCGGGTGGCGGCGGCGATCATCGGCCGGCGGTGACTGACCACCAGAAACTGAGCCTGGTCAGCCTGGCTGGCGATCAGGGCTGCCAGCCGCTCGACATTGACACCATCCAGGAAGCTGTCCACCTCATCGAGGGCATAAAAAGGGGATGGGCGGAAGCGCTGCAGGGCGAACAGGAAACTCAGGGCCGTCAGCGACTTCTCTCCACCGGACATCGAGGCCAGCCGCCGCACCTCCTTGCCCTTCGGATGGGCGACGAGGGTGAGGCCACCCTCCAGGGGTTGATCCGGGTTCTCCAGCTGGAGGTGGCCCTCCCCATCTGAAAGGCCGGCGAAGATCTCGCGGAAATGGCCATCAACCGCCTGGAAGGCTTCGAGGAAGGCCTCCTGACGCAGGGTCGCCACGGTTTCGATCCGCAGCAGCAACTCTTCCCGCTCCTTGCTCAGCACATCAAGGCGACCTTCAAGTTCGGCAATGCGCTGCTCAAGCTGGTCAAGCTCCTCGAGGGCCAGCATGTTGACCGGCTCCAGGGCCTCCATGCGCTGCTGGAGGCGGCGCAACTCCTGGTCGAGGCCGTCCAGAGCAAGCTCCCGCACAGAGGCGGGGATCTCAGGCAGCGGGTCGGGCAGTTCCCGGGCCATCGCCTCAAGTCGAAGGATGAGGCTGCGCTCCTGCTCGGCGATGGCCAGCAATTCCTCACCGAGCCGCTGCAACTGCCAGTCGTGCTGCTGGAGAGCCTGGCGCTGGGCAGCGAGCTGGGCTTCGGCTGCATCCCTGGCCCGGCGGCGCTCGCCGAAGCGTTCCTGCAGGTCCTGCTGCTGGATCTCCAGGCCCTTGCGGCGTTCCTGCTCCTGCTGCTGCTGCTGTCGCCACTGCGCGTGGGCCTCGGCCAGGGCAGCCACGGACTGCTGCAGACGCTGTTCCTCAATGGCAACGGAAGCCATCTGGTCGGCGAATCGCTCGGTTGCCAGGGCCCGCTCACGTCGGGCCGCAAGAAGAGCGTCGCGGTGCAGACGCGCCTCACTGAGCCGAAGATCGGCTGTTTCGAGATCCTGCTGCAAGCCCTGCCAGCGGCCGCGATCAGCGGACGACTGGGCGCCGGCCTCCTCGGCTTCGAGGGCCGCCAGTTGCTGCTCCAGGGGATTGATCAGGCTGGCCAGCACCACCAGGCGCTCCTGATCAACCAACAGGGCGGCCTGGAGCTGAGCCAATCGATGCTGCAGCTGCTGCTGGCGCTCCAACTGGGGGCCGAGGGACCGCTGGGCGGCGCCCAGCTCCGCCGCCAGGGCGGCCTGGCGCTGCTGGCGCTGGTTCAGCGCGGGGCGCAGCTGCTCCAGTTGCCGTCCCAGATCAGCTTCCCGCCGCCGCGAGGCCACCAGGCTTTCGCCGAGCTCCAGCAACCGCCGCCGCAATGGCTCCGCCTCGTCCTGTTCGCCACCGCTGCCGAAACCGAGCTGACCGGCGCGGGGCTGCAGGCTGCCGCCGGTCATGGCGCCGCTGCGCTCGAGCAGTTCGCCTTCGAGGGTGACGGCGCGGCAACGACCCAGCTCCCGACGGGCGCTGGCCAGATCCTCAAACACCAGGGTGTCCCCGAAGACGTGGCCGAACACATCCCCATAGACCGGCTCAAAACGGATCAGCTCCACGGCCCGACCGACCAGACCACCACCGCTGCCGGCCGGTCCTCCCCGACCCCGCTCCAGGGCGGCCCCGCCCCGGCCAGGGCCACCGCCCCGGATCTTGTTGAGCGGCAGGAAGGTGAGTCGTCCGGCCCGGCGGGTCTTGAGCAGCTCAATCGCCCGGGCGGCGATGCGATCGTCATCGACCACCACCTGGGAGAGCCGGCCACCGGCCGCCACCTCCAGGGCCAGCCGCAGCCGCTCCTCCACCTCACCGAGCTGGGCGACCGGGCCGTGGATCCCCTCCAGTCCTGATTCCAGCAGCAACCGCAGAGCGCCGGTTCCCCGGCTTTCCTGCAAGGTGTCGCGGCGGCTCTCGATCCGGGCGATCTCCCGTTCCAAACCGACCTGCTCCTGCTCCAGCCGCGTGCGGGTGCGTTGCTGAAGAGCAAGGGCGTCGCTCAGCTCCTGAATCTGCCGGATGTCGCCTTGCAGCTGGAGCTCCAGGGCCTGAGCCTCGGCCTGCAACGCCTGCTGTCCCTGCTGAGACGCCTGGTCGGTGCTGCCGCCATGGGCCAGCTCAGCGCCGAGTTCGACGAGCCGGTCGTGCTCCTGCCGCAATCGCTCCCCACATTGCTGCTGCTCGGCCAGCAGGGGGGTGAGCTGGGCCTGCAGGGCCTGGCGACGCTGGCTGCGTTGCTTCTGCTCCTCCAGCCAACTGCTGGAGCGGCCCGCCACCTCACCCAGCCGGCGACGGGAGAGTTCCACCGCCCCTTCAGCGCTGCGGCAGGCGCGTTCGGCCTGCTCCAGCGCCTCGCCCCCATCCCCCTCGCGGCCTGAGGCCAGTTGCTGGCAGCGCAAGTCCTCCTTCTGCTGCTGGAGCCCGTGGCGCCGCGACTGCAACTGCTCGGCCTCCTGCTGATGGCGCTCGGACTGACGGGCCAGCTCCCGACCACTGGCCTCAAGGCCAGCCAGCTCGGCCTGCACGGCCAGCAGGCTGTCTTCACCCAGGGCCTTGACCTCCGCCTGGAGCAAGGCCAGTCGTGCGGCTCCCTCCTGGAGCGCCGATTCCGCGACGGTCAGGGCGGCCCGATCGGTTTCCTGCTGCCGGGTGAGAGCCAGGCGACGACTGCCCAGCTCGCTGTGCTGCCGCTGGGCGAGCTCAAAGCTCAGGACCTGATGCTGAAGACGACCCTCCAGCAGCCGCTGGCGCAGGTCCTGGTAGGTGCGGGCTTTGGCGCAATCACGCTCGAGCTTCAGGCGACTGGCCAGCAATTCCTGCTCGACGATGCGGCAGCGCTCCTGCCGCTCCTGCACCTCGTCGAGCTTGGCGCGGGACTGCTCGATGCGGGAATCGAACAGGGCAACGCCAGCCAGTTCATCGATCAGGCCACGCCGATCGCGGGAACCCATCGAAACGATCCGGGTGACATCGCCCTGCATGACGACATTGCTGCCCTCCGGGTCCACCCGCAACCGCCGCAGCTGGCCCTGCACCTGCTGAAGGTTGCAGGCGACGCCATCGGCGCTGAACGAACTGCTGTAGGTGCCGCCCGGGGCCAGCCGCAGCCGCCGCGTCACGCTCCACTCCCTCTGACCGGGCTGGATCCACGGCCCCTCCGCTGGAGCTTCCAGGCCCTCCTCAGCGGGGTCGGGTCGCCAGTCGGCGAGATCGAAGCGGACCGTGACGACCATTTCGGCCGCCTTGCCCTGGCGCACCACGGCGCTGTTGATCAGGTCGGGCAACCGCTCCGCCCGCATGCCCCGGCTGGTGGCCAGACCCAGGCAGAACAGAACCCCATCGAGAATATTGCTCTTGCCGGAGCCGTTCGGTCCGGTGACGACCGTGAAGGAGGGCTCCAGCTGGATCGCCATCGATCCGCCGAACGACTTGAAATGAGTGAGCTCGACCTGATTGATGTGAACCAACAGGCCCGCGCGCCGAGCAGATCAAATTTAGCGGATGTGGCCAGAAGCTCAACCCCTTCCCTAACTTGTGAATCAACATGCCGAACCAGCCCGCCATGGAACCGGATCCATCCACCATCAACCACGAACGCTTTCGTGAGCGGTTCGAGGCCCTGTTGCCCACCATCCAGCGTGAGTGGCCCCAGGTGGCCCGCGAAACCCTCGAAGCCACCCGTGGCAGCTTCGATGACGTGGTCGCTGTGATCGCCGAGCAAACCGGTCGCACCGCCACCGGGGTTCAACACCAGCTCGGGGAGCTGCTTCAGGTGGCCACCAAGCAGACCCGCCACCTGGCCGACCAGATCGGGCCGCTGGAAGAACAACTGGAGCATCTGCTCGATGAGCTCAACAGCAGCCTGAGGCCCCGGATCGAGAAGCCGGTGCGCGAACGGCCGCTGCTCGCCCTCGGTGTGGCGGCAGGAGTGGGGATGATTGCCGGCCTGCTGCTGGCTTCGGGGCGGCGCTCGGCATGAGCAACGAGCGCGACCGGGCTGGAGGAGGCGGCGCCACGCGAATGGCAGCGAGCCGGGTGAGCGCCCTGGTCAGCTCGGTGATGGATCTGCACGTACGGATCGCCTTGCAGGAGGCTGACAGTGAAAAACGGCGCCTGATCAGTGGCGGGTTGCTGCTGGGAGGGGGCCTCACCTTTCTGATGCTGGCCACCGTGCTCGGCCAGCTGGCCCTGGTGCTCTGGTTGCATCTGGGCTTTGGCTGGGGCTGGATCAGGGCCGTGCTGACTGTGGTGGCCGGCGATCTCGTGCTGGCAGGGCTGTTCCTGCGGATCGGTGGCCAACTGATGAAGGGTCCCTATCTGCCCCAGACCACCGCAGGCCTCAGCAAAACCACCCGGGCGATTCTGGGGCGCTGAATCGGAAAGCCTCGCCTCAGGCGGCCAACGCCGCGGTGATCGTGGGGTTGCTGTACCAGCTCATCGGGCCTTCCTTCACCGCGACGATGCCGAGCTCCCTGCGGAGCTCCTCCAGGTCCTGCCCCATGCGGTCCTCCCAGAGCACGGGGAACAGAGGTTGGGCCTGCTCAGCCATCTCCAGACCCCTGAGAATCATCCCGAGGGTGTATCGGGCTGTCCGGGCCTGATGCTCGACTGCCTCGATCTGATCCAAGGGAACGTCTGATTTCAACCAGGTCAACAGCAGGATCACCAGATCAAGGAAGCCAAGGCCTGGGTGATTGAACTGGCCCACACTGATACTCACCACACCGATCTCACCACGACCATCAAGGCTGAAACCACTGATGATGTGGTGGATGTCATGGGTGGCAAACACGCGGTAATTGATGTAATCGGCGTCAGTTTCAAGGTTGTTGTAAAAGGTTGGTTCCGGGAAGAAATTGATGTCATAGCCCAGGCAGCCAAGCGCCGTGGCATAGGTGTGGCCGAGAGTTCCTCTGGGGAGTTTCCTGAGGGCATCAGCGTCATACGGACCACAGAGCCGCCGCTGCTTGATCAGCTCGGCGGCGGCGGGATTGCGATTCAGCAGGGTGGTGCAGAGCTTCATCGGGCTGGAGCTGCGCAGGCGATGCGAAAGCAGGAAAACATTGCCCGCATCAGCTCCGCCGCCAACAGCAAGGTCTGTCAGCTCCAGAAACTCCTTCAGATTGGCCTGGGTGGCAATGGAATCGAGGTAGCGGAAACCCATGGGATCGAAAAGGCGGCAAGAATACGGTTCAGCTTCGGCTCAGTTCTGCGGCTCAGTTCTGCGGCAGGCCAGCCGCTTCCACCCAGACGGACACGGAGCCGCCCAGGCAGTGAAACTCGGCCCAGCCGTGTTCATTGGTGGTGATCAACTCGGTGCGATGGCCGGTGAGATCACGGAATTCGGTGAACGCTTTCCCCACTTCCATCCATCGGCTGCCTGCCGGGCCAGCGCTGAGCAGAACTGCCATGGCGCCGGGATGCTCAACACTGCCGAGCCGGGTCCAGCCGATCCTGTGGACGTGATCAAAATAATCGTACTGATCACCATAGGCGAACTGATTCCGAGCAAGCAACAGCTTGTCGAGAATGCTGCGGTGACTGTCCATCCAGATCTCATGGACATTCCCATCCTTGCCTTTGTCGATGTAGTGGGCTCCGTAGTAATCAGGATGGAAGATGCAGGGATAGCCTTCCCGGCGCAGCAGGATGATCGCGTAGGCGAGTGGTTTGAACCAGCTTTCCACCACCGATTCAAGTGCCTGCAAGGGCTGGGTGTCGTGGTTCTCAACGATGGTGACCGCCAGGAGCGGCATCTCCTTCATCAAGGTGCCATCAAGGATGGTGCGCATATCAAACGCTTCGCCACGGCGGCTGGCCTGGTGAAAATTGTTGTGTAGCGGGGCATCAAAGAGGCTGAGCTTGCCGCCTGTGTTGGCTGCGTACCAACTGAGGGTGGCGAGGTTGTAGGTCCAGTACTCCCCGACCACGAACAGATCCCGCTGGGCGTGATCTTCCAGGTGTTGCACCCATTCACCAAAGAAATCACTGCTGATGTGCTTGATCGCATCCAGACGGAAACCATCCACCCCCACATGATCAAGCATCCATTCGCCCCAGTGCTTCAGCTCAACACGCACTTCGGGATGATTGATGTCGAGATCGCAACCCATCAGGTAGTCATAGTTGCCGCTTTCAAGATCCACATTGCCATCGAAGTCTTTGTCTTTCATTCGCCAGATTGCTTTTGTACCTGGATCCAAACTGTTATAATCCACCGCATCAAAATGCCACCAGTGCCAGTCCATGCCGGAGTGAAGCCCGTTACGGGCAGGAAAATTGAAGCCAGTCCAGGAGCGGATCGTACGGGCCTCTCCCATGGCCTCGTAACGATTGGAGGGGTTGAAGGGGATGGCGTCGAAATCTTCTTCGAAATCAGCTGCCATCTTGTGATTCAGCACGGCATCGGCATAAACCTGAATGCCGCTGTCATGGCAGGCCTTGATGGCAGCCATCAATTCAGCCTTGGTTCCATACTTGGTGGCCACAGTTCCCTTCTGATCGAACTCGCCGAGGTCGAAGAGGTCGTAGGTGCCATAGCCCACGTCATTGGCGCCACCGATGCCCTTGTTGGCAGGCGGCAGCCAGAGGCCGGTGATGCCCAGCGCCGTCAGGGCGGGAACTTCGCTGAGCAATCGGCTCCAGTGCTGTCCATCGGCGGGGGTGTACCAATGAAACCACTGCATCATCGTGCCGTTGTATTCCCCAACGCCCTTCTTGGCGAGCAGATCCTCGGTGTGGGTGTCGAGCCATCCCCGCAGCAGGGCGATGGCAGCCTCCGCCGTATCTGTGCCTGGATCCCTTTCCGCTTCGAGCACCAGATCTCGCAGCTCGGTGAAGATGGGGTCCATGGGGGAAGGAATAACCGCTGGCATCTTATCGGTGTTCTGGCAAGCCGGGTTAACCGCAGGTCAACGGATCTCGTATTTCAACCAACGGCAATCGATGCCACCGTTGCTCACCGGAATACGACGACTGGCTTTCATCCGCAGAGCGCCGGTGCGCTCTGCGTTACCACTCAACAGCCAGAGCGTCCAGCCCGAGCAGCGCGCCTTGACCATGGCACCGAGATCGAAGTAAAGCTGATCCAGATCTTCCCCGGCGCCGAGCCGCTCGCCGTAGGGCGGATTGCAGACGAGAACACCTGGTTGCGGGGGTGGTACGAAGTCACGGCAGTCGCCATGGCGCAGCTCCAGCCAGGGGGCCACACCGGCCGCTTCTGCATTGGCGACGGCCTGCGCGTACACCAGCGCCTCCCGTTCCATCCCGATGATCGGCGCGAGCGGAGTGCCGGCCGCAGAAGCATCGCGAGCCAGGGCGGCCGCTGCCGCCCACTCCCGCTCCCAGAGCGCCGCATCGAAATCAGGCCAGCGCCGCAGGGCAAGTTCGCGGCCCGCCAACCCGGGTGCAAAGCCCAGGGCCATGCAGGCGGCCTCGATCAGCAGGGTGCCGGAGCCGCAGAGAGGATCGGCCAGGGGCACGGTTCCATCCCAGCCCGTGAAACCGATCAGGCCGGCCGCCAGGTTTTCCTTGAGCGGAGCCAGACCGACGGCGGCCCGCCAGCCGCGGCGGTGCAGGCTGCCGGCCGAGCCATCGGCGCTCAGCACCGCCTCACTGCCGCGTCCAGCGCTGGCCAGATGCAGGTGCAGACAAAGGTCGGGATCCTCCAGATCGATCGAGGAGCGCTCACCCCAGCGCTGCCGCTGCCAGTCAACCAGGGCATTCTTCACCTGAAGGGCGGTGAAGTGGCTGTGGTTCAGCCCCGGGACGGTGCCGCTCACCTCAACACGGAAGCTGCGCTGGGGCGGCAGCCAGCACCCCCAGTCAGCGGCCCGTTGCACGCCGGCGTAGAGGTCGCCTGGGCTGCTGCACGGGAAGCGATCCAGTTCCCGCAGGATCCGAAACGGCAGCCGGGCCTGCAGATGCAGGCGGTACAGACCCGCGCTGTCGGTGCGGAATGCCACCGCCCGGCGCAGGGGCTGCACCGCCACTGCCCCCAGGGTGTCCAGCTCGGCGGCACCGAGCTCCTCAAGCCCTGGTGGCACGACGGCGATGCAGGCGAACGGGGCACTCATGGGGTTGGGCCGGGGCCGGCGGCAGAGTTCGGGAATGACCACCCTGCCCGGTGGCCCAGCCAACGCCGTTCTGGTGCCACAATGATCAGGTCCGTCCTTGGGCGGACTAGGTGGCTCACACCAGTGCTTCGGACAGCGGTTCGATTCCGCTCAGCTCCACTTCACTCTTCTTCAGGGTGATCATCCAGGGGCTGCAATGGTTTCGACGGGGTAAGAGGAGGGTGACTGAAGCCTGCTCGGTAAGAGCAAATCCGTAACAGCGAACAACATCGTTGCTTTCTCCCGTCAGCCCGCCCCTGTGGCCGCCTGACTCCTTAGGGAGATGGGGTAAGTCAGCCTTATCACCCAATTGACTCACGGGGGCTGGAAGGCCCCCATCTTTGTTCAGAACTTGCGCAACTCCCGGCGCGGATCCCGCTGGGTTCCACCGAGGCCGGAAACGATCTGCACACCCAGCCCGAGCATCAGCACGGCCAGGGCCAGCAGCAGCCAGAGTTTGTGGCGGGAAGGAGCCAAAGCAAGCGTCTGATCGGGATCCATGCTCCCCCGGATCGGTGAGGATCGAACCGTGCTTCCGCATTCTCTGTCGTGTTGTTCAACCTGAAACAACGTCTCCAGTCGCTCCGAATGGTGGCGGGGCTGGCGACGTTTCTGAAGAATCCCGGTGAACTCAACAGCGTGTTTGCGGTGGCTCGCAGCCTTCAGGGCACCCCACTCGCTACCCAGATGCAGCGCCATCTGCTCACGGACCCCCGCATGGCAGATCTGGTGGAAACGAACTGGCGGCCGGCCCCGATCAACCTGGCCCAGCTCGCTTCCCTGCCGGTGGGCAGCCTCGGCCACACCTACGCCCAGCAGCTCCAGAGCCAGGGCCTCACACCCGAGAGCCTGGTCGATCCGACCCCGATCCACTCACCTGCCGCTTACATCACCCATCGGCTGCGGGAGACCCACGACATCATTCATGTGCTCACCGGCTTCGGCACCGATGGTCCCGGCGAGCTGGGCCTGCAGGCCTTCAACCTCGCCCAGGTGCGCTCCCCCCTGGCCGTGATGTTGATCTTCGGCGGGCTGCTCGGCACCCTTCAGGAGGATGAGCCACTCGAACCCCTGCTGCGGGCCCTGATCCGGGGCTTCGAGCTGGGTCTGGCAGCCCCCTGTCTGATCACCTACAAGCTGGAGGAGGGCTGGGAGAGGCCGTTGAGCGACTGGAGGCAGGAGCTGGGCCTGCCGGAGACGCCGGCCGTTGCGGCATGAAGGAAGGCCACAGCAGGGTCTTCATGGAGTGGGGGAGATGGCCTTGAACCCACTCCAGGCCTTGAGTTCCTCCACCGTGAGAACCCCCTCCTTCTTCTCCCCGCCCAGTTCCCAGGTGGGATACGCCCGCACCTGGGCCTCCAGGCAGCGCCGGCGACCCGCCTCCTCACGGTCGCATTCCACATAGGGCAACCGTTCGCCGGCTTCGGTGCCGAACAGATTCTTCTGATAGAAGCAATGGGGGCACCACCAGGCCCCGTAGAACACAGCTCCCCGCAGGAGCAGATGCTCCACCAGGGCCTTCTGCTCCGGCGTGGAGGGAGAAACCGCCTGACCAAGGCCACTCGCCGCGGCGGGGCGGGGCTGGCTCGCCGCCTGGGTTTCCAAGCCGCTGCCGACCAGGGCCAACCCGCCGAGCAGCAGGCCCAAGGCCCAGCCGCCCGTCCGGCTCTGACCAGCAACAAAAGGATTGGCCATCGCGAAACCGGCTGTCAGTGGGGCGAGATTAAGCAGCCGTTCGGGCTTCCGCCCTGCTCGGACCCACCAAAACGTGAACCTGGCTGGGAAACTGAAGGCGTTGCTTCCCGGTCCGGAGTCTCGATGGGTTTGCCTCAATGAGCGCCAACGGCTACCGCGACTACTTCAAGGTGTTGGGTGTCGAGCGCAGCGCTGACGCCGATGCGATCAAGCGCTCGTTCCGCAAGCTCGCCCGCCAGTACCACCCGGACGTGAATCCGGACGATGCCTCGGCGGAGGCCAAGTTCAAGGAGATCAGCGAAGCCTACGAAGTGCTCTCCGATCCGGAGAAGCGTCGCCGCTACGAACAGTTCGGCCAGTACTGGAGTCAGATGGGCGGCGGCAGCGGTGGCGCCCCCGGCTTTGATGTGGATTTCGGCCGCTACGGCAATTTCGACGATTTCATCAATGACCTGCTCGGCCGTTTCGGCGGCCAGGCCGGCCAGGGGGGACCGGCCGGCTTCGGGGGAGCGCCGGGAGGTTTCGGGTTCTCAGGAGGATTTCCGGGGGGGTTCTCCTCCGGGTTCGGTGGGCCCGGCGGAGCCCCTGGCCGCCCGGCAACCCTCAACCTTGATGCCGAAGCCACGATCAACCTGAGTTATGCCGAGGCGTTCCGCGGCTGCGAGCGCACCCTGGCGGTGAACGACGAGCGGGTCCAGGTAAGGGTGCCTGCCGGGGTGAAGAACGGCAGCCGCCTGCGTCTCAAGGGCAAAGGCAACCTCCAGCCTGGAACAGGCCGTCGCGGCGATCTCTACCTCAACTTGAAGCTGCTGGAGCATCCGGTCTGGAAGCTCGATGGTGATCAGTTGCGCGCCGACCTGCCCCTCAGCCTTGATGAACTGGCCCTCGGCGGAGAAGTGCGGGTGGCCACACCGGATGGGGAAGCCACCGTGCAGGTGCCAGCCGGCGTGGCCCTGGGCCGCAGCCTGCGGCTGAAGGGGAAGGGCTGGCCCCTCAAGGAGGGACGTGGCGATCTGCTGCTCAGCCTCTGCCTCAAGCTGCCGGAGCAGTTCAGTGAGAGCGAACGGGAGTTGCTGGAAAAGCTGCGTCTGGTTCGCAGCATCGACCCCCGCAGCGACTGGATGCAGGCCGCCAGGCTCTGAGTGAAAGCAGGCAGCAGCCAATCCACGGATCCTGCAGACTCCCGCAGTGAGAAGTGGTCGGGATTTGGCTAGGCAACGGCTATGGCTGTGGTTGGCCCTTCTGGTGTTCGGGGCTTCCGTGGCGCTGAAGGCGGTGATCCCGCCTCAGAGCGCCCCGCCGGGAGTGCTTGTTCAGGAGAAGTCAAGGTTGGTGGATCCCGCCACCGAACTGCTCAACGCCAACGCCGTTGCGGTGAAGGCCGGTCTGTTCATCGAGAATCTTCACAGCCTCTCGTTGCGGCAGCGGATCTTCAATGCCGAGGGCCTCTACTGGTTGATCTGGCCGCAGGACATCCAGAGAGTGATGGAGGCAGAAGAAATCAGCCCTCTGCAGCTGGTGGAAATCACCAATCAGGTCAACTCCTCCTCAACCCTGATCGAGCCGGATACGGCAGCTCCGGTGGCACTATCAGACGGCAGTTTCTATCAACTGTTTCGCTTTTCAACCAGCCTATACATTTCGAAGATTGATCTGCGCCGCTCACCGTTTCAACGTCTGGTGCTGCCGGTGGTGCTTGAGATTGTCCCCGATGCGTTCTCCCTCTCCCAGAAGAAAGTGCTGCTGGTTGCCGATACCGGTCCGGGCAACAGCACGATTGGGGCTGATGCCTCAATCAACGGTTTTAGCATTGAGTCAACCCGTTATGTGTCGTCACTTCATTCCTACGGCACCACCTGGGGCCTGAATCGGGGCTCCCTGGATTATCCCCGCCTCAGCCTTGAGGTTGTGATGAGAAGTGATTCCTTTTCAAGTTTTGTGACCTGGATTCTGCCACTGCTGATCGTGATGTTGATCGTGATGCTCGCTCCCCTGCTGGATGGGGAGCTGGGCGACCTTCGGCTGGCCATTCCATCCACCGCCCTTCTGACCCTGATCTTTCTCCAGCAGACCTACAAGGCCGAGCTGCCTGCCCTGAACTATCTCACGTTTCTTGATTATCTCTATGCCTACTCCTACATCGTTTCCCTCGTGCTGTTCATCCTATTCCTGTGGGGAAACAATGTGTACTCGAACGCCAATGAGACCAGCAAGCCAGCTGCTGTTCTGAGGATCGCAGGGGTTGACAGGGTATTCCAGATCAGTTCCTTCGTGGGATTCTTCGTGGTGGGCATTCTCGCCTGGATGATATGAGAACTGGCGTGTAAGTACTGGCCCAGGAAGTGATCCTGAAACCCTGGGCCCCTAGGATCGACCCAGTGATTCCTTTTGCATGGAGCTCGCCTACCGTCCTCGCCGCCTGCGCCGCACGCCGGCCCTCAGGGCCATGGTGCGTGAGTTTCAGCTGAGTCCGACTGATTTCATCTACCCGCTCTTCGTCCACGAAGGGGCCAGCAACGAACCGATCGGCGCCATGCCCGGCGCCCAGCGCTGGAGCCTCGATGGCCTGGTTGCGGAGGTGGGCAGGGCCTGGGATCTCGGCATCCGCTGCGTGGTGCTGTTTCCCAAGGTGGCCGATGGTCTCAAGACCGAAGACGGTGCCGAGTGCTTCAACGAGGGGGGGCTGATCCCCAGGGCGATCCGTCGCCTCAAGCTGGAGCATCCAGCGATGGCGGTGATGACCGACGTGGCCCTCGATCCCTATTCCTGCGATGGCCACGACGGCATCGTCAGCGACGAGGGCATCGTGCTCAACGACGAGACGGTGGCCCAGCTCTGCCGCCAGGCGGTGGCCCAGGCTCGCGCGGGCGCCGACCTGATCGGACCCAGCGACATGATGGACGGCCGGGTGGGTGCCATCCGCGAAGCACTCGACGAAGAGGGATTCGAGCAGGTGGGCATCATCAGCTACACCGCCAAATACGCTTCCGCCTACTACGGACCGTTCCGCGAGGCGCTGGATTCCGCCCCACGCCCCACCGGCGCCAAACCGATCCCCACCGACAAGAGCACCTATCAGATGGATCCGGCCAACGGCCGCGAAGCCCTCACCGAGGCCCTGCTTGATGAACAGGAAGGCTCAGACATCCTGATGGTGAAACCTGGCCTGGCCTATCTCGACATCATCCACCGACTCCGCCAGGAAACGGAGCTGCCGATCGCCGCTTACAACGTGAGTGGGGAGTACGCGATGGTGAAGGCGGCCGCCGAGCGGGGCTGGATCGATGAACAGGCGATCGTGCTGGAAACCCTGCTCTGCTTCAAGCGGGCCGGCGCCGACCTGATCCTCACCTACCACGCCTGCGACGCAGCCGCCTGGCTGCGTCAGGGCTGAAGCGCTTCTGGCCGGAGCAACTGCCGCCGCCCGGCCCTGCTCCGATCAGAATGGCTGCATCGATGAAGAGGCCCGATGGCCGTGCAACGTCTGGGCCATGTCGCCCTGCGGGTTCAGGACATGGATCGCGCCAAGGCCTTCTACCAGGCCCTCGGCCTCCGGATCACCTGGGAAGCCGAAGACTGGTCCTACCTTCAGTCGCCCCAGAGCGGCGATGGCGTGGCGCTGCTCAGCCCCGCCTACACGGTGGCGGGGCCCCATTTCGCCTTCCACTTCACGGACCGTCAGGAGGTGGATACCGTGCATGCCCAGCTGCTGGCTTCGGGCCACCGGGTCGGGCCGGTGCACGATCACCGCGATGGCACCGCCTCGTTCTATCTCCAGGACCCGGAAGGAAACTGGCTGGAGATGCTCTACGAACCGCCCGGTGGCATTCCCTCCAACGTGGGTGCCGCTCCGATCCTGCTGGCGACCGGGCCTGAGCAGGTGCAGGGGCTGGCTTGAGGGCAGGCGAGTTGCTGGCGATCGAAACGGAAGCGCTCGAGCTGCTGGAGTGGCCGAGGCTGCTGGGCCAGCTGGCCGCGTTTGCCAGCACGACAGCAGGTGGGCGGCTCTGTCGTCGACTGGAGCTGCCGTCGAGCTGGACTGAAAGCCAGCGGCGGCTGGCTGAAACCACCGAATTGCTCGGGCTGGATGGCCTGATCGACGGCGGCCTGAGCTTCCAGGGCGTCGCTGATCTGGAGGCCACCCTCCAGCACTGCGGCAAGGGGGGGACGGCCAGTGGCGAGGCGCTGCTGCAACTGGCAACCACCCTGTCGGCGGCACGGCGCCTGCGGCGCCAGATCGATGATTCCGAACTGCGGCCGGTCTGCACGGCCCTGGTGGCTGAGTTGCGCACCCTGCCGGAGCTGGAGCAGCGGCTGCTGTTCGCTCTGGAGGAGGGGGGGCGGGTGGCTGACCGGGCCAGCCCTGAGCTGGGAGGGCTGCGCCTGCAGCTGGCCGGGGCGCGCCAGCAACGGCGTGAGCGGTTGCAGGAGCTGCTTCGACATCTGGCTCCGCTCCTGCAGGACACGGTGATCGCCGAGCGCAACGGCCGGCCCGTGCTGGCGGTGAAGGCCGGCGCCGCCTCCCGGGTACCGGGTCTGGCCCATGACAGCTCCGCATCGGGCAGCACGATGTTCATCGAACCCCAGACCGTGATTGCGATCGGCAACCGGATAAGGGATCTGGAGGGACAGGAGCGCGATCTGGAACGGCGGATCCTTGCCGAGCTCAGCACGTTGGTGGCCGCCGAAGCCGAAGACCTGGCCGTGCTGCAGCGGGTGCTGTCCGAGCTGGACGCCGCCCTGGCCCGGGCGCGCTACGGCCAGGCCCTGGGCTCGGTGCGGCCGGAACTGGCCGCCGATCCGGGCGCCCCCTTTCTGCTCCAGGAGCTGCGGCACCCCCTGCTGCTCTGGCAGGAACGCCACGAGGCTGGGCACACTGTCGTACCGGTCACGATCTCCGTGGGACAGGACCTGCGGGTGGTGGCGATCACCGGTCCCAACACCGGCGGCAAGACAGTGACCCTCAAAAGCCTGGGGCTGGCGGCCCTGATGGCCAGGGCCGGGCTGTTCCTTCCCTGCTCGGGGACGCCGCGGCTGCCCTGGTGTGGCCTGATCCTCGCCGACATCGGCGATGAGCAATCGCTGCAGCAGAACCTCTCCACCTTCAGCGGTCATGTCCGCCGGATCGCCCGCATCCTGGCGGCCCTGCCGACCGGGGAGGCCCCGGCGATCGGCGCCAGCCTGGTGCTGCTCGATGAGCTGGGGGCCGGCACCGATCCAGCCGAGGGCACCGCCCTGGCGATCGCCCTGCTGCGCCACCTGGCCGGGCGGGCCCGACTGACGATCACCACCACCCATTTCGGCGAACTGAAGGCGCTCAAGTACGGCGACTCCCGCTTCGAAAACGCCTCGGTGGGCTTTGATCTGGAGACACTCTCACCCACCTACCAACTGCTCTGGGGCATCCCCGGCCGCAGCAACGCCCTGGCCATCGCCAGCCAGCTCGCCCTGGAGCCGGCTGTGATCGCCGCCGCTGCCGAGCTGCTCGTTCCACGCGGCGACGGGGAACTCAACCAGGTGATCCGTGGCCTCGAAGACCAGCGTCGGCGTCA
Source organism: Synechococcus sp. CS-1326 (assembly GCF_025128115.1). Lineage (NCBI taxonomy): Bacteria > Bacillati > Cyanobacteriota > Cyanophyceae > Synechococcales > Synechococcaceae > Synechococcus > Synechococcus sp. CS-1326. The sequence continues at coordinate 193,195 of NZ_JAHLYV010000021.1, read as the reverse complement.
GCAGGAGGCCGCCGAGGAGGCCGCCATCCTGCTGGCCCGCACCGAGCTGCTGCACGAGGAACTGCTGCTGCGCTGGCAGCAGCAGCAGGAGCAGTCAGCCGAATTGCAGGAAGAGCGACGCCGGACCCTGGAGGCCTCGATCCGGGACGGCCAGCAGGAAGTGCGTCGCATCATCCGCCGCCTGCGCCAGGGCCAGACGGATGGGGAGCAGACCCGTCAGGCCGGTCAGCGGTTGAAGCGGCTCCAGGAGCAGCATCGACCCCAGCCCGAGCGGCGCCACCATCCAGGCTGGCAGCCGGTGGTAGGCGAGCGGATCCGGCTGCTGGCGCTGGGCAAGGCGGCGGAGGTGCTGGCGATCAGCTCCGACGGCCGGGAACTCACTGTGCGCTGTGGCGTGCTGCGACTCAACGTGGAGCTGGGAGCCATCGAGAGCCTGCAGGGGGAGAAGGCGGCTCCCCCGGAGGCGCCCAGCGTTCCGGTGGTTCAGGTGCACAGCCAGAAGTCCAGAGTCGGCAGCGGCCCCCAGGTGCGCACCGAGCGGAACACCGTGGATGTGCGGGGCCTGCGGGTGCACGAAGCCGAAGCGGCCGTGGAGGAACAGCTGCGCGGCTCCAACGGTCCGCTGTGGGTGATCCATGGCATCGGCACCGGCAAGCTCAAGAGGGGCCTGCGTCAGTGGCTCTCCAGCGTGCCCTGGGTGGAGCGGGTCAGCGACGCTGAGCAGGGTGATGGCGGCTCGGGCTGCAGCGTGATCTGGCCGATCTGAATAGCGACTTCAGGCCGCTCCACCCAGCTCCGGGAGCAGCACCGCCGTGGCCTCTTGCCTGGCAACGGCGGCCGGCCTCGGCAACGGCAACGCCTCTCCAGCCGCGTCGAAGAAGCGCCAGCCGCAGGGATCCACCTCCAGATGCACGGTCTGGCCAGGCACCACCTGCTGGGACGGGTCGGCGCGCAACTGGACCAGGTGGCTGCCATCCAGCAGACGACAACAAATCAGTTGTTCATTGCCAAGGGCTTCGATGTGGGTCACCTCGGCCGGGATGTTGCGGTTGGTGGCGGGAGCCAGCTTGAGGTGCTCCGGCCGCAGACCGCCCGTGAGCGCAGCCGGGTTGCCCTCCGCGTGGCGGATCAGGGCCTGGCCGCTGGGTCCTTCCACCAGAAAGCGCCTCAGACCCAGCTGGATCTGGTCACCGCCGACGGCAAGCACCGGCAGCAGATTCATCGAAGGACTGCCGATGAACTGGGCGACGAAGAGATTGGAGGGCCAGTTGTAGAGCTGCAGTGGCGTGCCGAGCTGCTGAAGGCGGCCGGCATTGAGCACCGCGATCCGATGGCCCATCGTCATCGCCTCCACCTGGTCGTGGGTCACGTAGAGGGTGGTGATGCCGAGGTTTCGTTGCAGGGCCACGATCTGGGCCCTAGTGCCAGTGCGTAACTTGGCATCGAGATTGCTGAGCGGCTCATCCATCAGGAACACGGCGGGCTCCCGGGCGATCGCCCGGCCCAGGGCCACCCGTTGTTTCTGACCACCTGAGAGTTCCTTGGGCAGCCGATCGAGCAGGGGAGCAAGCTCCAGCTGATCAGCAACGGCAGCGATCCGGGCCTCGATGCGCGCTTCACGCGCCGAGGGCACCCTCAGTCCGGGCGGCAGATGACGACCAAGTCGGTGCAGGCTGTCCTGCAGTTGCCGGGGCAGGCTGCGGGGGCGGCTGCGGCGCAGACCGAAACCGATGTTGTCAGCCACGCTCAGGTGGGGATAGAGCGCATAGCTCTGAAACACCATCGCCACATCACGCTGGGACGGTGGCAGGTCGGTGACCGGGCGATCCCCGACGATCACCGCGCCGCTGCTGGGGGTTTCGAGGCCGGCGAGGATGCGCAGCAACGTGCTCTTGCCACAGCCCGATGGTCCCACCAGCACCAGGAACTCGCCGTCCTGGACGGTGAGATCGAGCTGGCGCAGCACTTCCACCGCAGCGCTTCCCCGCCGGGGTGGGAAGGTCTTGCAGACCTGCTCGAAGCGAACCTCTGCCAAGACTGGCTCTCAGACTCCCCGATCCTAGGGTTGGTCGATCACCTGGCCTGCGTCCACAGCTTTCCCTTGCAGTTCATCGATCAAGCCCGCATCGCGGTCCAGGGAGGCCGCGGCGGCGACGGCATCGTGGCCTTCCGACGTGAAAAGTACGTTCCCGCCGGTGGGCCATCCGGCGGGGATGGCGGCCATGGTGGCGCGGTCTGGCTCCAGGCCGACCCAAACCTGCAGACCCTGCTGGATTTCAAGTACAAACGCCTGTTTGCGGCGCCGGAGGGCCGTCGTGGCGGTCCGAACCGCAGTTCAGGAGCCGGTGGTGACGACCTGGTGATCCGGGTTCCCTGCGGCACGGAGGTCCGTGATGAAAACAGCCATCAGTTGCTCGGTGATCTCACCGAGCCCGGTGATCGGCTGAGGGTGGCGGCAGGCGGAAGGGGCGGCCTCGGCAACGCCCACTACCTCAGCAACCGCAACCGGGCACCTGAAAAATTCACCGAAGGGAAGGACGGCGAAGAGCGCCAGATTCAGCTGGAACTGAAATTGCTGGCTGAGGTGGGGATCATCGGCCTGCCCAATGCCGGCAAAAGCACCCTGATCAGTGTGCTCTCAGCGGCGAAACCGAAGATTGCCGACTATCCCTTCACCACCCTGATTCCCAACCTCGGCGTGGTGCGGCGCCCCAGCGGCGACGGCACGGTGTTCGCCGACATTCCGGGACTGATCGCCGGCGCCGCCCTCGGAGCGGGGCTTGGTCATGACTTCCTCAGGCACATTGAGCGGACCCGGCTGCTCGTGCACCTGATCGATGCAGCCAGCCCCGATGTGGTGGCCGATCTGGTGGTGGTGGAAGCGGAACTTGCTGCCTATGGCCATGGCCTGAAGGACAGGCCCAGGCTGCTGGCGCTCAACAAGATTGAACTGCTCGACGAGGAGGCGCTCAAGGCAGCCGCAGAGGCCCTCGCCCAGCACTGGCACGGTGGGCTTCTGCTGATTTCCTCGGCAACCCGTCAGGGTCTTGATGGGCTGCTGACAGCTGTCTGGAGGGAGCTGGGAATCAGCTGATCGAACGGAACGCCCTGCCGGGATCCGGCCAAGGGCGTTCAGCAGACCAGTTCAATCGTCGTAGACCCGGCACTCAGGGGCTTCCGGGTTGAGATCGCAATACACCTCAAGGGCACTTGGGTCGTGGCTGTCTTCGGGGTGATGCTCCTTGTACTCCTGCAGAGACTTCAGTTCGTCCTCAAGGTGGCCCAACTTGGCCTTGTCGCCGCTGGCCTTGGCCGTTTCGAGTTCGATCTGATCCTTGAGGATGTGCTCGTCGATGGAGTTCATAGGAAGGCCGGGCTGCATCAACCGGAGCTTTTCGTGGCCACCCTAAAGACCCGAATGGACCATTCCGAGCGTTTGTGGGCTGGAGCTGATCAAGCAGGCCGGTCGCTCAGCTCCAGCCAGCGCTCTTCCCCCTCGTGGATGCGGGCCGCCAGGCTGGCCAGCTGCTGGGTGAGGGCATCGAGACGGCCATGGTCACCGCCGGTTCCGGCCGCGAGCTCCCTCTCCAGGCGGCGGCGCTGCTCTTCCCAGTCGGGCAGGCGGTCCTCCAGCTCCGCGAGTTCGCGGTTCTCCTTGAAGCTTCGTCGTCGCTGCGCCCGCTCGGGGAAGACCTGGTCAGGGGGCTCCGGCACCTGCTGGCTCTGCCCAGCGCTGGCCGTCAACTGGCTGGCTGGTTTGACAGGGGGCTTGGTGGGGGACTTTGCCGGGGATCTGGCTGGGGGTTTGGCTGTGACGTCCCGCTCCAGGTAGGCGCTGTAGTTGCCTTCGAAGCGCTTCAGTTCGCCGGCTTCGAAACTGAACAGCCGGTCCACGGTGCGATCAAGGAAATAGCGGTCGTGGGAGACCACCACCACGCAGCCGCGGAAATCCTCGAGGAAATCCTCCAGGACCGTGAGGGTGTGCACGTCAAGGTCGTTGGTGGGCTCATCGAGCAGCAGCACGTTCGGTGCCTGGATCAACAGCCGGCAGAGCGCCAGCCGCCGCCGCTCGCCACCGGAGAGCTTGCTGATCGGGCTGTGCTGCTGGGCTGGCGGAAACAGGAAACGCTCCAGCAGCTGGGAGGCACTCACCTGGATCCCCCCCAGATCAATCTGGCTGGCCGCTTCCTTGACGAAATCGATCACCTTGCGCTCCATCCCCCTGCCAGCCACCAGGTCGCCGCTCTGCTGGTCGAAGTAGGCCAGCTGAACGGTGCTGCCAAGCTCCAGGCGACCTTGCTGGGGCAGGCGCCGCCCGGCGATCAGATCCAGCAGGGTGGATTTTCCCGAGCCGTTCGGGCCGATGATCCCCACCCGGTCTTCAGGGCTGAAGTCGTAGCTGAAGTTGCGCAGCAACGGGCGCCCCTGGGGTGGGCTGTCGACGCCAGCCTCTGGGCTGGGCGCCCAGACCGTGATGTTCTCGGCGGTGATCGCCCGCTTGCCGATCCGGCGGTTGGCCGTGGCCAGGCTGAGTTCCCCCCTGGCCTGGCGGCTCGGGGCCTCACGCATCGCCTCGATGCGCTGAATCCTGGCTTTCTGCTTGGTGCTGCGAGCCTGGGGCCCCCGGCTGAGCCACTCAAGCTCCCGCCGCAGAGCTCCCTTGAATTTAGCGGCACTGGCCGCTTCAGCGGCTTCCTCGCCAGCCTTGATCTGCAGGTAGGCGGCATAGTTTCCCGCGTAGGTGCGGGCCTCACCCCGATCCACTTCAACGATGCGGTTCGTCACCCGATCGAGAAAGTAGCGGTCGTGGGTCACCAAGACCAGGGCACCGCGGTAGCGCGCCAGGTAGCCCTGCAGCCATTCGATGCAGATGGCATCAAGGTGGTTGGTCGGTTCATCGAGCAGCAGCACATCCGGTTCCGCCACCAGGGCCGAGGCCAGGGCCAGCCGCTTGCGGTATCCACCGGAGAGTTCCTCCACCCGCCGCTGGGTGTCGTGAATGCCGAGCCGCTCCAGCACCTCGCGGCACTGCTGCTCCAGGTCCCAGGCATTGGCCCGGTCCATGCCGGCGCTCAGTTCCCCGAGTTCCCTCAGCAGGGCCTCGTGATCGGGATCCTCTGGATTGCCCTGGTGGGCCAGGGCGTCGCTGACGGCGGTGAAGCGCCTCAGCAGGGCCATCTTCTCGCCGCTGCCCTCGAACACCTGCTCCAGCACGGTGCGCTGCGGATCGAGCTCAGGGTCCTGGTTGACCAGAACCACGTTCAACTTCGCCGAGCAGCGCCGTTCCCCCTCGCCCGGTGTTTCAAGGCCAGCCAGCAACTTGAGCAGGGTGGACTTGCCGGCTCCGTTGGGGCCGATCAGACCGAGCCGCTCGCGCTCGCCGACGTGCAGGGTGAGGTCGTGGAAAAGGGTGCGGATGCCGAAGTCCTTGCCGACCCCCACCAGGCTGATCAAACTCACGCGTTGGAAGGACGGCTCTGGCTCTCCAGATAAGCAAACACGCTCTTGTCCCCCACATCGGCTGCCGCCGGCATCGGGAACTTCCGCAGGCAGAGGATCAGCAGCAGGGCCGTCTGCACCGCCAGCAGGCTGAAGCTGGTGGGCCCATCCAGCCAACCAGCCAGTCGGCCCATCAACGCGGCCGGCAGCAGCAGGGTGACGCCGATCGCCTCGGGCCGCTGGAAGCAGAAGAACTCCTTGAAGCCGATCCCAGCCAGGGCGGCAAAGAACGGGCCCACCGCCCAGATCCAGCGGGAATCGGCCGCCAGGGTGGGGAGCATGGCATCAACCCCCACCCGGGCGGCAAGCAGCACAGCGCCGGCGCAGCCCAGCAACCAGAAGAGCTGCAGGGCGCGGTGAAGGGGGCGAAGGTAGATGTGGATCCAGCGCAGGGCGAGCCCCAGCCCGGCCGCCATCACCAGCAGCCAGGGCCAGAGGGGGGTGCCGGCCATGCTTCGCCACTGCCAAAGCAGGGCCGCTTCGCCCAGGGCCACCGCCAGCAGGGCAAGCCGGTAACCCAGCACCTCGCGACGATCGGTGGCATCGATCGTGAACGGCCCGTAGACCCCTTCGAACACCGGATCACCCGGTGCTGGATCGAGGTTCAAAGGGCCGGTGGTCGGAGCGGTCATCGGGTCAGCGCCCCAGGGGTCGTCGCCCCCATCATCGCTGGCTCCCAGGAGGGCATCCTTCCACCAGAGTGGCCAGATCAGGACCGGCCGGAACAATGCCGGAGGGTTGCAGCGGAAAGAGGGAACCGAAGTAGTCGCGCCGCCAGGCGGCGGGAAAGCAGGTGGCAGCAACACCAGCGAGGCGATGGAAACGCCGCCTCCAGTCCCAGAGGGCAGGGAACTGCCAGAGCGGCCGGCGGGAGCAGCCGAACAGGGGGGCATAGACCAACTCCAGACGGATCAGGGTGGGGAACAACACCACATCAGCGAGGCTGAGCCGATCACCGCAGAGCCAGGGGCTGCCACCGGCGAGGCTCAGCTCCAACGCTTCAAATGCCGCGAACAGCTCGGCCTCCGCCCGGTCGTAGGCCGCCTGATGGCGCGCGAAGCCACAGCGGTACACCCCATCGTTGACGGCGCCCTGGAGATGGTCGCGCCAGCGGTCGATCGGCTCAGCCAGCTCGATCGGCTCAAGATCAGGCGCAGAAGCCGGCGCCGGCCAACGATTGAGCAGTTCGATCAGCCGCGCGCTCTCGTTCACGACGATCCTCTGATCAACCCTGTCGTAGAGAAGCGGCACCGTGGCGCGGGCCCGGGGGTCACTGCCGCAGCGGCGGTACAGATCGACCAGGGACAGAGCCCCCTCGAACGGTTCCACGAACCGCCAGCGGCCCGCCTTCGGATCCGGCTCCACCACCAGCAGCTCGATCGACCCCTCCAACTCCCGCAGGGTCCAGACCAGCCAGGCACGATGGGCCCAGGGGCAACTGCGACCGACGATCAGCAGATGACGGCCCGGCTGGCCGGCGCTGGCCGGACACTCGGGGGGAGTGGCGAAGGCTGCCGGCGGGCGGCGGTAGTTTCCCTCGGCATCGGCGGGCCCCAGGCCGCCCATCAGCTGCAGCCACTGCCAGTGCCAGGCCTGCCTGACCGCAGCAACCACAGGGGGTGGGATGGCGATGACGGATTCAGCGATTGCCCTGACTCTGATACGGCATCGACCAGACCTGCCAGGCTGAGCGGGCGGCTGGCACAGGGAGGCGATGGCAGCAGAAGGGCAGGTGGAAGCCGTGGGAGCCGCAAAGGTGCTGCTGGTGGCTGCCACCCATGGCAATGAACGCAACGCCGCCTGGCTTCTGGAGCACTGGCGTCAGCAGCCGGCCGCACTCGAGAGCTGCGGTCTGGCCCTGGAACTGGCGATCGGCAATCCGGCCGCCCTCGCCGCTGGGGTGCGCTACATCCAGCGGGATCTGAACCGTTGCTTCAACCCCGGACTCCTGAACGATCCAGGCAGGGAGGAACTGGAGATTCAGCAGGCCCGCCAGTTGATCGCGGCCCATGGCCCGGCCGGCGCCACCCCCTGCGCCGTGGTGCTGGATCTGCACAGCACCACGGCGGCGATGGGAAACTCCCTGGTGCTCTATGGCCGCCGCCCTGCCGATCTGGCCCTGGCGGCCGGAATCCAGGCTCTGCTGGGGCTGCCGATCTATCTGCATGAGGGGGATGCAGCCCAGAGTGGCTTCCTGGTCGAGCGCTGGCCCTGCGGCCTGGTGATCGAGGTGGGTCCAGTGCCCCAGGGCGTGATCACCGCCACGATCTGCCGTCAGACCCAGCTGGCCGTCGAAGCCGCCCTCAGCGTGCTGGCCATGGCCCAGGCGGGCCGGCTGCGCCTACCGGCTGAACTGGTGGTTCACCGCCATCTGGGCAGCCTCGATCTGCCCCGCCACAGCGATGGCCGACCGGCCGCCTGCCTGCATCCCCTACGCCAGCACCGTGACTGGCAGCCCCTGTTTCCCGGTGATCCGCTGTTTCTCTGCCCGGATGGCACCATGATCAGCCAGGCGCAGAGTGCCCCAGCGGTGCAGTGGCCGGTGTTCATCAACGAGGCCGCCTATGGCGAGAAGGGGATCGCCCTGAGCGTCACGGAGCGGGAGTGCTGGCCCTGCTGTGGCAGCTGGGCCGAAGCGCTCACGGCTGTGGGCGTTGGCCTGGTTCCGAGGGCGTGCTGAGCCGGATCGGCCCGTTGTAGAGGACAGCCAGAACCGTGCGCCCATCCGGGGAAATCCTCAGCTCCGTTTCCACCGTGGCCGCGAGATTCAGCTGCTGCCAACCGGGGGGACCGCCGAGAAAACGGAACAGGATTCCCTGCTCACCCGTTTCAATGATGCAGTTGCCGGCGGCACGATCGAACATGCAGGCGGCTGTCCGATAGACGCCCAGACCGCCATTGAGTTTCTCGGCCTTCATCCGGGCCAGGTTCGTGGCCCGTTGCAGGTTGAAAGGGAAATCCGCCTGGGCCCATGCCGAAGCAGCCCCAACCGAAACCGCAGCCAGCAGGCCAAGGCCGGCGCGACGGACAAGACTCTGGATCGGGGCGGAAAAGCGACGAGACATCAGGTGGGAGCGGTGAAGAAAGGTGGACGAAACGGATCTCAGCCGCAGGCCCAGGTGCCTTGTTCCTTGGTGCAGGGCAGGTTGGTGGTGGTGCCGTCAGCCCAGTAGATCCTCAGCCGATCATCGGAGCTGCCGATGCGGAAGGTGAGTGATTTGACCACACCGGCCGGTGGCTTGCCGGCGGGGTCGGCGGGGTTGGGATCGACAGGACTGGCCAGCCGCTGTTCGACCTGCTGCAGACGTTGCTCCAGCCGCTCGATCCGCTGAACCTGGGGATCTGACCTGCCCCAGCACCCCGTCAAGCCAACCGCCAGGGCCAGCCACCCGAAGGCGATCAGGGGTGAAGCAGCCTTTCTGGCGGCTTTGCGGGCACGAGTTGAAAAAAGCAACGGCATCGCCGCGCCCCGATCAGGGAACCCTGCACTCTTAGCAGCGCGGCTCAGGTGTTGGCCAGCCGCTCACTCCAGTAGACAACCGCTCCCTGCTGCTCAAGCTGAAGGCGACGAACCCTGGCCTGCTGTAGCGGGACCGTTTCTGAAGACCTGGAACCACGCAGATCCCAGCAGATCAACACCATGGGAATCGGGAAGGCGAATGCATAAAAAAACCTTAAGAAGGCATCGCCCCATTCGGGACGCTGATTGGCAAGCCGAGACATATGCCTGGCTCCTTGCCGCTCACGGTGAATCCCGGCCGTGCTGACACTCCACGGCAAGGAGAGCCCGCCATCCCCTCTGGTGCTGTGGAATGAAGCACCCGCCACTGACCCAACGTGCTGCGCGTCTGCGAACCCGAGCTGATGGATGGGGCAGAGCAGGCCAGGCAATACGCCGACGGGGATTTCAGCGCCACGGATCAGGCGGTGATCGATCGAATCGCCTTCCTGTTCCCTGCTGGGCTCGGTGAACGGGTCGTTGATCTTGGCTGTGGTCCGGGGAACATCAGCTTTCGCCTCGCTTCCCGCCACCCCACCAGCGTCGTGCTCGGGCTGGATGGGGCTCAGGCCATGCTGGCGATCGCCGAGGCGAAGCTGCGGAGCGAACCAGCCTGGCCGAATCTCTCCTTCCAACTGGCCAGGCTCCCCTGCCCTGATCTGCCGGTGGCGTGCTTCTCAACCGTGGTGAGCAACAGCCTGCTCCATCATCTCCACGACCCGATGGTGCTCTGGAAAAGCGTGCGGCAACTGGGGGCGACGGGGGCGGCGGTCTACGTGAAGGACCTGCGCCGGCCCGACTCGGAAGCGGCGGTGCAGGCCCTGCTGGCCGCCCATCTGGCAGGAGCGCCGCCGCTGCTGGAGCGTGACTATCTCCACTCCCTGCGCGCGGCCTTCACCCTGGAGGAAGTGCAGGAGCAACTGGAGCAAGCCGGACTGAGCGGCCTGGAGGTGAGGGCCCTGGAAGATCGCTATCTGGAGATCGCCGGGCGACTGGTTTGACACCAGGCTGGGGGGTGGTGCCAGCCGGGCTTCAGGCTCAGGTCCAGGGGACCGGCCTGCGGGTCCGGGGCAGATAGAGAGGATGCAGAGGACTGGCCGTCTTGCCCAGGCCGAGCACCTGCAGGGGCGGCAGCATCCGCCTGACCGCCTGGTCGCGCTCAAGCCAGCCGCCGCGTCGTCCCCAGGCGGCAACGACCAGCCTGGATCCGGCACAGCAGGCCTGAAGCCATCGGTCGTTGTCCGGGCCCACCGGGTCGGCCGCTTCGACCAGATCGGCCGGTCGTGTGGCACGGAACGCGAAGAGGTTGATCATGGTCAGGCCGCTGAAGCCCCAGTCCCTGGCAAAGGCGATGCAACGCCGCACGGTCGGATCGTCGGCATGCTCATCGGCCGTGCTGGGGTTCAGCCCCACCACGACGGCGCCATCAGCTGGCTCCCCCCAGCGGCGCCAGAGGGCATAGCGGTAACGCCGACAAGGGCTGAAGACGGCTCCCCGCTCGCCGTCCAGCTCCCGGAGGGTCGCCGACGGCAGCACGGACTCAGCGGAAGCAGCCGGTGGCCATTCACTGTGACGATGCGGATCAACCATCCGATTCAAGTTCCGGTTGATGATCCGGTTCGAGTTCCGGTTCAAGATCCGGTAGAGCAGGCAGCAAGAGCAGCTTGAGAAATCAGAAGAATGAGCGCAGGATCGAGCTCAGTTTTGCTCTTGAAATCGATTGTTGAGGTTTCCAGGAGGCAGTTAATCACCTGGAATTGTGTGAAAGCCGGTGATCGGATTTGAACCGACGACCTACTGATTACGAATCAGTTGCTCTACCACTGAGCTACACCGGCACCGCCATGAAATTAGCATTCAGCCATCCTCTGCACAGGTTCCGCCGATGCCTCCATCTGATCCGAAAAGCCTGGATCCAGCCCTGAGGGCCAGGCTGCTGCAGGAGGCAAAGGCTCCCTGGCGCGGGCTGCGCCGGGCCCTCTGGATCGCTCTCTCCGCCTCGGCGGCCATTGGCCTGGCCACGATGGCCCTGCGGGTGGCGGCTGGCGGTGAGCTGGCCTCAGTGGATCTGCTCATCCAGGTCGGAGCCCTGCTGCTGTTCGGCTTGCTGCTCTGGCGCGACCGGGCTGGAAGCAGCGATTAGCTGCAGCGAACCGGGCAACAGCAACGGCAACCCCAGGTTGAGCAGGTCATGGCCGGTCTGCTCAGCCTGGGGAAGGTTGCCTGCGGCAAGCTGCTGCACAGGACGCCTCAGCATCCAGCCAGCCTGAAGCAGCTGGTGCCACTGCCAGACCACCAGGCTGAGCAGAAACGCAGCCAGCAGCAGGTCCACCAGCCTTGAGCTGTTGGCGAGCGGAGAAAGATCAGCGGCCAGGCCGGCGCGGCTGTCGAGGATCCAGAGCAGTGGCAGCAGCGCTGCCACCCCGGCAGCCTGGGCCAACTTCAGCGGCAAGGGATGGGCCAGGCCGCTCAACCGGTTCTGCAGCTCTCGGCGGCCCTTGACGGGGGTCTTGAGCAGCAGCAGCGACCATGGATCGGCCGGGTGGCGCCAGAGCAGCACGGCCGGCGCCAGACCACCGAGGGCAAAGCAGAGCAACCTTTCAAGCAACGGAAAGGGACCGGCATCCGATCCCGCCAGGATCAGGAAGAGCAGGAGAAGCTCAAGTGGAGCGGCGGCCAGTCCCACCAGTTGCACCCAGAGCAGGGGTTCGCTGCGGGGGTTCACCGGATCAGCTCGTGCTGAGGGTGCGTCGCTGGGTCACCAGCTTGTAGGCCTCGACGCGGTCCCGGTCCTGCCAGTTGGCGAACCGATCGCAGCCGATGCCGCACTCGAAGCCGGTGGCCACCTCCTTGACGTCGTCCTTGTTGCGGCGCAAGGAGTCGAGATCGCCCTCGAACACCACCTGCTTGGCGCGATGCACGCGCACCTTGCAGTTTCGCTGGAGCTTGCCACTGGTGACATAGCAGCCGGCAACCGCCGTCTTGCCGATGCTGAACACCGCGCGCACCTCGGCTTCGCCCAGGGTCTCCTCGACCATCTCAGGCTCCAGCAGGCCCTCCATGGCCAGCTGGATGTCTTCAAGCAGCTTGTAGATCACGTCGTAGTCGCGCACATCGACGCCGGTGGCGTCGGCGGCCTTCTTCGCTCCTGAGGCCATCGAGGTGTTGAACCCGACGATCACCGCACCGGAGGCGGCCGCCAGATCCACATCGGTTTCGGTGATCTCGCCTGGGGCCGAAAGCAGCACACGCACCTGAACCTCGCCCTGGGGCAGTTGCTCCAGCGAGCCGAGGATCGCCTCGACGCTGCCTTGAACATCGGCCTTGAGAATCAGGTTGAGCTCCTTGAGCTCACCCTCGCTGGCCTTGCCTGACATCGAGGCCAGGGAAACCCGGCGGGAGGCCATCTGCTGGGCCAGGCGGGTGGCCCTGGCATCGTTGGCTCGATCGCCGACCACCGCCCGGGCGGCCTTCTCATCGGCATAGACCTCGAACTCGTCGCCGGCGGTGGGCACCTCACTGAAGCCAAGGGCCTCAACGGCGCAGGACGGACCTGCCAGCTTCACCCGTTTGCCGGTGTCATCCACCATGGCCCGCACCTTGCCGAGAACGGGGCCGGCAGCCAGCACATCGCCGGCCCGAAGCGTGCCGTTCTGAATCAGCAGCGTGGCGACCGGACCCTTCGCCTTGTCGAGGTGGGCCTCGATCACGGTGCCCTTGGCCATCCGGGCCGGATTGGCCTGAAGATCCTCCACCTCCGAGACCAGCAGGATCATTTCCAGAAGCTTGTCGATGTTCTCCCGCTTGATGGCGCTCACAGGCACCATCACCGTGTCGCCACCCCAGTCTTCAGCAACGAGCTGCTGATTGGAGAGTTCCTGCTTGACCCGGTCGGGCTGGGCTCCCTCCTTGTCGATCTTGTTGATCGCCACCACGATCGGCACCTGGGCGGCGCGGGCGTGGCTGATCGCCTCGAGGGTCTGGGGGCGCACGCCGTCGTCGGCCGCCACCACCAGCACAGCCACGTCGGTGACCTTGGTGCCCCGGGCACGCATGGCGGTGAACGCCTCGTGGCCAGGGGTGTCAAGGAAGGTGATCCGGCGCTGTTCACCACCGTGGGGAATGTCCACCTGGTAGGCACCGATGTGCTGGGTGATGCCACCGGCCTCGCCGGCTGCCACCCGGGTCTTGCGGATGGCATCGAGCAGGCTGGTCTTGCCGTGGTCGACGTGGCCCATCACCGTGACCACCGGTGGCCGTCGGATCAGGTGGGCACGATCGCTTTCCTCGATCATCTCGACCGTCTTCTTGGCGGCCTCCTGGACATCGTCTTCGAGAACGGGAACACCGAACTCCTCGGAAACCGTCTCGATCGCCGAAAGGTCGAGGGTCTGGGTGACGGTGGCGATGATCCCCTTGAAAAAGAGGGATTTGATGATTTCCGAACTCTCGACCGCCAGGCGGTCGGCGAGTTCCTGCACCGTGAGGTTTCCCTCCGGAACGATCAGCATTTCCGGCCGGGTGGCCTTGGCCTCGCGGGCAGCCCGCAATTCCATGGCACGGCGCCGCTGGCGCTGGCGGGTGGTTTCCTTCTTGCGTTTGCGCATCGCCACCACCGGCTTGGCGCCGGGGGCCGCCTGCCGGGTCCGCGGTTTGGCCGGCCTGGCCAGGCTGGCCTGGAGGATCAGCGCCTCCTGCTCACCCGCGTAGCCGCCCGTTTCGGCGGTGAGCGCATCGTCGTTATCGCCGATGATGTGAACTTTCTGGCGCTGCTTCTGGGGCGACTTGCTGCGCAGGGCCTCAAGCTTGGCGGTGTCATCCCACTCGGGCCGCCGGGCCCTGGTTGCCGGCTGCGGAGTGCGGAAGCCCGGCCGCTTCGGAGCCGCGGGAGGCGTGGCCGTGGGGCGTGCCGCATCGGGGCTGGTGCCGATTCCGGCCTCGGGTCGCCGGGGTGGGGCGGCCGGAGAGCGGCTTGAAGGGTTCTGGAGCTGCATCAGCTCGCCAGGGGCGACGGGCTTGCGCATGCCCTGGGGCATGCCTCCCACCCGCACCGGTGCGCCGGCCCCGGCGCGGATCGGAGCGGCCGGAGCGGCGGCGTCGCGGCGGATCGGTTTGCCGACCAGCTCCAGGGGGCTGCGGGTCTGGAGCTGACGAACGGCCGGCGGTGCAGGGCGCTGGGGGGCGCTGCTGGGCCGTTGACTCAAGGTTGGGCGACCCGAAGGGGGCGCCGGTCGGCTGCTGGTTCCAGTGGGTTGGCCCGACTGGGGGCGACCAACCAGCTGGGGTTGTCCCTCGCCGCTGACGCTGCGGATCGGGGAGCCAGGCCGTTGCGGCGGGGCCGGGCGCGGCGGAGGCGCGCTGCCCCTTGGCACCGGGCGAGGGCTGGTGGCTGGCCGCGGGCTGGGGGTGAGCGGGGGCTCCGCGGGCTTGCGGGCTGGAGCCGGGGGCGGTGATTTGATCAGCACGGGCGCGGCCGGCGCCGGCCGGGCCGGAGCGGCGAGCGCCGGCTTGCTCGGAATCGGAGCGGGCGCGGCGACGGGGCGCGGCGACGGAACGCTGCGAGCCGGCGTGGGCGATGGTTGGGCCGGGGCCGGAATCGCTGGCTTCACCACCAGCACAGGGGGGGCGGGCTGGGGCTTGGCGGCTACCGGCGCGGCCTGGGGCTTGGCGGGACGGGGAGCGGGGGCAGCGGCGGCTGGAAGGGCTGGTGGGGCCGGCGCTGGGGGTGCCGGCGCTGGGGGTGCCGCTGCCTTCTTCACCGAAAGGATCGCTGTGCCGGGATCCCTGCTCGGATCCTGTGCCATTGCTGGAGCCGGCCTTGGTGGGGTCACGGGCCTGGCCGCTCCGCTGCCATTGGGTCGGATCAGGCTGCGAATGCGGCTGGCCTCGTCGTCGCTGATCGAGCTGCTGTGGCTCTTGGCGGCAATCGACAGTTTCTCGGCGGCATCAAGCACGTCCTTGTTGTCGAGTCCAAGGTCCCGGGACAGCTCATAAATTCTGACTTTGCCGCTGCTGGTCATTCAGGTCTCCAATCGGTCGGGGCAACGGGTGCCGCCGAGCCCCACGCACGGTGCGGCCACTGTTCATCTTGCCTCAGAGGCTGCGATGGGTGCCTCCACCAGGCGCTGATCAAGGGCGGCGTAGATGGAGGGAACCACCTCACAGCGCAGGGCTCGCTGCAGCCGCCTGTGTCGTTTGGCATCGGCAAGGCAGCTGCTGGCGGGACAGAGGTAGGCGGAGCGGCCCATGCCGTGATCCAGGACGACCTCCCGTCCCGGCAAGCGGATCACCCTCCAGAGCAGGCGTCGATCCCGCAGTTGCCGGCAGCTGACGCAACGACGCAGGGTGGGAGCGGGGTTCACCGGTCCAGTGCCTCGGCGGTCGGGGCAGGAGCATCAATCCCCTCCTCCATCTCCTCCTCCAGGTCGTCTTCCGGCAGGGGATACAGCTCGCGAAGCCGGGCATCCTCCTCGGCCCGGATCGCCTGCTCCGCCTCAAGCCGCGCTTCGGCCTCGGCCTGTTCCCGTTCATCCTCCTCGCGAAGGCCGATCAGCTCGGCCGCCTTGGCATCTTCCGCCACCTGGTCGTACTCGAGCGCATTCTTGATATCGATCTTCCAGCCGGTGAGACGGGCCGCCAGCCGCACATTCTGGCCCTCGCGACCGATCGCCAGGCTGAGTTGATCGGGCGGCACCAGCACGTGGGCGTGATGCCCTTCGCGGTCCACCAGCCGCACCATCTCCACCCTGGCCGGACTGAGCGAGTTGGCGATGTACTGGCCGGGATCAGGCGACCAGCGAATCACGTCGATCTTCTCGCCGCGCAACTCATTGACCACCTGCTGGATGCGGGAGCCACGGGCGCCGATGCAGGCTCCGACCGGATCCACCTCCCGCTCGACGCTGTCAACAGCCACCTTGGTGCGTGGACCGACGGAACGGGAGGGTGGATTGGCTTCCCGCGCCACAGCCACGATTCGCACCGAGCCTTCCTGGATCTCGGGAACTTCATTTTCGAAGAGATACACCACCAGGCCGGCATTGGCCCGCGAGACGAACAGCTGGGGACCGCGGCGCGCCACCTCGGACACCTCCTTGAGAAAGACCTTGAAGGTGGCGTTGGCACGGTAGTTGTCGTTGGGGAGCTGGTCGCGGCGGGGCAATTCAGCTTCCACCTCCGGGCGCCCCAGGCCTGAACTCACCGCCATGATGATCGACTGACGTTCAAAGCGAATGACCCTGGAGGTGAGAACGGGGTCTTCGAGATCAGCGAACTCCTCCTGAATCATGCGTCGTTGCTGATCCCTGAGTTTCTGCGCCAACACCTGTTTTGTGGTGGAGGCGGCCATGCGGCCAAAGTCGTCCTTTTCCGGGGTGACATCCAGCACCACCGTGTCGCCGATCTGGGCATCTTCCGCCACTTGCTGAACCTCGGCGAGGGCGATCTGGTGGTCGTCACTTTCCACCTCTTCCACGATGATCTTGCTGGCCAGAACCCGATAGCCCTCCTCCTCGAGGTCCAGGCCAACATCAAAGTTGCTGAAATAATCCTCTTCAAACGGATCTTCACTGATACCGAGATAGAGGGTGCGGCGGTAGCGCTCATAGCCCTTGAGCAAGGCTTCCCGCAGGGCGGCCTCCACCACCTGGGTGGGCAGCTTCTTCTCATCGCTGATGTCCTCGATCAGATTCTGCAATCCAGGGAGAAGAACAAGGGCCATGGGGTGAAACGGGAGGGTGAGTGAGGTGAGGTGAAAGGAGCTGATCTGAGCAGGGAGGAAAGAACCCACGGGCTGCTCAGGCCTGGGGCGTGATCAGCCCTCGGGAGTGGTCAGCCGAACACCCAGCACATCGGCGCGGGGAATGCGGCTGGTGCGTCCGTGCAGGTTGAGGCAGACGAACTGCTCGTCCCGCTCCAGCAGCAGGCCTTCGCGGGCGACGACGGCACCAGCCCCATCCAGAAAGCGAACTTCCACGGGAAACCCGCGAAAACTGCGAAAGTCCCGGTCATCGAGGAGTTCCTCGCCGATGCCCGGGCTGCTGATCTCCAGAACATAGGGCTCGCTCAACAGGTCGCTGCTGTCGAGACGCTCGCTGATCGCCCCGCTGAAACGGGCACATTCATCCAGGTTGACGTCACCACCATCGGACCGTCGAACCTGAATCAACAGGCTGAGGGGGAGGCGGTTGCTCTGAATCTGGACGTCCACCACAGAGAGCTGGGCGTCAGCGGCCTGCTGGCAAGCCAGTTGCCGTAGATCAGCGATCAGGGGGTGGGTCAACGCCGGGAAGGGGAGCGGTTCGAGAAGCCCGACCGGCTCCTGCAGAGAACTGCCCCTGATCCGTCCTGAAGCAGGAAGAATTCGGGTGATGCCCGCCGGGCACAAGTTCAGCGTAGGTGATTCCCTGTCTGCAGCCGATCGCGCCGGTTGCTGCCGACTGGTGACCTTGCACGCCGGGCTGGAAGCGATCCGGCTCAGGCCGGCGGCGCCCCACCCAGGGACTCACCAGCGGAGGCCGAACCGATCGGCCCGAGACCGGGGGGCTCCCCGTAGAAATCGTCGACACCCACCTCGCCCCGCAGGGAGGCCTCCTGGTTGATGCAGCGCTGCGGCTCCTTGACGAACTGACAGACCCGTGCCCACAGCTTGGCTCGGGTGCCCGGTGCCCCCTGACTGAACACCACCTGGTCGTTTCCACCCACCATCCCGCGGATCTCCACCCGACAGAGATCGCACCGTTTCAGGGTTCCAGGTGGAATCGAGGCCATGACGGTGGCTGCGTTGTGGGGGCAACCTAAGCTCTCGACAAGGGAGCTGATCCCAACTGTTGCAAGCCCTTCAAGTGCTCCCGATGCCGGCCCTGCCCGAAGGCGTGTCCGGGAACCTGCACGTTCTTCAGCTGAGTGATCCCCACCTGCTGGCAGATCCTCAAGGCGTTTACAGGGGTGTCAATCCCTACGAACAGCTCCGGCATGGGCTGGAGCAGGCCATCGCCCAGCTGGAGCGGCCACCGGACCTGCTGCTGATCAGCGGCGATCTCTGCCAGGACGAAAGCCTGGCCGGCTATGGCCATCTGTGTGATCTGCTCACCCCTCTGAGGATTCCCCTGGCCCTGCTGCCAGGCAATCACGACAACCCGGCGCTGATCCGCCAGGCGCTGGGCGGGCTGGCCGCGCTGGCACCGGCAGCGCTCCAGCTGGGCCCCTGGCGCCTGATCCTGATCTCCAGCCATCGTCCCGGCAGCCCGGCCGGCTGCTTGGACGATCACCAGTTGCGATGGCTGCGAGGGCAACTGGCTGGATCGAGCGCCCCCACCTGGCTGGCCATCCATCACCCCCCCGTGCCGATCGGCAGCCCCAGCCTCGATGCGATCGCTCTCCAGCATCCGGAACCACTGCTGGAGCTCCTGGCGGCGAGCCCTTTGGTGCGTGGGGTGCTGTTCGGCCATGTCCACCAGCACTGGCAGGGCCAGCTTCCCGGCAGCCCGGAGGTGCCGCTGTTTGCCTGCCCCTCCACGCTCTGCGCCTTCCCGTCGTCACAACCCTGCCCGCTTGGCCGGCCGCAGGACCCCGGCGGTCGCTGGTTGGAGCTGCGGCCCGATCGCTCCTGGGCACAGCGACTGCTGCGCTGGTCGGCTTTCTCACCAGGTGAAAGGGCTTGAACGCTGAACGGCCAACTGGATTCCCCCTAGCCTTGATCTGATTCAGCCCTGTTGCCGTGCCCCTTGAACGCTCGCTGTCCCTCCGTCTCCTGGATCAGGTGCGGCATGGCCTGCTGGCGATCCTGCTGCTGGTGCTGCTGATCGGCGGGGCGGCTCTGCCCCTGGCGGCGGCCGAAACCGAGCTCAGCGGCGACGGCAAAGCTCTGCCGCAGGTCCCGACCCACAGCTTCGTCGCCCAGGCGGCCCGGCGGGTCGGTGCATCGGTGGTGCGGATCGACACCGAGCGCAGCGTTTCCCGTGAAGCCTTCGATCCGGCCTTGCTTGATCCCCTGCTGCGGGATCTGTTCGGCGATCCGGCCGGCAGCAGCCGGGAGAGGGGTCAGGGGTCCGGCGTGGTGATTGATGCCAGCGGCCTTGTCCTCACCAACGCCCACGTCGTTGATCGGGCCGATCTCGTCGAGGTGACCCTTGCCGATGGCCGCCAGGTGGACGGCAGTGTGGTGGGCGCCGATCCCGTCACCGACCTGGCGGTGGTGCGCATTCCCAAGCTCAGCAGCCTGGAGGCGGCCCCGCTCGGCGATTCCGAAGCCCTTGAAGTGGGCGACTGGGCGATTGCCCTGGGCAGTCCCTATGGACTTGAGCGCACCGTCACCCTCGGCATTGTCAGCAGCCTCCACCGCAACATCAACAGCCTCGGCTTCTCCGACAAGCGGCTCGATCTGATCCAGACGGATGCGGCGATCAACCCCGGCAACTCCGGCGGCCCGCTGATCAACGCCGCCGGCGATGTGATCGGCATCAACACCCTGGTGCGCTCCGGCCCCGGCGCCGGGCTCGGATTCGCGATTCCGATCAACCTGGCCCGGGGTGTGGCCGACCAGCTCCGCCTCGGTGGGCAGGTTGTCCATCCGTACCTCGGCCTGCAGCTGGTGCCGCTCACGGCCCGCCGGGCCCGTGACAACAACCGCGATCCGGATGCGGTGCTGCAGCTGCCGGAGCGGGATGGCGCCCTGGTGCAGAGGGTGTTGCCCGACAGCCCGGCCGAGCTGGCCGGGCTGCGACGCGGTGATCTGGTGGTGTCCGCTGCCGATCAGCCCGTCAAGGATCCAGCCAGCCTGCTGCAGCGGGTGGAGGCATCTCAGGTTGGTGAGCTGCTGCCGCTCAAGGTGGTCCGGGGAGCGCGGGAACTGCAGCTCAGCATCAAGCCCGCAGCCTTGCCCCACCCGGCCTGATCCATCGCGCCGAAGGGGGGGGCAGAGATCTGCCTGTTGCTACGGTCACGGCGTTTTGCAGGCCTTGCCATGGCTGATCTTCAGGGCCGCATGAAGCAGGCGGTGGCCGCCGCCGCCGTCGAGCAGATCCAGGACGGCATGGTGCTGGGCCTGGGTTCCGGCTCCACTGCCGCTCTGATGATCCAGGCGCTCGGCGCCAAGCTGCGCTCCGGCGAGCTCTCCGACATCACCGGTGTCACCACCTCGTTCCAGGGGGAGGTGCTGGCCGCCGAGCTGGGCATCCCGCTCCAGAGCCTCAACGCGATCGAGCAGATCGATCTGGCCATTGACGGCGCCGACGAGGTGGACCCCGGCTTTCAGCTGATCAAAGGCGGCGGTGCCTGCCATGTGCAGGAAAAGCTGGTGGCTCGCCGTGCCAGGCGGTTCGTGGTGGTGGTGGACAGCTCGAAGCTGGTGGAGCGGCTCAATCTCGACTTCCTGCTGCCGGTGGAAGTGCTGCCGGGTGCCTGGCGCCAGGTGAAGGCGGAACTGGAGGCGATGGGAGCCGAAGCGCAGCTGCGCATGGCTGTTCGTAAGGCCGGGCCGGTGGTCACCGACCAGGGAAACCTGGTGCTGGATCTGCGCTTCGCCGATGGAATCGCTGATCCAGTCAGCCTGGAGCCCCGGATCAACAATCTGCCGGGTGTGCTGGAGAACGGCCTGTTCGTCAACCTCACCGACCAGGTGCTGGTGGGGGAGATCGTCGATGGTGAACCGCGGGTGCGGGATCTGCAGAAGCGCTGAGCCGAAGCCGCACCGATTCGGCATGGCTGTGCAGCCCTTCACTCTCGGCCAGGGTGAGTACGGCGGGGCCGGTGGCTTCCAGGGCACGGCGGTTGAACTGGATCAGGCTGGTGTTGCGCAGAAAGGTTTCCACGCCGAGAGCTGAGCCGAAGCGGGCGGTGCCGGAGGTGGGCAAGGTGTGGTTGGGCCCGGCCAGGTAGTCACCGACCGCTTCCGGGCTCCAGCCGCCCAGGAAGATGGCACCGGCATGCTGAATGCGCTCCGCCATCGGCTCCGGCCGCTCCACCAGCAACTCCAGGTGCTCAGGGGCGAAGCGGTCACTCAGGCCTGCCGCCGCTTCGAGATTCGGGCAGACCACGATCAGGCCCCAGTCCTGCAGGGCGGCCCGGCAGACGGCAGCGCGGGGGTGGGATTTCAGCTGGGCCTCAAGGGCGAGCGGCACCGCCTCGGCAAGGGCCGAGCTGGTGCTCAGCAGAATCGCGGCGGCCAGGGGGTCGTGTTCGGCCTGGGCCAGCAGATCAGCGGCCACCTGGTCGGGGTCGGCCGTGTGATCGGCAATCACCAGAACTTCGCTGGGACCGGCTAAGGAATCAATCCCGACCCTGCCGTAGACAGCCTTCTTGGCCAGGGTCACGTAGAGATTGCCCGGACCTGAGATCACATCAACGGCTGGGATCGATGCCGTTCCATAGGCCAGTGCGCCGATCGCCTGGGCCCCACCCACCCGATAGACCTCGTCCACCCCGGCCAGATGGGCGGCCGCCAGCACGGTGGAATTGGGCATCCCTCCAGCCCCCGGAGGGGTCACGATCACCACCCGGCCAACGCCGGCCACCTTGGCCGGTACGGCATTCATCAGAACGGTGCTGGGATAGGCGGCTCTGCCGCCGGGGATGTAGAGCCCGGCCCGTTGAACCGGCCGCCAGCGGCGACCCAGCCGTTCACCATGCACCCCGACCACACTGATGTCCTGGGGCTTCTGACGCTGGTGAAAATCGAGGATGCGCCGATGGGCCAGCTTCAGCGCTTCCCGGAGGGGGTCCGGGCACTGTTGCCAGGCGGTGGCGAGAGCATCGGCAGGAATGCGCAACGGGTCGGGACGCACCCCGTCGAACTGTTCGGTGAGCTCCAGCAGGGCCCGATCACCCTGGCGTCTGACCCGATCGAGGATCCCATCGACCTGCTCCCTGGCCAGCTGGCTCTGGCCGTCGCTGGTGCGCGCGGCAATCGCATCGAGCCGCAGCCCCGCCGCATCGAGATCGCGCAGAATCGGCACGGTCGGCAGGGGGGGCGTGGCCAAGGCGTTGGGGAAAAGAACCAGGATCTCAAGCTAGGCCGTTGACTGAGCGGCAGGAACGTGAAGCGGTAAGCTTCAGAGTCGCCTATTCAGCGCCAAAACAGCCTGTGGCCAATAACAAGTCATCGAAGAAACGCATCGAGGTTGCCGAGCGCAACTGGCTGCTCAACCGCTCCTACAAGTCGGCCGTGCGCACGCTGATGAAGCGCTGCCTCACCGCCGTCTCCGACTACACCCAGAAGCCTGGTGACGACACCAAGACAGCCGTCCATTCCAGTTTGAATGCGGCGTTCAGCAAGATCGACAAGGCCGTGAAGCGCGGCGTTCTGCACCGGAACACCGGCGCCAATCAGAAGTCCCGCCTCAGTGCGGTGGTCAAGCAGGCGATCGAGCCAGCCTCCACGCGGGCCTGAACCGCCGCCAACGCCTCAGGCCCCCACGGACACGGAGATGGCAGCCCCCAGCAGCCCAGCCCAGCCCACCGGTGCGGAGCTCGCTCCTTTGCCGGCTCTGATCGACAGCCACTGTCACGTCGTCTTCCGAAATTTCGAAGCCGATCTTGATCAGGTCGCCCTGCGCTGGCGGCAGGCTGGCGTGGTTTCCCTGCTCCACTCCTGTGTGGAGCCTGGGGAGATCCCGGCGATTCGCGCCCTGGCCGATCGTTTCCCCGAGCTGCGCTATTCAGTCGGCGTCCACCCACTCGATCCCCAGCACTGGCAGGCCGACACCCCCGCCGTGCTGCGAGAGGCCGCCCGTCAGGACTCCCGCGTGGTCGCCATCGGCGAGCTGGGCCTTGATCTCTTCAAGGCAGCGAACCTGGAGGAGCAGAGAGCCATGCTCCTCCCCCAGCTGGCGCTGGCTGTGGAACTTGGCCTGCCGGTGATCATCCACTGCCGGGATGCGGCGCAGCCCATGCTCGAAACCCTGCGCCAGCTCCAGGCTGAGGGCCACTGCCCGCGTGGGGTGATGCACTGCTGGGGAGGGACTCCCGAGCAGATGACGGCATTTCTGGATCTTGGTTTCCTGATCAGCTTCAGCGGCACCGTCACCTTCGCCAGCGCTGCGGATACCCACGCCTGCGCCCGTCTGGTACCCGCTGATCGCTATCTGATCGAAACCGACTGCCCCTTTCTTGCCCCGGTTCCCCGGCGGGGGAAGCGCAATGAGCCGGCCTTCGTGCTGGCGGTGGCCGAGCGACTGGCCGCGTTGCGAGGCGAAACCCTCAGCCAGGTCGCCGCTGCCAGCACCGCGAATGCGGTACGCCTATTTGGCCTTCCCAACCAGCTTGGCGATCAATGTGTATGATGTTTTATTGGTTTGGCAGCGCGCGCGCTCCATCATCGACGTCGGCAGCCTTGAGACGAGCTCCATGAGTGCGTGATCACATCCCGGTCTCGTGTCTTCCCCACAGACACGAGGACCCGTGATTCCGGCTGCCCTGCCGGAGATGGCTCACCACTTTCCGATCGCGTTCGTCGCCGCCGCTCAAGCCAAAATCCCCAGGCCTTTGCGCTCAAGGCAATTCTGAACACCGCCATCCTGGCTCCGGCAATGCCCACGACGGACCATCCCCTTCCGATGATTCCGCCTTCGGGCCCCCTCTCACCTTCCCCTTCCGTTCAGCAGGTCCACGCATGAGCAGCGCGATCCAGGTTGCCAAGACCGTCACCTACCTGCCCGATCTCGTGGAGGTGCAACGGGCCAGCTTCAAATGGTTCCTGGAAAAGGGTCTGATCGAGGAGCTCGACAGCTTTTCTCCGATCACCGACTACACCGGCAAGCTCGAACTCCACTTCATCGGCAACGAGTACCGGCTGAAGCGACCTCGCCACGATGTGGAAGAAGCGAAGCGGCGTGATGCCACCTTTGCTTCGCAGATGTATGTCACCTGCCGGTTGGTCAACAAGGAAACCGGGGAAATCAAGGAGCAGGAGGTGTTCATCGGTGAACTCCCCCTGATGACGGAGCGCGGAACCTTCATCATCAACGGCGCCGAGCGGGTGATTGTCAATCAGATCGTGCGCAGTCCCGGCGTCTATTTCAAAGACGAACAGGACAAGAACGGCAGGAAAACCTTCAACGCCAGCCTGATTCCGAACAGGGGTGCCTGGCTCAAGTTCGAAACCGACAAGAACGATCTGTTGCATGTGCGCGTCGACAAGACCCGCAAGATCAACGCCCACGTGCTGATGCGGGCAATCGGCCTCTCCGACAACGACGTGCTCGACAAGCTGCGTCACCCTGAGTACTACCGCAAGTCGATCGAAGCAGCCAACGACGAGGGCATCGCCTCCGAAGACCAGGCCCTTCTGGAGCTCTACAAGAAGCTGCGCCCGGGTGAACCCCCCTCGGTAAGCGGCGGCCAGCAGTTGTTGCACAGCCGTTTCTTCGATCCCAAGCGCTACGACCTCGGCAGGGTCGGGCGCTACAAGATCAACAAGAAACTGCGCCTCACCATCCCCGACGCCACCCGTACCCTCACCGCCGAGGATGTTCTCTCCACGATCGATTATCTGATCAATCTCGAGCTCGATGTGGGCGGCGCCTCCCTCGACGACATTGACCACCTCGGCAACCGAAGGGTGCGCTCGGTTGGAGAGCTGCTGCAGAACCAGGTTCGCGTCGGCCTGAACCGGCTGGAGCGGATCATCAAGGAACGGATGACCGTTGGTGAAACCGAATCGCTCACCCCGGCCCAGCTGGTGAACCCCAAGCCGCTGGTGGCGGCCATCAAGGAGTTCTTCGGCTCCAGCCAGTTGAGCCAGTTCATGGACCAGACCAATCCCCTGGCCGAACTCACCCACAAGCGCCGGATCAGCGCCCTCGGTCCGGGGGGTCTCACCCGGGAGAGGGCCGGCTTCGCTGTTCGCGACATTCACCCCTCCCACTACGGCCGGATCTGCCCGATCGAAACGCCGGAGGGCCCGAATGCCGGCCTGATCGGGTCGCTGGCCACCCATGCCCGCGTCAACGAATACGGCTTCATCGAAACCCCGTTCTGGCGTGTGGAGAACGGCATCGTCTTCAAGAAGGACGACCCGATCTACCTGTCCGCCGATCTGGAGGATGAATGCCGCGTCGCCCCCGGTGACGTCGCCACGGATGCGGATGGTCGGATCAAGGCGGAGCTGGTGCCGGTTCGCTATCGCCAGGACTTTGAGAAAGTACCCCCGGAACAGGTCGACTACGTCCAGTTGTCGCCGGTGCAGGTGATTTCGGTGGCCACCTCCCTGATCCCTTTCCTTGAGCACGATGACGCCAACCGGGCCCTGATGGGCTCGAACATGCAGCGGCAGGCCGTGCCGCTGCTGCGACCCGAGCGTCCCCTGGTCGGCACCGGCCTGGAAACTCAGGTGGCTCGGGATTCCGGCATGGTGCCGATTACCCGGGTGAATGGTGTTGTCACCTTTGTGGACGCCACGGCAATCGTGATCCGCGACGATCAGGGCACCGACCACATCCACCATCTGCAGAAGTATCAGCGCTCCAACCAGGACACCTGCCTCAATCAGCGCCCGATCGTCCGCCAGGGTGAAGAGGTGATCGCCGGTCAGGTGCTGGCCAATGGTTCTGCCTGCGAGGGGGGTGAGATCGCTCTCGGTCAGAATGTGCTGATCGCCTACATGCCCTGGGAGGGCTACAACTACGAAGACGCGATCCTGGTGAGCGAACGGCTCGTTCAGGACGACCTCTACACCTCGGTGCACATCGAGAAATACGAGATTGAAGCGCGTCAGACCAAGCTGGGCCCTGAAGAGATCACCCGGGAGATTCCCAATGTTGCCGAGGAAAGCCTTGGCAATCTCGATGAGATGGGCATCATCAGGATCGGCGCCTATGTTGAATCCGGAGACATCCTGGTTGGCAAGGTGACTCCCAAAGGGGAATCCGACCAGCCACCTGAAGAGAAGCTGCTGCGCGCCATCTTCGGCGAAAAGGCCCGCGATGTTCGTGACAACTCCTTGCGGGTGCCCAACACCGAGCGTGGCCGGGTGGTGGACGTGCGCATCTACACCCGGGAGCAGGGCGATGAACTGCCGCCCGGCGCCAACATGGTGGTGCGGGTCTATGTGGCCCAGCGCCGCAAGATTCAGGTAGGCGACAAGATGGCCGGCCGCCATGGCAACAAGGGCATCATCAGCCGGATTCTTCCCCGCGAAGACATGCCCTACCTGCCCGACGGCAGCCCGATCGACATCGTGCTGAACCCGCTCGGTGTGCCCTCACGGATGAACGTGGGACAGGTGTTCGAATGCCTGATGGGTTGGGCTTCCGCCCACCTCGACTGCCGCGTCAAGGTGGTGCCGTTTGACGAGATGCACGGCAATGAAACGTCGAAGAACACGGTTCAGAAGTATCTGGAGGAAGCCGCTGCCCTGCCTGGCAAGGATTGGGTCTACAACCCTGACAACCCCGGCAAGATTCAACTGATCGATGGACGCACAGGCGAAGCGTTCGACCAGCCGGTCACTGTTGGCTATGCCCACATCCTCAAGCTGGTCCACCTGGTCGACGACAAGATTCACGCCCGCTCCACCGGCCCCTACTCGCTCGTCACCCAGCAGCCCCTCGGCGGCAAGGCCCAGCAAGGCGGCCAGCGGCTCGGTGAAATGGAGGTCTGGGCCCTGGAAGCCTATGGAGCCGCCTACACCCTGCAGGAGCTGCTCACCGTCAAGTCCGACGACATGCAAGGCCGCAACGAGGCGTTGAACGCGATCGTCAAGGGCAAACCGATCCCCCGCCCCGGCACACCTGAGTCCTTCAAGGTGCTGATGCGAGAGCTTCAGTCGCTTGGCCTCGATATCGCCGTTTACACCGACGAAGGAGTCGAAGTCGATCTCATGCAGGACGTCAACCCTCGCCGCAGCACTCCCAATCGCCCCACCTATGAGTCGTTGGGAGTGGCGGACTATGACGACGATTGACCACCCAGCCTGATTCCTTTCGTTTCACTCGACGTCCGCGCGCCTTCCGTTCATGACCAACAGCAACTCCCGCATCGAGAACCACTTCGACTACGTCAAGATCACGCTCGCTTCACCCGAGCGGATCCGGCAGTGGGGTCAGCGCACGCTTCCCAACGGGCAGGTGGTCGGCGAGGTCACCAAACCGGAAACGATCAACTACCGCACGCTCAAGCCAGAAATGGACGGGCTGTTCTGCGAGAAGATCTTCGGTCCCTCCAAAGACTGGGAATGCCACTGCGGCAAATACAAGCGGGTGCGTCACCGCGGCATCGTCTGTGAGCGCTGTGGCGTTGAGGTCACCGAAAGCCGGGTGCGGCGTCACCGGATGGGCTTCATCAAGCTCGCCGCCCCTGTTTCGCACGTCTGGTATCTGAAGGGTATCCCCAGCTATGTGGCGATTCTGCTCGACATGCCCCTGCGGGATGTGGAGCAGATCGTTTACTTCAACTGTTATGTGGTGCTGGACAAAGGTGATCACAAAGACCTCACCTACAAGCAGCTTCTGACCGAAGACGAGTGGCTGGAGATCGAGGATCAGATCTACGCCGAAGATTCGGAAATCGAGAATGAGCCGGTGGTCGGCATCGGTGCCGAGGCGCTCAAGCAATTGCTTGAGGATCTCAACCTCACCGAGATCGCCGAGCAACTCCGCGAAGACATCGCCGGCAGCAAGGGTCAGAAGCGGGCCAAGCTGATCAAGCGCCTGCGGGTGATCGACAACTTCATCGCCACCGATGCTCGGCCGGAGTGGATGGTGCTTGATGCGATCCCTGTGATTCCGCCTGATCTGCGGCCGATGGTTCAGCTCGACGGTGGCCGCTTCGCCACCAGCGACCTCAACGATCTCTACCGCCGGGTGATCAACCGCAACAACCGCCTGGCGCGGCTGCAGGAGATCCTGGCCCCGGAAATCATCGTCCGCAACGAAAAGCGGATGCTGCAGGAGGCCGTTGATGCCCTGATCGACAACGGTCGCCGGGGCCGCACCGTGGTGGGTGCCAACAACCGCCCACTCAAATCGCTCAGCGACATCATCGAGGGCAAGCAGGGTCGCTTCCGCCAGAACCTGCTCGGCAAACGGGTCGACTACTCCGGCCGGTCGGTGATCGTGGTGGGCCCCAAGCTGAAGATGCATCAGTGCGGTCTGCCCAAGGAGATGGCGATCGAGCTGTTCCAGCCGTTCGTGATCCACCGCCTGATCCGCCAGAACATCGTCAACAACATCAAGGCGGCCAAAAAGCTGATTCAGCGCGCCGATGATGAGGTGATGCAGGTGCTGCAGGAGGTGATCGAAGGTCACCCGATCCTGCTGAACCGGGCCCCAACCCTGCACCGCCTCGGCATCCAGGCCTTTGAACCAAAGCTTGTTGATGGTCGCGCCATCCAGCTTCACCCGCTGGTCTGCCCAGCCTTCAACGCTGACTTCGACGGGGACCAGATGGCCGTCCACGTGCCGTTGGCGATCGAAGCCCAGACCGAGGCGCGGATGCTGATGCTGGCCAGCAACAACATCCTCTCCCCCGCCACCGGCGAGCCGATCATCACCCCGTCCCAGGACATGGTGCTGGGCATCTATTACCTCACCGCCGTGGATCGCAAGGAAGCCAAACCGGAGTTCGGAGACCGAAGCCGCACGTTCGCCGGTCTGCCGGATGTACTCAATGCCTTCGACGAACGGCATCTGGCCATCCACGAATGGGTGTGGGTGCGTTTCAGTGGCGAAACCGACGACGACGACGAAGGCGATGCCCCCATCAAGCAGGAAACCCTCAGCGATGGCACCCGCATTGAGCAGTGGAAGTACCGCCGCGATCGCCGCGATGAGGAGGGTGGATTGATCAGCCGTTACATCCTCACCACGGTGGGTCGGGTTGTGATGAACACCACGATCATCGCGTCGGTAGGCGCCGCCTGATTTTCTGCCCGCCAGGCACAGCACGCTTCCTTGTTTTCAGCTCTCTTCATCTGCGCGACGCCATGACCACCACCCCCGCCAAATCCTCCGCTGATCTGGGCCGCATCGCTCCGCTGAGCAAGGAGGCGCCACGCTTCCGCAACCGGGAGATCGACAAGAAATCCCTGCGCAATCTGGTGGCCTGGGCCTACAAGCACCACGGCACAGCGGCCACCGCAGCGATGGCGGACGACCTCAAGGACCTGGGTTTCCATTACGCCACCCAGGCAGCAGTCTCGATTTCAGTCGACGATCTGCGCATTCCGGGCGACAAGGCCGCCCTGCTGGAGCAGGCGGAAGAACAGATCACCGCCACCGAAGAACGTTATCGCCTCGGCGAGATCACCGAAGTCGAACGTCACACCAAGGTGATTGACACCTGGACTGAAACCAACGAACGGCTTGTGGCGGCGGTTCGCCGGAACTTCAACGAGAACGATCCGCTCAACTCGGTGTGGATGATGGCCAACTCCGGCGCCCGGGGGAACATGTCCCAGGTGAGGCAGCTGGTGGGGATGCGTGGGCTGATGGCCAACCCCCAGGGCGAAATCATCGACCTGCCGATCCGCACCAATTTCCGCGAAGGACTCACGGTCACCGAATACGTGATTTCCTCCTACGGAGCCCGCAAAGGCCTGGTCGACACCGCCCTGCGCACCGCCGACTCCGGCTATCTCACCCGCCGGCTGGTGGATGTAGCCCAGGATGTGATTGTGCGCGAAGACGACTGCGGCACAACCCGGGGGATCCCGATCCACGCCGATGAGAAAGGTCGCTTTTACGCCAAGCTGGTCGGCCGCCTCGCCGCTGAGCCGGTGCTTGTGGGTGGTGGCAAGAACCAGGAGGTGCTGGTTGAGCGCGATGGCGAAATCGATATCGAGCTGTCGGCAAAGATTGAAGCGGCCGGTGTGAAAACCGTGGTGGTGCGCTCTCCGCTCACCTGCGAAGCAGCCCGATCGGTTTGCCGCAAGTGCTACGGCTGGGCGCTGGCCCACAACCAGCTGGTCGATGTCGGCGAAGCGGTGGGCATCATCGCCGCCCAGTCGATCGGCGAGCCCGGCACCCAGCTCACGATGCGCACCTTCCACACCGGCGGTGTGTCCACCGCCGAGAGCGGCGTGGTGCGGTCCCACAAAACAGTCGAGGGTGTCGTTGAGTTCGATGCCAAGGCTCGGCTGCGGCCCTTCCGCACACCCCATGGCGTCGAAGCCCAGATCGCCGAAACCGATTTCACCCTGCAGGTGAAGTTCGCCGGCAAACTCAAGGCCCAGAAACTCGACATCACCTCCGGCTCGATCCTGTTCGTGGCCGACGGAGAACCGGTGCCCGCCGACAGCGTGCTGGCCCAGATTTCCTCCGGCTCCTCCGTCAAGAAGAGTGTGGAGAAGGCCACCAAGGATGTGATCTGCGATCTGGCCGGGCAGGTGCGCTACGAGGAGGTGATTCAGCCCCGCGAGGTCACCGACCGCCAGGGCAACATCACGCTCAAGGCCCAGCGGCTTGGTCGCCTCTGGGTGTTCGCCGGCGACGTCTACAACCTGCCACCCAACGCCATGCCGGTGGTAAAGGCCAATTCCGCCGTCACCAACGGCGACGTGCTGGCGGAAAGCAGGCTGGTCAGCGAGCATGGCGGCGCCGTGCGGCTGCGCGAATCAGCCGGTGACTCCCGCGAAGTACAGATTGTCACGGCGAGCCTCACCCTCAAAGACTGCAAGCTGGTGGGTGAATCGACCCATTCCGGTGAAATCTGGCACCTGGAGGGGAAGGACAACATTCGCTACCTGCTCAAGACCATGCCTGGGAGCAAGATCGGCAACGGCGAAGTGATCGCTGAGCTGGCTGACAACCGCTTCCGTACCCAGACCGGGGGCATGATCAAATACGCACCAGGCCTGTCAATCAAGAAGGCCCGTTCCGCCAAGAACGGCTTTGAAGTGTCGAAGGGTGGAACGTTGCTGTGGATTCCCCAGGAAACCCACGAAATCAACAAAGACATCTCCCTGTTGATGATCGAGGACGGCCAGTGGATTGAAGCCGGGACTGAAGTCGTCAAGGATATCTTCTCCCAGACGGCCGGTATCGTCACCGTCACCCAGAAAAACGACATCCTGCGCGAGATCATCGTTCGATCCGGCACTCTTCACCTCGTTTCCGACAGCAAGGTGCTGGCCCGCTACAGCGATGATGGCAAGATCCACAACCCTGGCGAGGAACTCGCCCCCGGGCTCACCATCGACAAGATGGTCTACGCGGAAGCGGTTGAGACACCGGAGGGAGGCGCCCTGTTGCTTCGTCCGGTTGAGGAGTATGCCATTCCCGATGAGGCGCATCTGCCCGATCTTGGCAGCGTCAAACAGAACGGCGGACCTTCCCTGGGCCTCAAGGCTGTTCAACGTCTCACCTACAAAGACGGAGAGTTGATCAAATCAGTCGAGGGCATCGAGCTGCTGCGCACCCAGTTGATTCTCGACACGTTTGACACCACCCCGCAGATGACTGTCGATGTGGAAGCTGTGCCCGACAAGCGGGCCAAAACGATCGAACGGTTGCAGCTGGTGATTCTCGAAACGCTGCTGGTGCGGCGTGACACCCTCTCTGATGCCAGCCACGGCTCCACCCACACCGAGCTTCAGGTGGAGGATGGCGCCACGGTCAAGAGCGGTGATGTGGTCGCCACTACCCAGATTCTCGGCAAGGAGAACGGCCTGGTGCAGTTCCCGGATCCCCAGGAAGGCGAACCGGTGCGCCGGATGATCGTGGAGCGGGCCAACGACACCAGACAGCTGGAAATCGGAGACCGTCAGCCCAGTGTTGTGATCGGCCAGCGACTGGTGGATGGGGAGCTGCTGAGTGAGGGCGTCGAGGCACCCTGCTGCGGCCAGGTGGAGGCGATTGAGAACGGCATCGTCACCATCAGGCTCGGAAGGCCCTACATGGTTTCTCCCGACTCGGTGCTGCATGTGCGCGATGGTGAACTTGTGCAGCGGGGAGATGCCCTCGCCCTGCTGGTGTTCGAGCGCCAGAAAACCGGGGACATCGTTCAGGGGCTGCCGCGGATCGAAGAGCTGCTGGAGGCCCGCCGGCCACGCGAGTCCGCCGTTCTCTGCCGGAAACCGGGCACCGTCGCGATCAAGCTCGGTGAAGACGATGACTCCGTCAACGTCACGGTGATCGAGCACGACGACGTGACCACCGACTATCCGATTCTGCTCGGCCGCAACGTGATGGTGAACGATGGTCAACAGGTCACGGCCGGTGAAATGCTCACCGATGGGCCGATCAATCCCCACGAGTTGCTGGAGTGCAATTTCGAGGATCTGCTGAGCCGCAAGCCCTCGATGGAAGCGGCCCAGGAGGCCATCTCCAAGTTGCAGTTCCGGATGGTGCAGGAAGTCCAGAACGTCTACAAGTCGCAGGGGGTCACCATCGATGACAAGCACATCGAGGTGATTGTCCGCCAGATGACCAGCAAAGTGCGGATCGAAGATGCCGGTGACACCACCCTGTTGCCCGGCGAACTGATCGAGTTGCGGCAGGTGGAGCAGGTGAACCAGGCGATGGCGATCACAGGAGGGGCCCCAGCTGAATTCACTCCGGTTCTGCTCGGCATCACCAAGGCCTCACTCAACACCGACAGCTTCATCTCCGCCGCCAGCTTCCAGGAAACCACCCGGGTGCTCACTGAGGCCGCGATCGAAGGCAAGAGCGACTGGTTGCGGGGCCTGAAGGAGAACGTGATCATCGGCCGGCTGATCCCGGCCGGCACCGGCTTCAGTGGCTTCGAGGAGGAACTCCGCTCCGAGGCCGGTCCCCACCCCGACATCCTCGATGAGGAAGTCGGCGGCTATCGCCGGATGGCCAACCTGCGCCCTGATTACACCGTGGAGATGCCTGCGGCTCCCACCATCAACGCCACGGCGGTGCTGGACGACCCATCGGAAGCCCAGCTCGATGCCGTGCGCAGTCTGCGGGGGATCGAGGCCTCGAAGAGTTCCTTCGCGGCCTTCGCCCGCCCCGTGACCGAAGAGGGGCTGGAAGAGGAGTTGATCCCTGATCCTGCTGCACTTGAAGGGTTGCAGGAAGAGGGCCTGCTCAGCGAAGACTGATGGCGACCACTGAACCACGGGCACCACGGCCACCACTGGTGCCGAAGCTGGTGCCGCAACGGCGGCTGCCGCGCTTCGGCTTCCACACCCACACGGAGCGGCTGAATGGCCGCTTCGCCATGCTCGGTTTCCTGGCACTGCTGGCGGTCGAAAAGGTTCTCGGTCACGGGCTGCTGGTGTGGCCCTGAGTGGTCGGCCCCTGCTGGGCCAACGGCTGGAAGCACTGGAGAACCTGGCGGTGGCCCAGGGCCAGCCCCGGTACCGGGGCCGTCAGCTGCACGATGGGATCTACGCCAAGGGCGCCCGCAGCATTGATCGGATCAAGGGCCTGCCGAAGCTGTGGAGCGAACAACTGAGCCAGGACTGGCCGACCGCGGGCGCGGAACCGATCGGCCGTTCCACAGAGTTGAAACGCAGCGTGGCCCGGGATGGCACCACCAAGTTGCTGCTCTCCACCGCTGATGGTCTCAGCCTCGAAACGGTAGGGATTCCCAGCCGGGATCGTCTGACGGTCTGTGTGTCCAGCCAGGTGGGCTGCCCGATGGGCTGCCGGTTCTGCGCCACGGGCAAGGGGGGCCTGGAGCGTTCCCTCCAGGTGCACGAGATCATCGACCAGGTGCTGGCCATCCGTGAGGTGATGGAGCAACGCCCCAGCCACGTGGTGTTCATGGGCATGGGTGAGCCGCTGCTCAACACCGAAGCCGTTCTTGATGCCATCGACTGCCTCTGCACCGATCTGGGCATGGCCCAGCGCCAGATCACCGTGAGCACGGTGGGGGTGGCCAGCCAGATGCCGAAGCTGGCCAGCCTGGCCATGGAGCGACTGGGTCGCGCCCAGTTCACCCTGGCCGTGAGCCTGCATGCACCCGACCAAAGACTGCGCGAAGAGTTGATCCCCACCGCCCACGCTTATCCGATCACCGAGCTGCTCGATGATTGCCGCAACTACGTGGCCACCACCGGCCGGCGGATCAGCTTCGAGTACATCCTGCTGGGCGGACTCAACGATCACCCGCGCCAGGCGGCGGCACTGGCGCAGTTGCTGCGCGGCTTCCAGAGCCACGTCAATCTGATCGCCTACAACCCGATCGACGAGGAAGATTTTCAACGTCCAAGTCCGGAGCGGGTCGCAGCCTTCAAGGCGGCCCTTGAGCTGCGCCATGTAGCGGTGAGCGTGCGCGCCAGCCGTGGCCTGGATGAGAATGCCGCCTGCGGTCAGCTGCGCAGGCGGGTGTCTGCGGGGTGATTTCAGTCCCCGAAGTCGCCCTTGAGCAACCTTGCCGCCAACCAGAGACAAACGGACTTTGCAGCCACCTCTCAGCCTTTGCAGAAAGAACTTAGGCAGCAAAAGATCATTTTTGCATGGATAAAGTGCCCGCAGACTCCCTTGCCCTGCCACTCTTCACTCCACTGTGCTGCGATCACGATCGTTCCAGTGAAGCCATGGCAGAGTTCAATTCAGCACGGGGTAAACCCCAAACCAAACAGTGAACTATTCGCCGCAGATGCGTCAAGGAGTTGTGATGCTGGAGAGAAGAAATGTCGGGGGGCCGTGATTATCGCGATCAGGATTTCCAAAGTGCGAACCAGAACGCCAGCCCGTAGGTTCAAGTCAGCCACATCGCGTCCAGCCAAGGGAACCCTCAGCTGGAATCCCGCGCCGGATCAAACGCGCCGATCACCCCACTGCCGCTCCAGGGGGTGAGCCGCAGCATCAACAGGAAGGCCGGCAGTGATGCCACAGCTGTGAACAGGAAAAAGCTCGGCCAGCCCACCTGTTCAGCCACCACGCCCGCCGGGGCCGCCAGCACCGATCGGCTCAGGGCATAGACCCCGGAGAGCAGGGCGTATTGGGTGGCGGAGAAACGTGGATTGCACAAGCTCATCAACAGAGCCACGAACACCGCTCCCACCATCCCACCGGCCAGGTTCTCCAGGCTCACCGCCACCAACAATCCCACCACCCCGCCGCCGAAGCGTGCCAGCGCCCAGTAACTCAGGTTGCCGATCGCCCCGGCCACCGCGAACAACCAGAGCGAGCGGTTCATGCCCAGCCGCGCGAACAGCACGCCCCCCAGCACCGTGCCGGCCATGGTGGCGGCGATGCCCCAGCCGGCCTGCACCGTGCCGATCAGCTCCGGCGCAAACCCCTGCTGGATCAGGAACGGCACCGCCATCAGCCCCAACAGCCCATCAGGCCAGCGGTAAAGCAACACCAACAGCAGGATCAGCAGGGCCCGGCCGCCGCCCGTGCGGCCCAGGAACTCCCTGGCAGGCCCTACCACCGCCTGGCGCAGGCTCGACACCGGATGGACGATCGGGTCGAGCCGCGGCGCCGCCAGGGTGAACGGCACCACCGCCAGCATCAGGGCTGCGGCGGCCAGGAACGCCAGCGGCCAGCCGAAGCGACCGGCCAGCACAAAGCCACCGGCACCGATCGCCAGCATCGCCCCCCGGTAGCCCAGCGAGGCGGCGGCGGCACCGCCGCCGCGTTCAGCGGCCGGCAGCAGGTCGGTGCGGTAGGCATCCACGGCAATGTCCTGGCTGGCACTCACCACCGCCAGCAGCACAGCCATCACCCCGATCAGCGTCAGGCTGGCCGGGTCGGTGCTGGGCCGCAGCAGGGCCATCGCCCCGATCACCGCCACCAGGGTGAGCTGCAGCACGAGCAGCCAGCCCCGGCGTCGATCGGGCCAGGCCAGCGGCCAACGGTCGAGCAGCGGCGCCCAGAACATCTTCAGGGTGTAGGGCAGCTCCGCCAGCCCGAGCAGGCCGATCAGGCCGAGCGGCACGTTGCTGGCTGTCAACCAGCCCTGCAGCAGTTTGCTGCCCACCATGTAAGGAGTGCCGCTGGCCACCCCCTGGGCCGCGACGGCCACCAGCCGCCGCCTGGCCTGGGCATCAAAGCGCGCCGGGGCTGAAGCGTCGCGGTTGGGATCGGGCGGCACGGAGGGGACGCATCTGGGCGAACCCTATGCCTTCAGAATGACCTCAATCCCGTCGGCGGTCCGTGTCCTTCTTTCGCTCCACTCTTCTGCCGGCCGCGATCGTGCTGTTGTTCGGCCTTGCTCTGTTCGTGGTGAGTGCCCGTCTCTGGCTGCCTGGCGACATGCTGGCGCCAGCACCGCTCAACTGAGCTGGAACCACCGAGCTGAAACCACTGAGCTGGAGCAAGGAGAAACCCATGGCGGAAGCCAACCCACCGTTTTCCTCCAGCCCCGCCGAGCTGGGCTTTGATCCCGAGCTGCTGGCCGGCGAGCTGGCCGAAGAACTGGCCGGCGATCCACTTGAGGCCCTCGATTCGATCGAGCTCACCGATGCCGACATCGCGATCGAGTGCGACCTGGGGCTGGAATTGCTGCGTGCTGGTCGTCAGGACGATCGCCTGCAGGGTCTGCGAATCTTCTGTGAGCATCGCGATCCCCGGGCGATTCCACTGCTGCTCCCCCTGCTGGAGGCCAGCTGCCCGATCGTGCGGATGAGTGCCGTGTACGCGCTCGGACGCAACCCCGATCAACGGGCCGTGGAGCCGCTGCTGGGCCTGTTGCAGAACGACAGCAACGGCTACGTGCGCAAGGCGGTGGCCTGGAGTCTGGGCAACTATCCCGAGGCCCCGGTGCTCAATCCCCTGATCCGAGCCCTTCAGGTGGATGTGGCGGCGGTGCGGCTCTGGGCGGCCGGTTCCCTGGCCGACGCAGGCGGCACCGGCGTGGCCAAGGCCGACCAGGCGGCGGGCCAGTTGCTGATCAGCCTGCGGATCGACAGCGAGCCGGTGGTCCGCAGCAACAGTGCCTGGTCGCTGGGCCGGCTCTACGACCACCTGGTGGAACCTCGCCAGAAAGATCTGGTCGAGGCACTGGTGCTTGTGATGCTCCACGACACGGACACAACGGTGCGCGACGAGGCGCGAGTGGCCCTGGAGCAACTGGAAAGCCCCGCCGTGCTGGAGAGAATCCAGACCCTGGTGGAGGAGGGACTGCTCAGCTGAGCCAGGCTGGTCGCCACGGGCCTCGGACCCAGGAAATGCTGGCTAAAGTGCACTTCCACGCCTGATCTGGTTGATGTCCCAGCACACCATCCGTTTTCGCATCCGGCCCGATGGCCGCGTCGAAGAACTGGTGGAAGGGGTGCTCGGGGCAGGCTGCGAACAGCTCACCGAGCGGATCGAAGCCACGCTCGGTTCGGTACAGCAGCGTCGCAGCACCTCGGAAGCCTTCCAGTCCGAATCCAGGCTCGTGGTTCCAGCGTTGCCACTCCAGCAGCAAAGCCCCTGATTCCGTCCCCCTTCATCCTGGATCCGATGTCCCATTTCAGCATCGTCAAAACGGAACTGCGCAACCGTGGCGCCCTGCTTGATGCCCTTCGCGACCTCGGCCATGAGCCCGAGCAGGGTGAGCGCCAAGTCCGCGGTTACCGCGGCCAGACGGTCCTCGCCGAACTGGCCCTGCCCCAGGCCAACGGCGGCGACATCGGCTTCCGCTGGAACGAAAGCAGCGGCAGCTACGAGCTGGTCACCGATCTTGATCTCTGGAACCAGCCCGTGCCCGTCGAACGCTTCCTGGCCCAGCTCACCCAGCGCTATGCCCTCCAGTCGATCCTGGCGGCCTCCACCCAGGAAGGATTCCAGGTCAGCTCCCAGACCGAGCACCATGACGGCAGCATCGAACTGGTGGTGACCCGCTGGGACAGCTGAGCGGGGCATGGATCCTTCCCTCGCCTTCTCCGTCTCCGCCAACCCCAGGCCACGGCCAAGCGGCACAGAACCTCTGCTGGGTGGCAGCCTGAGGGAAAAGGCGGTGTGGGTGGATGAAGCGGTCTGCATCGGCTGCCGCTACTGCGCCCACGTGGCAGCGAACACCTTCCTGGTCGAGCCGCTCTGGGGACGCTCCCGCGCCATCCGCCAGGACGGTGACAGCACCGAAACGATCCAGGAGGCCATCGACACCTGTCCGGTCGATTGCATCCACTGGGTGGCCTACGAAGAGGTGGGCGCCCTGCAGGAACGGCTCAAGACCCAGGAACTCCAGCCCCTCGGCCTGCCATGTCCCTCACGGCTGAAGCGAACCCTGCCCCGCCCTTGAGGCTGCCGACCCGGCGGTTCGGACGCACGGGCCTGGCGATGCCTCTTCTCTCCCTGGGCGGCATGCGCTACCAGCAGAGCTGGAGCGATCTTCCGCCGGATCAGATCAGCACCGACAGCCAGGCGAACCTGCGGGCCACCCTCGAGCGGGCGGCTGCCTCAGGCCTGAATCACATCGAAACCGCCCGTCATTACGGCAGTTCCGAGCGGCAGCTCGGTTGGCTGCTGCCCCAGCTGAACGACCGACGACGCATCCTGCAGAGCAAGGTTCCTCCCCAGGAGGATCCGGCTGATTTCGAGGCGGAGCTGGAGTGCAGCTTCGAGCGACTGGCGGTGGAGCGACTGGATCTGCTGGCCATTCATGGTCTGAACCTGCCGGAGCACCTGGAGCAGACGCTCCGACCGGGTGGATGCCTGGCGGTGGTGCGCCGCTGGCAGGAGCAGGGCCGCATCGGTCATGTCGGCTTCTCCACCCATGCCCCGCTCCCCTTGATCCTGGAGGCGATCGAATCCGATGCCTTCGATTACATCAATCTCCACTGGTATTTCATCCGCCAGGACAACCTGGCGGCGATCGAGGCCGCCGCCGCCCATGACATGGGTGTGTTTGTGATCAGCCCCACCGACAAGGGGGGGCATCTCCATACCCCCTCCACCCGCCTGCAGGAGCTCTGTGCACCGCTCCACCCGATCGTGTTCAACGATCTGTTCTGCCTGACGGCCCCGGGGATCCACACAATCAGTGTCGGGGCGGCGAACCCGGCCGACCTCGATCTGCACCTGGAGGCGGTGCAGCTGCTGCCCCAGGCCAGCGAACTGTTGCCACCGATTCTGGCGAAACTCGAGCAGGCCAGGCTCCAGGCGCTCGGTGAAACCTGGCTGAGCAGCTGGCAGGAGGGTTTGCCGGAGTGGTCCCAGACCCCTGGAGGCATCAATCTGCCCGTGCTGCTCTGGCTCCACAACCTGCTGGAAGCCTGGGACCTGCAGAGCTACGCCCAGGCCCGCTACAGCCTGCTGGGGCAGGGCGATCACTGGTTCCCCGGCGCCAATGCCGATGCGCTCGATCAGACCGTGAGCGAAGCAGAGCTCCTCGCCGCTCTCGGCGGCAGTCCGTGGGCGCGGCGGATCCCCGACCTGCTGCGGGAACTGCGCCAGCAGCTGGGGGGTTCATCAACCCGGCGGCTGATGGCCGCCGAGTGAGCCCGCCGCGGCCAGGCGAACTCAATCATTCACTGCCCAGCGGAAGCTTGGCGGGCACCCCCACCGGCCTGGGGTAGGTCAGTGGACATGGCCCCACTGGCTTGAGCAAAACGGCATGGCGCACTCCCCGACCAGCCGGAAGCTCCCGTCGTTCCACCCGCTCGACGGTGGCCTGGAGCGGCAGCAGGGCCCGCGTCAGCGTCTGCTGATCGTCAAGCTCCCACTGGCCGCGATAGAGCAGGGCCCGCCCGGATGGTTGCAACAGAGGCACCAGATACTCCGCCACCACCGGCGCCGCCGCCACCGCCCGGGCCATGGCCCAGTCGAAGCGGCCGCGGCAGGAGGGGTCCTGACCGGTCGTCTCGACCCGCTCACAGCGGACGATGACGCGCTGTTCAAGGCCGAGGCCGGCCGCCATGGCGCGCACGGCCTCGGCCTTGCGCCCCACCGAATCCACCAGGGTGACCCGCGCTGCGGGAAGAGCGATCGCCAGGGCCAGGCCGGGGAAGCCACCGCCGGTGCCGACGTCGATCAGGGAAAGCGGGCCCTGCTCCCCCCGGAGCTGCTCCCGCCAGGGCCAGAGGCTGTCATAGAGCTGGGCGATCCAGTAGTCGTCGCCCTCAACCAGGCGTGTGAGGTTCAGGCGGCGGTTCCAATCGCGCAACAGCTCCTGCAAGGCGAGGAACTGGGCCAGCTGCTGCGCGGCAGGCTGCCAACCCAGGCTGGGCCAGAGCCCATCCCCTTGTCCGTGGGACAGATCTGCTTCGATCGAGAGGTTCGGCTCAGCAGCCATCCAGGCAGGCACTCAGGGAAGAGTTCTCTAGGATCTCGCAGTGTTGGTACAGGCGTGGTGGCAGGGAGAGACACCGAATCGACCCCTCCGAATCACTACCAATTGCTGCGCCTGGGCCCCTCCGCCACAGCTCAGGACCTGCGGCAGGCTTTCCGATCACTCAGCAAGCTCTACCACCCGGACACCACCAAGCTGCCGGTGGCCGAGGCCGAGGAGCAGTTCCGCCATCTGCAGCTGGCTTACCTCACTCTCAGCGATCCGGAGCGCCGCCGGGCCTACGACAGCCAGCTCCTGCCGGTGCCAGCCAAGCCCCTGCTGAAGCGGCGGGTGGAGCGCACCCAGTCGGTGCGGAGGGCCCTCTCGGGGGGCGAATGGTTCGCCCTGGTGCTGCTGGCGACGGCCCTGGTGCTCAGCCTGGTGCTCGGGGTGAGCCTCGCCTGGTGGCGAGGAATGGAGCTGGTCAGTCCGCCGATCAGCTGGCTGGAGGCCTCAGCGGTGCAGACTGCCCTTCCTTCGGACCACGAACCTGGGGATGACCGCCCTGCCCTCCTTGCAGACCCCGCTCTACAACCATCCCCTGCCGGCCCTTGAGCAGTGGCTCATGGTGCTTGGAGCCACCCGGGACAAGGCGAATCCCTGTCGCTGGGACCTGCACCACACCGCCTGGAGTGCCCTGATCGAGCTCGAGGTGGAGGAGCTCAAGGTGAGCTGGCACCAGGAAGGCCGCACCACGGTGCGGTTGTTCTCCTACGGGCTCTCGAGGGCCGACGTGGAAGCCGCCATCCTCGCCGGCCCCTGAGCCGATCGACTCCGCCGCTTCAGAGCTGGTCGAGCCCTGCCTCGATCACCTGATAGCACCGATCCAGCTGGGCCTCGCTGAGACACAGCGGAGGCAGCAGATAGACCACCTGGCCCAGGGGCCTGATGAACACACCGTGGGCCAGGGCATGGCGCTGCAGGCTGCGGCCCGCCCTGTTCAGGTAGCCCGGTGAATCCACGACAAGGTCGAAGGCGGCGATCGTGCCGATCAGCCGCGGCCGGCAGACCAGGGGATGGCGGGCCAGCTGGGCAAGCCGGGGGCGATGGCGCGCTTCGAATCCTTCGTAGCGATCGGGACTGGCACACAGCAGAGCCAGGCTGGCGTTGGCGGCGGCGCAGCCGAGCGGATTCGCCGTGAAGCTGTGGCCGTGATAGAGGGTGTGATCGGGGTTGTCGCTGATGAAGCCCTGATAGAGAGCCTCCCTGGCCAGGGTCACTCCCATCGGCAGGAAGCCGCCGGTGAGCCCCTTGGAAAGCGCGACCAGGTCGGGTTGAAGGCCTGCACCCCGGCTGGCGAAGAGGCTGCCGGTGCGGCCGAAGCCCGTCATCACCTCGTCGGCGATCAGCAGTGCCCCGGCCTGGCGAACCCGCCGCTCCACCTGCTGCAGAAACTGGGACCGCACGATCGCCATGCCGCTGGCTCCCTGCACCACCGGCTCCAGGATCACGGCGGCGGTCGGCACGGTCAGCAGCTCCTCCAGCCGGTCCAGGGCCGCCGCTTCCTTGGCTTCCACCGCCCCGTCGTCCCACCAGGTGGAGGGCCAGGGCGCCCGGGCCACCGCACACAGCAAGGGCTCGAACGGGGCGGAGAACAGACCACGCTCTCCCACGGCCATCGCCCCGAAGGTGTCGCCGTGATAAGCGCCCTCGAAGGCGATCAGCTGACGCCTGGGGCTCGCCTGGTTCCGCCACCACTGCCAGGCGATCTTGAGGGCCACCTCAACGGCGGTGGAGCCATCATCGGAAAAGAACAGCCGCTC
The DNA here is from genome assembly GCF_025128115.1 of Synechococcus sp. CS-1326. Lineage (NCBI taxonomy): Bacteria > Bacillati > Cyanobacteriota > Cyanophyceae > Synechococcales > Synechococcaceae > Synechococcus > Synechococcus sp. CS-1326. Next base: position 151,324 of record NZ_JAHLYV010000021.1, on the reverse strand, counting down.
CAGGCCACTGGCGGCGCTGAGGCTCTCCGCCAACCGCTCGGCCTGGGGGTGGCGGAAGTTGGCGAAGATCACCTGCTCCAGCTCCAGAGCCTGGGCAGCGATCGCCGCGGCGATGCTCGGTTCAGCATGGCCATGCAGGGTGACCCACCAGCTGCTGATCGCATCGATCAGCCGGCGCCCATCAGCCAGTTCCAGCAGGGCGCCATCACCGCGCAGCACCGCCAGAGGGGGATCGCTGCAGGCCACCTGGGTGGTGGGATGCCAGAGGTTGGGGTGCCAGGACAAGGGAGGGGAAGGGGTGATCTGGAGGGGGCGCTCAGCGGCAGCGCTTTTCGAGCCTGGCGGCCTCGGCGGCCAGCGGGCCGCAGTTCACCCAGCGCACCAGCGTCAGCTCAAGATCGGTGAACACCACCAGGATTCCGCCGCAGATCAGCGCCACGACGGCACTGACCACCAGATTGGAGCGCGTCATGGAGCCAGGCTAAGGGCCAGTGGATCGGCCAGGCGGTCGGCCAGACGTTCAGCCAGATTCGATTCCTGCCAGAAGGTGGCGAGGGCCGCAGCTGTCAGTGCCGGGAGCGGCGGCAGGCAGGCGAGAACCGGAACGCCCGTGAAGGCCTCCAGGGTGGCGGGGTTGTCGGGGTGAAGCGGCCCGTTGAGTACAAGACCGAGCAGGGGAATCCGCCGCTGGCGCAGCGCCTCCACCGACAGCAGGGTGTGATTCAAGGTGCCCAGGCCGCTGCGGGCCACCAACAGCACCGGCAGGCCCCAGCGGCGGATCTGCTCGATCTGGAGCAGGTCGCGGCGAAGGGGCACCAGCAGCCCCCCCGCCGTTTCCACCACCAGGGGGCCTTCCCCGCCGGGGAGGCTCAGTCGGTCAGGATCCAGCGGGCTGTTCTCCAGTTCGGCGGCCCAGTGGGGAGACACCGGGTTGGAGTAGCGGTAGGCCTCGGGCAGGATCCGCGCGGCGGTGGGCTCCGCCGCAACACCCAGCAGTTGGCTCACCCTGGCGCTGTCACCGCCATCCTCCAGACCACACTGCACGGGCTTCCAGTAACGCGCCCCCAGGCCCTGCACCAGCAGGGCACTCACCACCGTCTTACCCACATCGGTATCGGTGCCACAGACCACCAGCTGCTGCATCATCGAGATCGGCCATGAATCATCTCGCTGGCTTCTGGCCAACGACAAGCAGCATCTCCCAGGAGAGCAGCTTGCCGCCACCCTCCCGGTCGGGGAGGGTGGCCCAGTTGGCTTCCAGCCGTCGCCATTCTCCCGGTGCCAGGCCGGGAATTGGGCTGGCACCGGCCCCGAGCCCGCTGATCCGACGCAGAAAGCTGAGGCCGCTGGCGGCGCGGCGGCTGAATCGCAGCCGCTGCAGGCGGTGAATACGGAGATGGCCCTCAGCCACGCCGATCAGGTCAGCGGCCTCGGGCAGGGGCAGGGCGGTGCAGGCCACCTGGGCGCCGGCAGCGGCCTGGTGCCACTGGGGGAAGCTGCCGGCGGTGGGCAGGGCCAGGACCAGCCAGCCGGCCGGGCGAAGCATCCGGCACCAGTGCTCCAGCTGCTCGGCGGGATGCTCGAGCCAATGCAGGGCAAAACTCGAGGCCAGCAGGGCCGCCTGCCCCAGCTCGGGTGGCAGACCCTGGTTCAGATCCCAGCTCAGGGTGGGGGGTGGGCTGGCCGGATCGACGGCATCGGCGTCCAGCCCGCGTTGAAGCAAGGCGGGGCAGACATCCAGCCGCAGCAGCTCCAGGCCTGGACGCTGCTGGGCGATGGCGCGGCTGAGCAGGCCCGTTCCCGCCCCCAGATCGGCGCACGGGCCTTCCACCAGGGGCAACGCGCGGCAGAGGCGAGCCAGGCGCCAGGCCACCCCCCTCTGCAGGGATGCTTCCCGCTCGTAGCTGGCGGCCTGGCGCGTGAAACTGGCCCGTACCTGGTCCGGGATGGCCGCCGTTCCCATCACTCGGTCTCCAGCCAATTCAGCACCGGCTCCACCAGATTGGCGCCCAGCAGGCTGTGGCCCGCCGCCTCGATCAACCAGCGCTCGGCCTTCGGCAGAGCAAGACACAGCTGCTGGCGGGCGTTCGGCGCCACGATCCCATCCGCTCCAGCCTCGATGATCAACAACCTCGCCCTGGCTGGAAAGCCCGCCGGCAGCCCGCTCGTCCGACCCAGCAGCAGCAGATCGTGGCGTAACCGCTCCAGCGAACAGGCTGCCAACGGCTCATGGCCGGGCCCTGCCGGCAGCAGGGCAACTGGATCCGGGGCGGCGGCAGCGGCCAGAAAATCCTGAAGCACACGTTCGCCAGCACCGGAGGCGATCCTGGATTGCATCACCCGCAGAGCAGCCCGCCAGGCTCGGCCGGCCTCACCTGGCGGGACGAAGCGGCCGAAGCTGGCCAGCAGCACCACCGCATCGGCCTGCTCCAGCACGGCCCTCGGCAACAGGTGCAGGCCGAGCGAGTGAACCAGCACCGAACGTGGACCCCGGCCCTCTGGCCAGCTGGGCTCAAACGGTGGCAGGGGCCCGTAGCCCCGCTCGCCGCTCTGCCAGTTCCAGCCACGCCGCTGGGCGGCATCCCGCCAGGGCAGCCAGGCCCGGCTGTCCCCACCCCAGCCATGCATGGCGATCAGCTGCTGGCCGTACGCAGTGGGGGTGGTCATGGCGTGGTCCCGCTGGGGGGAGGGCCGAGGGCGAGCAGGAGGCGCTCCAGGCTTCCCGGCGGCAGGCTGCGACGCAGCACCAGCCGCAGGCAGGCACGCCCGGTGGGAACGGTGGGGGGGCGGATCGCCACGCTGAGCAGACCACTGCCCTCCAGCCGCTCCTGGAGGGCGAGGGCGGCGGCATCGTCACCGACCACCAGCGGCAGGATCGGGCCCTGCCCGGCTGGCCGGCTCCAGCCGGCCAGCTCCAGCGCATCACGCCAGCGCGACGCCCTCGAGAGAAGCTCCAGCCCCATGCCGGGCTGCGCCTCCAGCAGCTCAAGGGCGGCCAGGGCGGCGGCGGCCAGGGGCGGGGCCAGGGCCGTGGAGTAGCGAAAGGCGCCGGAACTCTGCAACAACCACTCACCAACGACCCCACTGCCGGCCAGGAAGGCGCCGCCGCTGCCGAAGGCCTTGCCGAAGGTGCCACTGATCAGGCTGATCCCCTCCAGGCCATGGGCCAGGCCCCGCCCACCGGCCCCCAGCACCCCGAGGGCATGGGCTTCATCCACCAGCAACAGAGCCCCGTAGGCCCGACACAGGGAGGAGATGGCGGGGAGATCGGGGCTTGTGCCCTCCATGCTGAACAGACTTTCGGTGAGCACCAGCAGGCGGCGGCGCGGTTGCGCCTGGCGCTGGATCTGCAGCCGTCGCTGCAGGTCGGCGCAATCGTTGTGGCGGAATCGCTGCAGGGTGGCTCCACTGGCACTCACACCAGCCAGCAGGGAGTGATGAATCAGACGATCAGCCAGCACCAGGCTGTGGCGATCGGCCAGGGCAAGCACCGCCGCCAGATTGGCCTGAAAACCGCTTGGGAAGAGCAGCACCCGCTGCCGGCCCAGCCAGGCCGCCAACCGCTCCTCCAGGGCGGCATGGACCGGGCGGCTGCCGGTGATCAGAGGCGAGGCGCCAGCCCCCACCCCGACGGCATCGATCGCCGCCTGGGCCGCTTCGCGCAGCTGGGAGTGGTGGCTGAGGCCGAGGTAGTCATTGCTGGCCAGATCCAGCAGCAGATCAGAACCGGGCGGATCCACAGGCCTGAGCAGGCCGGAGCCGGCAGGACTGAAGCTGCGCAGCTCACGCCGCCGCACGGCTGGAAGCCGGGCAAGGGCCTGGCTGAGGGGGGCGAGGGGATCCTGATCCACCCAGTCGGTCGCGGTGGAGCCGGCCGCCACGGTCGGCCCCACTGCGGACGGACCCGTTTCGGTGGCCTTCACACCCTTCACTCTGCCCAACCGGCACGCAGCCCATAGGATTCCAGCATGCTGATTGCCGGCACTGAGACTGATTCCACTGCGGCTGCGGGCCAGACCGCAGCGCTCTCCACCGACGAGGCCCCTGCCGATCGGCTGGTGGACGCGTCAGTGCCGGCTCTGGATCAGCTGTTTCCCTTTCCCCTCGACCCCTTCCAGCTGGAGGCGATCGACGCGCTCAACCAGGGGCATTCGGTAGTGGTGAGCGCCCCCACCGGCTCCGGCAAGACCCTGGTTGGCGAGTACGCCATCCATCGCGCCCTGGCCCATGGCCAGAAGGTGTTCTACACAACACCGCTCAAAGCACTCTCCAACCAGAAGCTCCGGGATTTCCGCCAGCAGTTCGGCAATGAGAACGTCGGCCTGATGACCGGTGACCTGAGCGTCAACCGGGACGCCCCGATCGTGGTGATGACCACCGAGATCTTCCGCAACATGCTCTACGCGGAAGTGGATCGCGGCGACGATCCCCTGGCTGATGTGGAGGCGGTGGTGCTTGATGAGTGCCACTACATGAACGACTCCCAGCGCGGCACGGTCTGGGAGGAATCGATCATCCACTGTCCACCGCCTGTCCAGTTGGTGGCTCTCTCGGCCACGGTGGCCAACGCCGGCCAGCTCACCGACTGGATCGAGCGGGTTCACGGGCCCACCACCCTGGTGCTGAGCGATCACCGTCCGGTGCCGCTGGCCTTCAGCTTCTGCAGTGCCAAGGGTCTCCACCCCCTGCTCAACGAGGAGGGCACCGGGCTGCATCCCAACTGCAAGGTGTGGCGGGCCCCGAAGGGCGACCGTCGCAAAGGCAAGAGCCCCAAACCGCCCCAGCCCGAAGCGGCACCCCTGCCATTCGTGGTGGCGCAGCTGGCCGAGCGCGACATGCTGCCGGCCATCTATTTCATCTTCAGCCGCCGGGCCTGTGACAAGGCGGTGCGCGACCTCGGTCGCATCTGCCTGGTGAACGAACAGGAGCAGGCCGTGATCCGCTCCAGGCTGGATGCCTTCGTGGCGACCACGCCGGAGGCCGTGCGCGACGGAGGCCATGCGGAGGCCCTGTTGCGCGGCATCGCCGCCCACCACGCCGGCGTGCTGCCGGCCTGGAAGGAATTGATCGAGGAACTGTTCCAGCAGGGCCTGGTGAAGGTGGTCTTCGCCACCGAAACCCTGGCGGCGGGCATCAACATGCCAGCGCGCACCACGGTGATCTCGGCCCTCTCCAAGCGGACCGAGCGGGGCCACCGGCCGCTGATGGGCAGCGAGTTCCTGCAGATGGCGGGCCGGGCCGGTCGGCGCGGGCTGGATGTGCAGGGCTATGTGGTCACGGTGCAGAGCCGTTTCGAGGGGGTGCGCGAGGCGGGGCAACTGGCCACCAGCCCCGCCGATCCGCTGGTGAGCCAGTTCACCCCCAGCTACGGCATGGTGCTGAATCTGCTGCAGCGCTATGAGCTGGCCAAGGCCAAGCAACTGGTGGAGCGGAGCTTCGGGCGGTACCTGGCCACCCTTGATCTGCTCGACGACGAAGCCAGGATCACCGAGCTGCGTCAGCAGCTCGACTCCCTGAGCGGACCGGCGGCCGATGTTCCCTGGGACGACTTCGAGGTCTACGAGAACCAGCGCGAGCGCTTGCGGGAAGAGCGGCGGCTACTGCGGATCCTCCAGCAACAGGCCGAGGAAACCCTGGCCCATGAACTCACCCTCGCCCTGCAGTTCGCCAGTGAAGGCACGCTTGTGAGCCTCAAGGCACCCCAGCTGAAGGGGCGGGTCACCCCGGCGGTGATCGTGGCCAAACTCCCCGGCTCCGGCCAGTTTCCGCTGCTGCTCTGCCTCACCGATGACAACGTCTGGATCCTGGTGCCCTGCCACGGGGTGGTGAGCCTGCACGCCGAGCTGAGCTGTCTGCAGGTGGCTCAGCTCCAGGTGCCCGAGCTGCGCCACGCCGGCGAACTGCGTCACGGCGATCAGCTCAGTGGCGGCCTGGCCCTGGCGGTGGGCTCGATGGCCAGCCGCCATGACATGGTCACGCCCCAGTACGACCTGGCCGGCGAAGTGAGAGGCCAGGCCGAACACGTACGGGCGCTGGAAGAGGAGCTGGAGCTGCATCCAGCCCATCGCTGGGGTGACCGCCGCCAGCTCAAGAAGCAACGGCGACGCATGGAGGAGCTCGATCTTGAGATCGAAGAGCGCCAACGGCTGCTGCATCACCGCTCCAACCGTCACTGGGACACATTTCTCTCGCTGATCGAGATCCTCCGCTTCTTCGGGTCCCTTGATGGAGCCGACGGCCTTGTGCCCACCGAAGTGGGGCGCACCGTGGCGGCCCTGCGCGGCGACAACGAGCTCTGGCTGGGCCTGGCGTTGATGAGCGGCCACCTCGATGAGCTCAACCCAGCCGAACTGGCGGCCGTGTTCGAGGCGATCAGCACCGAGGTGAACCGTCCGGATCTCTGGAGCGGTTTTCCAGCACCTGCCAAGGCCGAGGAGGCCCTGCATGATCTCGGCGGCCTGAGGCGGGAACTGCTGCGGCAGCAGGAAAGCGCCGGCGTGGTGGTGCCGGCCTGGTGGGAGCCGGAGCTGATGGGGCTGGTCCATGCCTGGGCCAGGGGAACCAGCTGGAGTGACCTGATTGCCAACACCTCCCTGGATGAGGGGGATGTGGTGCGGATCCTGCGCCGCACCGTGGATCTGCTCGCCCAGGTGCCCTACGCCGAGGCGATCAGTGAGCGGCTCAGGGCCACAGCCCGCCAGGCGCTCAAGGCGATCAACCGTTTCCCGGTCTGCGAGCTTCAGGATGTGCTGGCCAGCGCAGGTGCACCAGGCAACCTCCCGGCCGCTGAGCCGATCCCACCAGGCTGAGGCTCAGTCGTTATGGGATTCCTGCCGCGCCGGCCCGGGCTGCCCATCGCCGAAACGGTCGCCCACTGAGGCACCCAGCTGCTGGATCAGCCCCTGCCGCTTCGAGGCACCCTTCCCCTCCAGCTGAGCTTCACAGATCAGGAGCGGGCAGCCACCGGTGGCCACCACAAGCCCCAGATCAGGCACGATCTCCAGGATGGTCCCCGGTTCAGCCGGGCCGGAGTGAGCGGAGCAGGGTGTTCCAGGAGCCCGCACGCTCCAGGCCTGGGCCAGCTTCGCCGCCGGAGCGCTGAGTTGCTCGCCCAGCCTGGCCACCAGTGGTTCGGTGGCGAGCAGTTTCAGCCGCTGGCCCTGCCAGCGGCACCAGGCCCCGGGGAAAAGCCCCATCACCCGGCGGTGGAGCGGCAGGGCCTGGGCACTCCAGTCGATCTCGAAGTCCTGCTTGCTCAGCAATCGGGCGTAGTGGGGAGTCGTCTCGGGCTGATGCCACACCCCCAGGCGACGCAGCCGTTCCTGCTCAGGCCCTGGGCCAGCACGTTCGATCAACGGCATGGCCTCCACCAGCAGCTCGGCGGTGAGCTGGCTGAGCCGTCCCGTCAACTGCCGGGCGTTCTCCAGCAGGCCGATCGTCAGCCGCCGTTCCAGCAGGACAGGGCCCGTATCGAGACCCGCCTCCATCGCCATGATCCCAACGCCAGTCTGTGAATCGCCATCGATCAGGCTCCATTGGATCGGGGCTGCTCCGCGCCAGCGGGGCAGAAGGGAAGCATGGCCGTTCCAGCAGCCCAGGGGCGGTTGGGCCAGCACCGCCGGGGGCAGGATCTGGCCGAAGGCCACCACCACCGACAGATCCGCCCCCCAGGTGGCAAGGAGGTCCTGAAGATCCGGTTCGCGGCGGATGCGCTGGGGGGTGACCACCGAGAGCCCAAGCGCCATGGCTCGTTCCTTCACCGGAGATGGCACCAGGGCGCTGCCCCGGCCCCGGCGCCGGTCCGGCTGGGTCACCACCCCCACCAGCTGGTGGCCTGCAGCCACCAGAGCCTCAAGGCTGGGGACGGCATAGGCGGGTGTCCCCCAGAAGAGGATCTTCATCGGCAACAACCGTCCGGGTGGCTCAGGCGTCGCCGGTGATCGACAGGCCCTCCACCCACACATGGGGGCAGAGCCCATCGGGGGTGATCTTGCCGGGGCCCTCGAAACCGAGCAGGCTGTTCAGCACCGTACGGATGTCACCAGCCACGGTGGCGGCTTCGATCGAGCGGGGTTCGCCGCCCTGGATCAGCCACCCATCGAAAGGCAGGGAGAACGAGCCCTGGCTGGGCTTGACACCGGCATGCAGGGCGGAGAGTGAATCGATCCAGACCACCCCATCAGCCTTGTGCCGATCCAGGCCGCTGCTGCCGCCACTGCTGCCGCCACTGCTGCTGCCAGGGCCGATCTCAAGCCAGTTGGTCCCGACCGACACCTTGGCGCCCAGGCCGGCATGGCCGGTCGGAGCGACGCCAAAGGCCCGGGCCGTCGCCTCCGAATGGATGAACTGGCGGAGGACGCCGCCATCCACCAGGGCGAGCCGCTGAACCGGGGTGCCTTCACCATCGAAGGCGGAGGCACCGATGTTGCCGGGATGGAGGCCGTTGTCGTGGATCGAGAGGAACGGAACCGCCAGCTGTTCGCCCAGCGACTCGCGATTGCTCAGGCTCACCCCATCGAGCACGGCTCGCGCATTGAACAGGCTGCTGAACGCTCCGATCAGATCGAGGAACGCCTCGGGGCTGAACACGCAGGTGTAATACCCGGTATCGATCGGGGCGTAATCGAGGTGGGAGATGGTCCGCTCGGCGGCCTCCTCGATGCAGCCGGCCAGATCGAGCTGACTGGCGCCATAGGCAAGCCGCACGGCGCCGCTGCTGCGCGGTTTGCGGCCAGCCTGCTCGGCCCTGGCATAGAGGTAGACACTGGCGGTGCTGAGCCGCTGCTGCCGGCAGGCCCCAGCACTGTTCAGATAGATCCTGTCGCTGGAACGCTGGGCCAGGCCGTTGTAGGGAACCGTGCTGATCGCCTCGTGGCGGCTGAGCAGGACCCGCTCCGCCTCCTTGAGGGTGTCCAGCAGGCTGAGAATCCCGACCGGCTCCAGCAGTGGCTGATCGAGCGGTTGCAGAGCTGCGGTGGCCAGCGGCGAGAACGAGGGGGTTTCATCGGCGTTGCCATAGGCACTGGCTTCGTGGGCGATGCCAAGGGCCCTGGCCAGCCCTGCCGGCGAAAGATCGGAGGTGCTGGTGATGCCGACCAGGCCGTCGCCGTTCCAGACCCGCACCGTGATCGAGCTGCGCTGAGCGCCTTTGAGCTGCTTGGCCTCGCCCCGATCCACCTGCACTGAGGTGTCGGTGCTGCAGGCGGCCCCCAGGTCCCAGCGCTCGATCCCCAGACCTGCAGCAAGCTGCTCAAGCTGATGGCCCAGGCGGCTGGCGTCCAGGACCGCCACGGAAGCGGTGGAGCTGGTCATCGCCCCCCCACAGTGATCGAATCCACCTTGATGTGGGGCTGGCCCACCGTCACGAAGATGCTGCCGCTCACCGAGCCGCAGAAACCGGCCGCCAGTTCCAGGTCATTCGCACACATCGAGATGCGGGGAAGCACGTCCTTGGCCTCACCGATCAGGGTGGCGCCCTTCACCGGCTTGCCGAGCTGGCCGTTCTCGATCAGGTAACCCTCCTCCACGGCGAAGTTGAACTGGCCGGTGGGGCCGACGCTGCCGCCACCCATTGATTTGCAATAGAGCCCACGCTCCACCGAACCGATCAGATCGGCAGGGCTGTGGGGACCAGCGGCGATGAAGGTGTTGCGCATGCGACTGGCGGCTGCGAAGGCATGGCTCTGACGGCGACCACTGCCGGTGCGGGCATGGCCGGTGCGCAACTCTCCGGCCCGATCGGAGAGGAAGCGCTTGAGCACGCCGTTCTCGATCAACACCGTGCGCTGAGGCTCCATGCCCTCGTCGTCCATCGAAAGGCTGCCGAAGGCACCGGTACTGAGCCCCTCGTCGACGGCGGTGACCGCCGGATGGGCGATCGGGCAGCCCACCTGGTCGGCGAATGGAGTGGTGCCCCTCTCGAGCTGGGTGGTTTCAAGCAGATGGCCGCAGGCCTCATGGAAGATCACACCACCGAAGCGGTTGGCGAGCACCACCGGGTAACTGCCCGCCTCGACGTAGTCGGCTCGCAGCATCGCCTCGGCACTGGCACAGAGATCACGGGCCGACGCTTCCGCATCCCATTGGAGAAGATCGTCGGGTCGGTCCGTGCTGCCATAACGCCGGCCCTGGCTGGCCCGATGCTCACCGTCGGCAGCAAGGGCGTTCAGCCCGACCGACTGATGCAGGCGGATGTCCCGGGCGAAGGTGCCGTCACTGGCGGCCACCATCACTTCCTGCCAGTCGCGGGCATAGCTGCCCCGACGGGACTGGAGGTGGCTGCCATGGCGTTCCAGCAGGCCCGTTCCCTCCAGCAACCGGCCGGTGGCGTCCCCCAGGCTGGGACAGCCGGAGAGCCAGCTGTTCTTGGCGGTGCCGAAGTCCCGGAGATCACCAAGGCCCTCGAAGCCACCGTGGCCAGCACTGCCGAGCTCCAGGCCAAGCATGCCGAGTGCTTGCTCCAGAGCGGAGTTCAGGCCGCGATCACTGAGATCGTTGGTGGAGACGAAACCATCCTGATCACCGCGAAACACCCGGATGCCTGCCCCTTTCCCGAAAGCGGGGCTCACATTGGTGATGGTGTCCTGCTCAGCAAGCAGACCGATGTGGTCGGTGCTCTCCAGAAACACCTCGACAAGAGTGGCTCCGGCAGCACGGCCCGCAGCCAGCACCGTTTCAAGCCGCGATCGCCAGCTGAGGTCGAACGGCTCGATCTGGACAAGGGAAAGCGGCAGGGAAGCGACCAAAGCTGGCGACAGAGAGAAAGGAATGGGAGAAAAAATGGACGCTGAACTCAGCTTCAGCGCACGGCCGGCTGAAAATTCTCACTGCGGATCGGTGCCATCAGAAACAGCTTGGCCATCTCCAGGCCATTGCCCAACCAGAAGGGAAGTTTGCGGATCGCTTTGATCACTTGAATCGAACTGGATTGATCCGCTGCGTTGAGCGCATTGTTGTTGGTGACGATTCGCTCCAGGCGGGTATAGAACTTGGGATGCTCCACGTTCAGCACCACAGGGAACACCCTGGCAGAGGTTTCATTCGTCTTGGCGATCACCAGCTTGTCGTACTCACGGGCATCAAGGCCGAGGGCTTCGTAGAACTCCTTGCGAGCCACATCACGCACGTACATGGTGGCGAAGACAGCAAGCAGGAAGAACCGGCACCAGAGCCGTGCCTGAAAGCCCCGCACCGTGCTTGGCTGAGCCTTCATCAGAGCGTCAAAGAAATCGCCATGGCGATTTTCGTCCTGACACCAATTTTCGAAAAAATTGAAGATCGGGAAGATCTTGCTTTCCGGGTGTTGCTGAAGATGGCGATAAATGGCAATGTAACGCCAGTAACCAATCTTCTCAGAGAGATAGGTGGCGTAGAAAATGAATTTCGGCTGAAAGAATGTGTACGCTTTGTTGGCAGTCAGGAAGCCCAGATCGAGCTGCAGACCAAAATCACCCATTGACTTGTTGAGGAAACCGGCATGGCGGGCCTCATCCCTGGCCATATGGGCGAAGCATTCGGCCAGCAATGGATTCTTGGTTTTGATGCGGCGGCTCAGTTCCTTGTAGAGCAGGAATCCGGAGAACTCGGAGGTGCAGCTCTGCTCCAGGAACTCAACGAACACCTTGCGGGTGTCCGGATCAAGCTTGTCGGCGGCACCGACGAACTCCTCATTGCGGACAAAGTGATGGCGGTTGTAATCCTTGCGGAACTCCTCGCAGATCGCCTCCAGTTCCACCTCATTGGGACGGAGGTCCATCGCCGCCATGGCGTCGAAGTCGGTCGTGTAGAAGCGAGGGGTCAGGATCGTGTCCTTGACAGGATCCTTGAAGGCCGGTGACCCATCAGCAGTGCTGGTTGCCCCTGACTCACGCAGCGTGCCAGGGGCACTGGGGGCGGCGATCGGAGGCACCATGGGCACTTCTCGGCATAAGAGTGACTCCATCGTAGGAGGATGAAGCGCTGGATCGCCTGGATGTGAAGCAGCCCGGCGGGGTTGTGGCGGCCCGCTCGGCGGGGCTCAGTTCGGGCCGAGCCACTTCTGACCGTTGAGCCGGGAGACAACCCGGGACACCAGCAGAGCAAGGGTGGTCTTGCGCTCATCGATCAGGAAGGATTCCAGCAGGCTGGGATCGCATCCGGATTCCGCCACGCTGAAGGTCTTGGCTGCGTTGATCTGAGCCGCCGTGAAGCAGAGCCAGAAGCGTCGGCCACCGGGAAGCAAGCCGATCACCTGCCAGCAAGGGGTGGAGACCACGGGCATCGGCGCCTCAACGAAGCTCAGCTCCGTGACCGGGCCGCCATAGGCCTGAATCTCCTTGGCCAGGGCCGGCAGAAACAGCTGGGAAATGAATTCGTCAAATGGCTTGTCCTCCGGGGCGGGAGGCTTGACCTTGACGGCCGGAGCCGGCTTGACCGCAGGTGCGGGCTTGGCCTCTGCTACGGGCTTGGCCTCTGGTGAAGGCTGGGGGGCAGAACCGGCGGAATCACTCACGGGCGCAGATCTCAACCTCGTACCTTGCCGGAACTTTACGGCTGCCTCACCACTCCTCGCGCAGCAGATCCTCCCAGCCTTCGCCGACAGGGGTGGCCAGGCCTGAAGTGATCGGGCCGGTCGGGCTCGGGGCGGCGGCCTCGGTCCGCCGGATCACCCGGAATGGAATCGAGATGGTCGGGAGGGGGTCCTGGGGAGCCCGCTCCGGCACCGGCACGCCTGGAGGCGGTGCCGGCCTCTGCCTGCGGGTGGGGGGTGGCGGCGGCTGAAACGATTGCTCGTCTCGTGCTCGTCGCAATGGGATGACAGCCTGCTGGAGCGCCAGGGCAGCGAAACCGGCGCTGAAGGCGGCACCACCCCCGGCTGCCATCGCGATCCAGGCCCCGAGTGGCAGGGGGGGCAGGCGCCAGATCAACAGCCGCATCCCGTACGACGGGCTCGGATTGAGAGCCGCGATCAGCAGCACCAGCAGCAGCGGTGCCAGCAGGGGCAGGAGCAGGAGGCGTTGCAGCACGGATCGGGTGGGACGGAACGAAGCGGATGAGCCGCCGCCTCAGGGAGCGGCGGAGAGGCCGACGGGCCCCTGCCAGCGCCCCAGGGGGCCGAGTTGATAGCCCAGACAATCGAACACCCGGATCACCAGAAAATCCACCATCTCCTGCAGGGTGGTGGGGCGGTGATACCAGGCAGGAATCGGCGGAGCAATCCTGGCCCCGGCCTCGGCCAGGGTGGTGAGGTTGCGCAGATGCACGAGGTTCCATGGCATCTCCCGCGGAGCGATCACCAGGGGCCTGCCTTCCTTGAGATGAACGTCGGCCACCCGCTCGACCAGATCGAGGGCGACGCCGCTGGCGATCCGGCCCACGGTGCCCATGCTGGCCGGCAGGATCACCATGCCTCGGGTGGGAAAGCTGCCACTGGCGATGGCGGCGGCCTGGTCATTCCAGCGGTGGCAACGCAGCGAACCACCGCTGGCCCCGGTCCGCTCGCGCCAGAACAGGGCCTGACTGTCCGGGTCAACAGGGATCCGCACTCCCTGCTCCGCCAGCCATACGGCGATGGCGCCGCGACTGACGATCAGTTCAATCGACTCACCTTCCTGCAGCAGCAACTGCAGCGCCCTCTCGGCCAGGGGCATGGCCGAGGCGCCCGAAACGGCCAGGACCAGCGGTGGCATGGCTCAGCTCTCCCCGTCGCCGGGATCCCCCTTATCAGGCTCGCTCGGTTCACCGGGCCCGTCCTGATCGGAGGGAAGCAGGATCGCCAGATCGATCTGGTGACGCAACACATCCACTTTCTGGATCTCCACCTCCACCTGATCGCCCAGCAGATAAACGCGGCGATTCTTGCGACCCACCAAGCGGTTCTGGCGGGAGCGATATTCGTACCAGTCGTCCTTCAGCGAACTCACGTGAACGAGCCCCTCCACCCGGGAAGGGGGGATCTCCACGAAGAAGCCGTAGCTCTGCACACCACTGATCACGCCGGTGAGGGTCTGGCCCACCAGCGGCTCCGCTGTCCGGGCCTGGGCCATCGCGACCAGGTCGGACTGGAGCTCCAGCACGAAGCGGGAGCGGTTGTTGAGCCGTTGAATGAGGGCGCTGCTGCGGGAGGCCTCGATCTCTGTGAGTTGGCTGGGTGGGAGCAGGGGCCAGTCGATCGTGCCGTGGCAGAGATCCGAGGCCAGATCCACCCTGACCTTGTGCCGCACGCTGGGCCGGTCCTTGCCATCCGTGAGCAACACCACCAACAGGTGCTGATTCCAGAGATCGGCGTAGTGGAGCGAGGGAAAGCACCAGGAAGCAAAACCCAGTTCGGTCGCCGCCAGGCTGTTGGCCCCGGGTTGCTCACTGAGCTGAACCATCGGAAGCACATCGCTGAGCTGACGCTGCAGCACGCGGCTGCGATCGGTGGCGGCGAAGGCCACGGCCAGGGCCGCTGCCGCCGGAGCATTGCCGTCGTCGGCGAGCTCAAGGGGAATCTCCAGGGCCAGGGCGGCCTTGGCGACCTCATTCACTTCAGCTGGATCAGCGGCGGGATTGACGGCGAACAGACCTGGCAACTGCAGGGCTGCCAGATGCTCACCCAGGGCGCGACCGGCCGGGAGCACCAGCTCCCGCAGCAGACCCAGAGGATGGTGAAGCGACCATTGAACCAGCCAGCCACGGCGGCTTTCATCCGGCTCGGGCGTGGCCAGATCCCCCAGACAGTCGAGGGCAGGGAGGGGGAGATCCAGGTCGATCGAGCCGTTGGCCAGGCGGTGGCTGCGCAGCTGAGCGGCCAGATCCAGAAGCTGCTCCAGCATCGGCAGCTGATCCTTGAGGGGCTTCAAGGCCGCCGGTACCGTCCGGGCCTTCGGCTTGCGGTCGGCAAGGGCCTGAAGCACCGTTGCATCGACGCTGGCATCGGCCTGGATCGTGGTCAGGGCGAATCGGTAGTGGATCAGCTGACCATCGGCACTGAAATCAAGGGCGACGGAGACCGCCTCAGCCGCCACTCCCTGCTCGAAGCCGGCGGCCTTGCTGAGGGGTTCGCTGAGCAGCGGCAGCCAGCGGCGACCGAAGCAGAGCGCTTCTGATTTTTCACGCAGCCAGAGATCCAGGCTGCCGCCAGGGCTGAACCGTTCCGCCACGGCCGGGGCATGGACCCAGAGCCTCGGGCCCACCTCGCCCGCTTCGATGGAGAGGGCGGGAAGGATCGGTGCGGCCACCCCACTCCAGCCAGCCAGCAACAGGGTGGGGAGAGCCGTGAGATCGGTGCGCCCCTTCGTCGTGGGGGCGCGCAGGGTGGTCCGGGGGGCCGGGTCGGGATTGCGCAGACCGTGCTTGGTGAGCAGAAGGTCGAGATCGGCCTCTTCGCCGCCATTGATCGGCAGGCGACGGGTGACATGGCCGCAGGCGGGGAACTGGGCGACGGGATAACGATCCAACCGCACCTCAACGACCGATTCCCGGGCCGGATCGAGGAACGATCCATCCTCCGGTGGCAAGTCCACCGTGGTGAGCAGGCGGTCGTCCAGGGGAACAGCCACAAGCCTGTCGTCCTGCTGCTCCACCTGGGCAAGCAGCTGGCGGGTGGCCCGCTCCAGGATGCACTGAACACCACCTTCCGGTGAACGCCGCCTGCCCCCCTCGCGGGTGATGCGAACCAGAACCCGATCGCCATTCCAGGCGTGGTTGAGCTGGTGGTCGCGGATGTAGATGTCTTCGCCCCCATCCTCACGCAGGGCGAAGCAGAAGCCCTTGCTGGAGCAGCGCAGCCGGGCCTCGATCAGGCTGTCATCCTCTCGCCGCTGAACCCCCGTTTCATCCTGCTGAAGCAGACCGATCCTGCTGAGCCCGTCCAGGGCGATGTGAAGCAGTTGCTTGTCCGGTTTCAGGGTGAGGCCGAGGGCCTTTTCCAGCTTGGCCAGAGGCAGAGCCTCGGCGTTGGGGAGCTGGTCAAGCAGATCGGCGACCGTGAACTTCATCGGAGCTGGATTCAAGGGAGGTTTGGGGCGCTGTGGACGCCCATCAGGCGGTCAGATCAGCGGCAGGAAAACCCTGGAGTTTTCCAAAACGAGGATCCCGGGCGCGTTGCGATACCCACGACCATCGTTGCCATCCAACCACTTTACGAATCTTCCCTTGAGGCCCGAAGGATCAACCTGCCGCCGATCAGCAGAAAACCGAGCGAGGCGGCGAGCTGGAGAGCATCGGCAGGGATCAGGCTGGAGAGGGATCCACCCGCGAATGCCCCCAGCAGACTCGCCAGCACCAGCGCTCCCGCGCTGCCCAGAAACACCGCCACCGGTCTGGTGGAGGTGCCGCTGATCGTCACGATCGTGAGCTGGGTCTTGTCGCCGAGTTCGGCCAGGAAGACCGTGACGAAGGTGGAGGCAAGCAGTGGCAGATGCATCGGCCCAGGGGGTTCGAAGGATCAGGATCAGACTCAGGGATTGAGCAGGCCAACGCTGGCCTGGGCGCCGAGCCAGAGGCCCAGGCCCACCATCAGCGCACCGGAGATCCGCTCCAGTCGCTGGGGCGGCAGCAGCGCCGCCAGCCAGCGACCCAACAACACCCCCACCAGGCTCGAGCAGATCAGGGCAAGGGCCGCCCCGGCGAACACCAGCAGGGGCCGGCCCGACTCGGCAGCCAGCAGCAGGGCGGCGAGCTGGGTTTTGTCTCCGAGTTCGGCCAGGAACACCGTGGTGAAGGTGGTCAGGATGATCGAAAGCAGGGTGGCCTCACCCTTGGCAGGGGGGGCCTCCATCGGTTCGGACGTTTCGCCCTTGGCTGCGCTGTCGTCGCTCATGGCTGCCCGGTGGCCTGCTCGAACCGCCGCAACACCCTGCTGCGTCCGCCGAACTCCTGCCTGATCTGCTGACTGCAGCAGGCGATCGCGAAAGCATCGGCCTGCTCGATCGGCACGTCAAACAGCTCAGCCAGGCTGCTGACCCGGCAGAACTCGGGGCGTTCGTCGTAAATGCGGCAGCGACGTCCACCGGTGTCGAAATGGATGCACCAGCCATCGCTGCCCACCATCGCCAGATAGCGACTGCGCTGATCGGCACTGAGGGCTTCCAGGGCCTCGCTGCGGCGCTCCGGATCCAATCGACAGCAGGCTCCGCAGCCGCCGATGCACCTCCATTCACTTCCGCAGCCCATCAGCTCCACCGGTGATGCTGTGACAAGCCGTCACAGTGGCATGGGTGGAACCCGGGCGAGCGGGGCCGCTTCCCGTAACCTGATCCGCAGACCGTCCCGTTCGTGAGCTTGCCGTCCATGGGTATCGACATCCATCTGATCGCCAACTTCATGGCTCTGGCGTTGATCACCCTGGCTGGTCCGGCTGTGGTGTTCATCCTCTTCTATCGCCGTGGTGCCCTCTGACCTCTGAGGCTCAGGCGGCAAGGCCCAGGGCAAGGGCCGCCTCCTCGAACAGCCCCTTCAGATAGGGATGCCGCTCGGCCCCACCCTCCATCCCTGAATTCAGCCCAGAGCCGAGTCCGATCTCACCTGAGCTGATTTCCTCGCCGGCTTCATTGCGGATCTTCACGGCTTGTCCCGCCCGGCGACACCAGTAGGTGCGCTGCTTTCGGCGCAGCACCACCTCGCCCGAGCCGCTCGGTCGCAGGCCCACCACTTCAAGCTGGAGCCGCTCCTCCCCCTGCCAGTGATTGCTGCGCAGGCGGTAGGCCACATCCACCAGCTCAGGAACCATTCCCTCCCCTTGCCAGCGCCAGGCGATGGCCCTTTGGCCGATGTCGTTCTGGCTCAGCTTGAGTTGGAGATGGCCGCCACGCAACAGCCGCTGCTCCACCACCTGGCAGCGGGCACTCCAGAACACCGGCGCGGCGAAACCGGCTCCCATCGGCTCCAGCCGCTGCAGGCTTTTCCAGAACGCCCAGTTGATCTGATCGAGGCTGAGCCTGGCCTCAGGCTCCACCGCGATGCCGCTGCCCTGGCCAGAGAGCCAAGCCGCCGCCAGCGCATTGAGACTTTCGTGGAGCGAGGCCACCTTCTCGGCCCGCACCGTGAATCCACCGGCGGCGGGGTGGCCGCCGTGGCGTTCCAGTAGTTGGTGGCAATGGCGCAGGGCCGCATCGACGGCGAAACCGCGGGGTGCACGCACCGAAGAGCGCAGGCGCCCGTTGCCTTCGCTGGCCAGCAGGGCAACCGGCAGGCCATAGCGTTCCACCAGCCGGGCGGCCACCACACCGATCACGCCATGGTGCCAGTGGCCCTGCGCCAGCAGCAGGAAGGGGGGGCGCTGCGGCCCATCCGCCTCCACCAGGGCCACCGCCTCCGCTTCGATCGCATCGCAGAGTTCGCGGCGCTGACGGTTGAGCGCTTCACACTCCTGGGCCAGCTCCATCGCCCGATCCCGATCATCGGTGGTGAGCAGCTCGACGACCAGCTGGGGATCACCGAGGCGTCCGACCGCGTTGATGCGCGGGGCCAGTTGAAAGGCCACGGCGGTGGCATCAAGGGGGGTGTCCCCGACACCGGCGAGCCGTTGCAGGGCCTGCAGGCCGGGCAGGGTGGAGCCGTGAAGGCGTGGCAATCCATCCTGGAGCCAGCGTCTGTTCACCCCCAGCAGCGGCGCCATGTCAGCGATGGTGCCGATGCAGAACAGATCAAGGGCCATGGCCGTGGCGTCAGCACGATCAAAACTGCCGGCCAGGGCCACGGCCAGCACATAGGCCAGGCCGACACCGGCCAGACCGCGAAACGGCGAATCGGCCGGGGTACGGGCCGGGTGCAGCAGGGCCAGATAGGGCGGCTCCTCCGGTGGCAGGGTGTGGTGGTCGGTGAGGATCACCTCCACCTGCAGCTCGCGGGCACAGGCGAGAGCCTCCGTGGCGGCGATGCCGTTGTCGACGGTGACCAACAGGGAGATTCCATCGCCTGCCAGCCGTTTGACCATGGCGGGATTGAGGCCATAGCCATCGTCCTGGCGGCTGGGAATCGCGGCGACCGGCCTGGCCCCCAGCCGTTGCAGCACCCCCATCAACAGAGCCGTGCTGGTCATGCCGTCGGCGTCGTAGTCCCCACAGATGGCCACCGCCTCGGCCGTACGGCAGGCGCGGCGGAGGCGGTCCACGGCCTTGCCGAGATCGTTGAAATGGGTTCCGGGATCAGGTGCTGCTGCCGGAACCAGCAAGGCATCGATCGCTTCGGCGCTTTCGTAGCCGCGCCGCCGCAGCACGGCCAGTAGCTCCGGCGGCAAGCCCAGCCGGCTGAGGGCAAGGGCTTCAGCGCCCGCTCCGACGGCGTCGAGCGGCCTGGGCAACTGCCAGCACTGCTCGGGCAGGCGATTCAGCACCAGGTTCTCACCGGAATCGGAGCATTCTGGGCTGTTCCTCCCCATCAAGGCCTCTTACGCTGCGCGCAAGCGTGATCGATCCATCCAGTTTTCCCTTCACAACCCCGTCTGTCCCCTCGATGAGCCGCCAGCCCTTCCAGGCCACCCGCTTCCAGCTGTTGCTGGAGCGGCTCAATCACCTGGTGCTCGACTGGCTGCGCGGCAATTGGCGAGAACGCAGCCTGGCCTGGCTGGCTCTGCTGGTCGGGCTTTTTGCCGGCAACAATCTCACCACCTATGTCCTGTTCCGACTGGGCCTGCGGCCGCTGGTGGTCCTGGCCATGGTGGTGCTTGTCGAGCTGCTGGTTCGGCTGCGGAGCCACTGGGTGAAGGGGAAGCCTTCGCTGGGCTGGGTGCTCTGTGACAACGCCAGGATCGGCCTGGTTTACGCCGTGGTGCTGGAAGGCTTCAAACTCGGCTCCTGAGCGTCGGGCGCCGACCTGAGGCTTGAGGCGGAATGATCGGCAGCCACTTGCCGGTAAGAAGCCGATTTCCGCCCTGTGGACAGATCTTCAGCCTCGGACGCAGCCAGAATCCTGCAATCAGTACGTCTGTCTGCAATCCGGGCGGACTGGGTGCAGTGAAGGCTGAAGAGAGCTGTCCAAGCCGCCCAGGGGCTCAGCTGGCTTCGTCTTCGGCGGCGTCATCGATCGGATAAACGAATCCCTGGGCCCGGCCACTGAGCACAGCCTTGCCGAGCGAGAGAGCCTTCCTGGCCGCAACGGTGGCCTGGGCTTTCCAGTGGGCATGACGCTGGTTGCGCTTCCCCTTCGAGGTTTTCTTCTTGGGAGCGGCCATTCCCTTTCCTGATCCAAACAATGATCATCCGCTTCGGGGAGGCCTTTCGTCAAATCGTTAAACTGAACAGAAGTGCCAGTCCTGTGAGCAGCACATCTGCCATGTATCCGCTCTGGCCATCCGGCCAAGGCCCTGTTCCGGCGATTTCCACCGATCTCTCCAGCTCAGCCAGCTCCGGTGAACCCACCATCACACCCCCGCTGACCCCCCCGGTGCAGCCGGCAGCCGAGCCTTCCCGCCCCAGCCTGCTGGGGGGTCTTGGCCAAAGAAGCTCACCGCCACCCTCCTACAGCGAGCTGCTGCAGCTGATCCGCACCGGCAAGGTCAAGGAGCTCGATCTCTCACCGCGTCAGCGGGAGGTTTCCGTTGCCTTCACCGATGGAACCCGGGCGGACGTTGCCGTCTTCGCCAATGATTCGTTGCTGCTGAGCACCGCCCAGCAGGCCAACGTGCCGCTCAGCGTCCGTGACGAGCGCGCCCAGGATGCATCGGCCGGCCTGTTGGTGAACGTTCTGCTGGTGGTTCTGCTGGTCGGCGGGCTCACCCTGCTGATCAAGCGCTCATCCCAGGTGGCCAACAAGGCCCTTGGCTTCGGCCGCAGCCAGCCGCGCCTTCAGGAGGAAGGCACGATGACGGTGCGTTTCGAGGATGTGGCCGGCATCAATGAGGCCAAGGAGGAACTCCAGGAGGTGGTCACCTTCCTGAGGCAACCGGAGAGGTTCACCTCGATCGGCGCCAAGATTCCCAAGGGGGTGCTGCTGGTCGGTCCGCCCGGCACGGGCAAAACCCTGCTGGCCAAGGCGATTGCCGGTGAAGCGGGCGTGCCTTTTTTCTCAATGGCCGCCTCCGAATTCGTCGAGATGTTCGTTGGCGTGGGGGCAAGCCGGGTGCGTGATCTCTTCAAACGCGCCAAGGAGAAAGCCCCCTGCATCATTTTCATCGATGAGGTCGACGCGGTCGGGCGCCAGCGTGGGGCCGGCATCGGTGGCGGCAACGACGAGCGGGAGCAGACCCTCAACCAGTTGCTCACGGAGATGGATGGGTTCGAGGAGAACTCGGGCGTGATTCTGCTGGCCGCCACCAACCGCTCCGATGTGCTGGATGTCGCCCTGACCAGGCCGGGTCGATTCGATCGGCAGATCAACGTCGACCTGCCGGACCGCCGTGGCCGCGAGGCGATCCTGGCCGTCCATGCCCGGACGCGTCCCCTTTCGCCGGAGGTGTCTCTGGCGGCCTGGGCTGCCCGGACGCCAGGTTTTTCAGGCGCCGACCTGGCCAACCTGCTCAACGAGGGAGCCATCCTCACCGCCCGGCGGCAGATGAGCTGCATCGACGATCTCGCCCTCAACGACGCCCTGGAGCGCATCACCATGGGGCTTTCCGTCGCGCCGCTCCAGGACAGCGCCAAGAAGCGGTTGATCGGCTACCACGAAGTGGGCCACGCCCTGCTGACCACCCTCCTCCCCCATGGCGATCAGCTCGACAAGGTCACCCTGCTGCCCCGCTCCGGCGGAGTGGGTGGATTTGCCCGGACCACCCCCGACGAGGACATCCTCGATTCAGGCTTGATCAGCCGGGCCTACCTCCGCGACAGGCTGGTGGTGGTGATGGGGGGAAGAGCCGCTGAACTGGTGGTGTTCGGCCCCGGCGAGATCACCCAGGGGGCCTCCGGAGACCTGCAGATGGCCACGCAGATCTGCCGTGAGATGGTGACCCGCTACGGCTTCTCCGGCCTGGGGCCCGTGGCACTCGAAGGCGATGCCGCCGAGGTTTTCCTCGGCAGAGACCTGATCCACACCCGCCCGAGCTACGCCGAAAGCACCGGCCGCAGGATTGATTCCCAGGTGCATGATCTGGCCCAGCAGGCCCTTGATCAGGCCCTCGATCTGTTGCGGCCTCGGCGCGAGCTGCTGGATCTCCTCGTCGAGCGCCTGATCGAGCAGGAAACCCTCGGTGGCGATGCGTTCCGCCAGATCGTCGAGGCCTACGAAGCCTCCCAGCTGCTCAACAAGGCCGGCGGCGACCCATCACCATCACCAGGCTCAATCCCCTTCCAGACCACTGCTGAAGCGGATGTCCAGGCTGCGCAGATAGGTGTGTAGGCCGGCGTCCTGGATCGGCAGCAGCAGGGCTGGGTGGCCGCTCTCGTTGACGTGGGAATGCCAGTGTCCCGGCGGGGTCACGAAGGCGGCGCCCGCTTCCCATTCCATCCGCAGGGGGTTGCGGATCGTGCCGTCCGGATTGAGATCGGGCCCCGAGAGGGTGGTGCAGCCCGGCTGACAGTCGATCACCAGATCGAGCGCCACGGACTGGTGACGGTGTGGCGGCTGAACCGCGCCGGCCGGGAGCAGTCCGTACATGGCCCAGAGGGTGTGGGTGACGGTGCGGCTCAGGGGGAGATCGGTGTTGGCCAGGAGCAGGCTGAGCCGGTTGCTGCGGGCGCTGGTGGGATCGGCCGCCAGAGCCTCCAGCTCCTGGCGCAGCCAGGCCGCCGGATAGTGGGTGGGAACAAAACGGGGGCTCTCTGCCCTGGCCCCCAGGAAGCTGAGCAGGGGTTCGTCATGGACCCAGTACAGAACGCTTTCGGCTGTGGCTTCAAGCCGGGGAGCAACTCCGGCCGGCAGCACGAACAGGTCGCCGGTGGCCCAGGCCTGCTCGAATGCACCGCTCTGGCCAGCGCTCGGGCGGTGGCAACGCCCTTGCCCTCGCAGCACGAAGAAAAGGGAACTGGTGGCATTGACACCCACCGGGAGGCCTTCCCCCGGGAGGATCCGCACGAAGTTGGCCGAGAGAGCAGGGCTGGTGGCCGGCCCCTGGCAACCCAGCCCGGCGCTGAGATCAAGAGGAATGATGGCCGTCGGCCCCGCGGCATGGAGATCGGGCCCCCAGCGACCTTCCGGAATCGGCTCGGTGAGGCCCCGGCGGACCGGATTGGCCGCCAGGCGATAGTCGAACAGCAGGGCCTTGCCATGGACCGGCTGGCTGGAGCCGGTTGCCGGGGGACGGGTTGCCTGGGTCATCGTTCCAGCCAGATCAGAACAAAAGCCTATGGGGCTGGAGGGAAGGATTGCCGGATCGCTGTGTTCTCAGACTGACTGGCCCGGTGGGGTTCAGCCACCAGCCACGGCGGGAACGATGCTCACTTCATCGCCATCGCTGAGGACGGTGGCCTGATGATCGAGAAAGCGGATGTCCTCGCTGTTGACGTAGACGTTCAGGAAGCGCCGCAACTTGCCGTTGTCATCGGTGAGACGGGCCAGGATGCCGGGGAAGTGAACGTCGAGAGCCTGAAGCATCTCCTCGACCGTGCCGGCTTCCAGATCCACACTGGATTGATCGGCGGTGAACTTCTGGAGCGGAGTTGGGATCAGAACCTGAATCGACATCGGCGGATGGGTGGGGGGTGAAAACAACAGCGGCCTGATCTCTAAGGCAGAACGGAGCGCAGAACCTGGCAGGGATCAGACCCCCA
Source organism: Synechococcus sp. CS-1326 (assembly GCF_025128115.1). Classification (NCBI taxonomy): domain Bacteria; kingdom Bacillati; phylum Cyanobacteriota; class Cyanophyceae; order Synechococcales; family Synechococcaceae; genus Synechococcus; species Synechococcus sp. CS-1326. The sequence continues at coordinate 127,718 of NZ_JAHLYV010000021.1, read as the reverse complement.
TCGGCTCCCAGCTGGCCCGTTGCAGGGACTGGGCCCGCTCCCAGGCCGCGTTGAAGCTGGCCAGCTGGGGTTCGATTGTGTGGGGCTGACCCACCACCCCGCTGATCGCCTCGAGGGTTTTCAGGCCATTGCCGGTGATGTAGGCCACGGTGGTTTCCTCTGGATCAATCGTGCCCTGCTCGGCCAGCTTCTTCAGCACGGCGATCGTGGTGCCACCGGCGGTTTCGGTGAACACGCCCTCCGTTTCGGCCAGCAGCTGGATACCGGCCACGATCTCCTCATCGGTGACCGAGCTGATCGTGCCGCCGCTGCGGCGGGCCAGATCCAGGGCGTACGGACCGTCTGCGGGATTGCCGATCGCGATCGATTTGGCAATGGTGTTGGGTTTCACCGGGGTGATGAAATCACGACCGGCGGCAAAAGCCTGGGCGATCGGCGAGCAGCCTTCGGCCTGGGCACCGCTGAAGCGGACTGATTTCTCCTCGACAAGCCCCACCTTGATGAAATCATCGAATCCCTTACGGATCTTGGTGAACAGGGAGCCTGAGGCCAGGGGAGCCACGATGTGGTCGGGGAGTTGCCAGCCGAGCTGCTCGATCACCTCGTAGCCCAGGGTTTTGGAGCCCTCCGAGTAGTAGGGCCTGAGGTTGATGTTCACGAAGCCCCAGCCATAGGTATTGGCCACCTCTGAGCAGAGCCGGTTCACCTGGTCGTAGTTGCCCTTCACCGCCATCAGGGTGGGGTTGTAGATCAAGGTGCCCAGCACCTTGCCGAGCTCCAGATCGCTGGGGATGAACACACAGCATTCGAGCCCGGCATGGGCGGCGATGGCGGCGGTGGAATTGGCCAGATTCCCGGTGGAGGCGCAGCTCACCGTGGTGAATCCCAGTTCCCGTGCCCTGGTGAGTGCCACCGACACCACCCGGTCCTTGAAGGAGAGGGTCGGCATGTTGACGCCGTCGTTCTTGATGTAGAGGTGCTTGAGACCCAGACGGCGTGCCAGCCGGTTGGCCCGCACCAGGGGGGTGAAACCGGTGCCGACATCGATCGGATCCCCCTCGATCGGCAGGAATTCGCGATACCGCCAGATTGAGCTGGGGCCAGCCTCGATCGAGGCCCTGCTCACCCGCGCTCGAATCGCCTCGTAGTCGTAGACAACCTCAAGCGGTCCGAAGCAGACGTCTTCGCAGACATGCAGAGCGCTGGCGGGGTAGGGGTGGCCACACTCCTTGCAACGAAGGCCTGTGAACGTGGCGCGGGAGAGGGTGGCCGTCACGGTCCCACAGCAGCAGAAGAGCAAGCTAGCAGCGCCGTTCAACCGGCCAGACAAATCCCGACTTTGCAGATCTGGATAAAAGGTAGTTGCTGGATTCCAGGCTGACGGCCCATTCGCCGAACCACTGTCTAGCCTCAGGCCGTGGCCTTGCGTTCTCCGCCCCGCTTGCTGCTGGCCAAGGCCGCGGCACTCCTCTCCCTCGCGGCCTTCCTGCTGGGGGTCGCTGTTCCACGCCTGGGAATCGAATGGGAGTGGTTCGCCCAGTTCGGCTTCGAATCCGTGGCGCTGCGCCGCTGGCTGCTCCAGCTGGTCGCCTTTCTGCTGGTGATGGGGCTGGGAGTGCCGCTCCAGCTGCAGCAACTCAAACGCTGCTGGATCCTGAGGCAACGGGCCGGGTCGAAACCCCTGCCTGCCGTGGCGCTGCTCCAGCTGGACAGCGGCTCGCTTCTGGCCATTCTGGCGGTCCTGCTGGTCATGCTCGTGGGTGGGCTGGCCTATCTGGGGGTGCAGGCGAGGGGATTGATCGCAGCTCCGTTCAGCGGTGATGTGATCAGCGGGTTCCCCGTTGTTGCCGACCTGCCGCCCCTGCTACTGGCCGGCCTTGGGGCTGCCCTGCTGCTGCCGCTGATGGTCTGGCCCCTCACCACTCTGCGGTTGCTGCTGTCCGCGGCCCTGGCCGGATCGGCCACGGCCCTGGCCCGCGGCTGGAGCCTCTGGGTTCCGGCTCTGCTGGCTGTCCCCTTCGATGCCAGCGACCCGCTCACAGGGTTCGACCTCAGCTTCACGGTGCTGCAATTGCCGGCCCTGAGGCTGTTGCTCAGCGTTCTGTTCGCCCAGGCGACCGTTGGCCTGGCCGGTTGCCTCTGGCTCACCTTCACCGAGGGCAGCACGTTGAGTGATCTGCACTTCGTCGGGCTCAGCCTCGACCAGAAAGCGGTGCTCAAGCCCCAGATCGCCGTTCTGGCGGCTGTGGCTGCGCTGAGCGCGGCCCTGTCCCCCTTTGATCTGATGGTGCACGGCAGTGGGGTGGCCTCCGGGGCCGGTTTCGTTGATCTGCATGTGCGCTTGCCGTTGCGGCTGCTGCTTTCAGTGTTGCTGGCGCTGACGGCGTTCGGCCTGGTGGTGCCGATGCGACGCCACTGGTTGCGCCAACTCACCCTGCTGCCCCTGGTGGGAACCGCCCTGCTGCTGCCGATCGCTGAATTCCTGGTGGCGCCACAGGTGCAGCGGCTCTGGGTGGAACCCAGGGAGCTGGTGGTGGAAACGGAGTACCTGAAACGGAGCATCAGCGCCACCCGAAAGGCCTTCGGTCTGAACAACGTCAAAGAGCTCACCCTCAAGCCCAAACAACAGCTCACCCAGGCCGATCTCGATGCCGCGCCGGGAACCCTGGCCAACATCCGCCTCTGGGACAGCCGACCACTGCTGGCCGCCAACCGCCAGCTGCAGCAGCTCCGGCTCTATTACACCTTTCCCTCAGCGGCGGTCGATCGCTATGTGCTCGGGGATCCGAACCAGAACACGGTGTCCCAACAGGTGCTGATCGCGGCGCGGGAAATCGACACCAGCGCCTTGCCGAGCGGCTCACGCACCTGGCTGAACCGGCATCTGGTCTTCACCCATGGCTACGGCTTCACGGTGTCACCTGTGAACGTCTTCGGGCCCGATGGGCTGCCCAGTTTCCTGGTGAAGGATCTCGGGCCCAGCGCTGTTGTCCAGGGCATCGCCGCCCTGGGGATCAGCGATGCGAGTGCCAGAAGGGCTTTCCCGGTGGGCCGTCCACGCCTCTACTACGGCTCGGCACCAGCGTCCTACGCCATTGCGCCGACCCAGGTGGAGGAGTTCGACTATCCGTCGGGAGAGCTCAACGTCTGGAACCACTTCGAAGGGACGCTGGGCATTCGACTCGGCAATGCCTGGCAGCGGTTCAAGGCGGCCACCTACCTCAGCGAGCCCAGGGTGCTGTTCAGCGGGTCCTTCACTCCCCGATCGCTCCTGCTGATCCGGCGCCAGGTGAAGGAGCGGCTCCGGGCCCTGGCCCCCTTCCTCTCCTTCGAAAGCGAGCCATATCTCGTCACCGTCGACCTGAAGACCAGCCCGGGTCACCGGCCCGGCCAGCACCAGTACTGGATGCTCGATGGGTTCACCACAAGCCGCAGCTACCCCTACAGCGAGGCCAATGCCAGTGGAATCCGCTACCTGCGCAATCCGGTCAAGGCCGTGGTGGATGCCCATGACGGCCGCCTCTGGCTCTACGTGAGCGACCCTTCCGATCCCATTCTCCGCACCTGGCAACGGGCCTTCCCCGAGCTGTTCAGACCGATCGCGGCGATGCCGAAGCCGTTGTTGCAGCACATCCGCGTGCCGCTCAGCCAGTTCGCGATTCAATCGGAGCGGCTGCTGCGTTATCACGTGACCGACGTGCGGACCTTCTACAACAGTGAGGACGAGTGGGCGGTGCCTTCGGAGATCTACGACTCCAAATCCGTACCGGTTCAGCCGTATCACGCCACCCTGCAGCTGCCGGGGGAACAGAAGCCGGAGTTCGTCCTGCTGCTGCCCTTCTCGCCGGTGAAACGCTCCAATCTGGTCGGTTGGCTGGCGGCCCGGAACGATCCACCCAACTACGGAGAGCTGCTGCTCGTGCGTTTTCCCCAGCAGCGCCTCCTGCTGGGCCCCGAGCAGATTTCCTCCCTGATCGCCCAGGATCCGCAGATCAGTCTTCAGTTCGGCCTCTGGGGCCGGGCCGGCGGCTCCCAGCTGGTGCGCGGCAACCTGCTTGTCCTGCCGGTGGGGGAGGGATTGCTGTATGTGGAGCCGATCTATCTGCGTTCCAGCAGCAATGATCTGCCGACCCTGGTGCGGGTGGTGGTGACCGATGGTCGCCGCTTCGTGATGGAACGGGACCTGGCCACGGCCCTGAAGAAGCTCGTTTCGGTGGCTGGTTCCCCGGCCTTCCAGATCCCGGGCTTCGCAGCGATCCCGTGAGCCGGCGGCCCTTGAGGCTGGTCCTGCGAGCCTGGCCCAAAAAAATGGGGAGAGCTAACGCTCTCCCCGGACTGATCGGCCTGGCCTGCGGCCCCGACTCGGAGCTCAGACCGCCACGGCTGTTTTGGGGTCGAGCAGGCCCTTGGCGTAGAGATCGGCGTAGAAGTTGATGTTCTGCTGCTTGATCTTGCTGGCCTGGCCGGCACACCAGAATTGCTGATAGCGATCAAGGCAGACCTGCTTCATGTAGGCCCTGGCCGGCTTGTTGAAGTGGCGGGGGTCGAAGTTGGCAGGATCCTTGAAAGCGGCCTCCCGGACGGCAGCGGTGAAGGCCAGGCGGTTGTCGGTGTCAATGTTGATCTTGCGCACACCGTTCCTGATGCCGTTCTGGATCTCTTCCACCGGCACCCCGTAGGTTTCGGGGATCGAGCCGCCGTACTTGTTGATCATGTCAAGCCACTCCTGGGGGACGGAGCTGGAACCGTGCATCACCAAGTGGGTGTTGGGGATGGCCTTGTGGATCTCGGCAATCCTGGAGATGGCCAGCACTTCGCCGGTGGGCTTGCGGGTGAACTTGTAGGCGCCGTGGCTGGTGCCGATCGCGATCGCGAGGGCATCCACTTTGGTCTTGGCCACGAAATCGGCCGCCTCGGCAGGATCGGTGAGCAGCTGGTCACGGGAGAGGGCGCCATCGAAGCCATGGCCGTCCTCGGCCTCACCCTTGCCGGTTTCCAGGGATCCCAGGCAACCGAGCTCCCCTTCCACACTCACGCCGATGGCGTGGGCCACATCCACCACTTCCTTGGTGACAGCGACGTTGTAGTCGTAGCTGGCGGGAGTCTTGGCGTCTGCTTCCAGGGAGCCATCCATCATCACGGAAGTGAAGCCGTTGGCGGCGGCACCGAAGCAGGTGGCCGGGCTGTTGCCGTGGTCCTGGTGCATCACCACCGGAATGCCCGGATAGGTTTCGACAGCGGCCAGGATCAGGTGGCGCAGGAAGTTTTCTCCGGCGTACTGGCGGGCGCCACGGGAGGCCTGCAGGATGACGGGACTGTCGGTTTCGTAGGCAGCCTCCATGATCGACTGCACCTGCTCCAGGTTGTTGACGTTGAAGGCGGGGATGCCATAGCCGTTCTCAGCGGCGTGGTCGAGCAGCAGCCGAAGCGGAACGAGGGCCATGGTGAAAACCTCTGGAGGAAGTGGTGGATGGAGCGTCGGTGGAACCGGCTGGGCCGGACTGCAGACGATCGTGGACCCAACGGTGTTGGAGCAAAGACCCAACCGGGTTGGGGGGATTCTAGGTGATGCTCTGGCGCTGACCTGATTCCGCCGCGGCCAGGGCCAGATCGCAGCATCGCTGACTGTGATAGCCCTCTCCGAGACCCGGCACCATCGGCCTGCCCTCGCGCACGCTGGCACTCCAGGCCGCATGGATCCTGGCCACTGGAGCAATCCGGCCATCAGCCCAGGTGCGGGAGAACGCAAAACGGGGATCCACGGGAACCGGCTGCAGGGAGGCCGTCCCAGTCGAGCGCCAGAGTTGGAAGCCATGCACATAGTCGGCCTGGTTGTCGCTGCCGAGCACCAGGGCACCCTTGCTGCCATGCAGCTCGAGCCAGCAGCCCCGCCCTGGCCGCGTCACCGAGGCCAGGCTTAGCTGAGCGGGGACCCTGCCGGCCGCACCGGCCTGCAGATCGATCGACAACAGAGCGATGTCGTCGGCATCCACCACGCCCTGGCCACCGCTGCCGTCGGCCAGGGGCCTGCTCGCAATGGCGGTGGACAGGGAGGCCGAGACGGATGTGGACGGTCCGATCAGCCAATGCAGCATGTCGAAGGCATGGGTGCCCAGGGCTCCGAGCACCCCGCCCCCTTCCTGACGCTGGGAATACCAGCTCCAGGGCCGGCCGGCATCGGCACGGCTGCCCATCAGCCAGTCCAGCTTCACCAGCCAGGGCTCACCGATCACCCCGCCCGCGAGCAGCGCTTCGAGCTGCAGGAACATCGGCACGGCCCGGTACTCGAAATCAACCGCCACGCTCAAGCCGGCCGTCACGGCCAGTCGTTGCAGATCAAGGATCTGCTCGGCATGGAGGCAGACGGGTTTTTCGAGCAACAGGTGTTTGCCCGCTGCGAGGGCGGCGCGGGCGAGGGCAAACCGGGGTGCGGGTGGGGTGGCGATCACCACCGCCTCGATGCTCGGATCGGCGAGCAGCGCCTCGAAATCGCTGAACCCCGGCAAGCCGGACGATCGGCAGGCGGCCTCCAGCCGGGCCGGGCGGGGATGCCAGAGCGCCACCGCTTCGGTGTTCGGGCAGGCCTGCAGGGCGGGCAGATGGACAGCGGCGCCGAAACCCAGACCTGCGACCGCGACCTTCAGAGGTGGGGAGGATGCTGAGGCCACGTTCATCCGGAGGCCAGCAGGGGAAGGCCGGCCGCACAGGCCTCTTGCAGCACGGCACGGATCAGGGCGTCGCCATCGGCGGGCTGCCAGGCCGCCCTGAAACGGGGCAGACCATTGACGGAGGTGTCGCGGAAGCGCTGCTGGAGACAATCCACCTCCATCACATAAAGCTCTCCCGCCTGGCTGGTGTCGGCTGGTTTGTAGCGGCTCAGGACCGACAGGTAGCCATCCCGGCTGCGCCGCAGGCTGCCCTCATCCCACCACTGCCGGCCCTCCGCACTGGCGGCAACCTCCTTCCAGCTGACGGGGGAGGCCAGGAGCGGGGCCGCTCCCACCAGAAGGCTGACCGCCAGGGAACAGGCCAGGGCCAGCCTGAACCACCAGCCTGCTGGGCCCTGGGATCTCCAGCTCAGCGGTCGACGTCCGTGCATGGCTCAGGCCGCCACCGGACAGCCGCAGCCGTGCAGACGGAGCAGGCTGGCCAGGATGGTCTTCTGCCGGGTGCGAGGCACGATCAGATCGATGAAACCGTGATCCTGGAGGTACTCGGCTGTCTGGAAGCCATCGGGAAGCTTCTCCCGCAGGGTCTGCTCGATCACACGACGGCCGGCAAAGCCGATCAGCGCCTTCGGCTCGGCCAGAATCAGATCACCGAGCATCGCGAAGCTGGCCGTCACCCCGCCGGTGGTGGGATGGGTGAGCAGGGGGATGTAGAGGAGTTCAGCCTGGCGATGGCGCTGCAGGGCACCGGAGATCTTGGCCATCTGCATCAGGCTGAGCATCCCCTCCTGCATGCGGGCACCGCCGGAGGCGCAGACGATCACCACCGGGACCCGCCGATCCGTCGCCGCCTCGATCAGTCGGGTGAGCTTCTCCCCCACCACCGACCCCATCGAACCGCCCATGAAGCGGAAATCCATCACCCCCAGGGCCAGAGGGATCCCATCCAGGCGGCCGAAACCGGTGACGACGGCATCCCGCAGTCCGGTGCTGCCCTGGGTGTCGAGGATGCGATCGGCGTAGCTGCGGCGATCCTTGAAGGCCAGCGGATCCGTGGGGGAAAGCTCACGATCGATCGGTTCGAAACTGCCCTCATCGGCCATCAGCCGCAGCCGGGCGGCGCTGTCAATCCGATGGTGATGGCCACATCCGCTGCAGACACTGGCGTTGGCGATCAGATCCTTGCGGTAGACCACCAGGGAACATTCCGGACATTTGCTCCAGAGGCCATCGCCGTCCTCGACGTCCTGGGCGGCACGCACCACCGGTGTGGTCTTGCGGCGATCGGCGAACCAGTCGAACAGCGACATCGATGATCAGCGGGATCGGAGCGATCCCTCCATTAAAGGCTGAAGCCGCTGAAGAAAGCTTCCTGCTGCCGCAGCCACCAGGCTTCACCGGCCAGCCAGACAGCAAGGCCACCGAAGGCCAGAAACGGCCCGAATGGAAAGGGTTGCCTGGGCTTGAGCCATCCGCACAGCCTGGCCACCCCGCCGACCAGAGCTCCCGCCAGCACCGCCAAGCTCACCGCCAACCCCATGCCGAGCAGGCCCAGCCAGGCCCCCAGCAGGGCGGTGAGCTTGGCATCGCCGAGGCCAAGGGCGGGTTGGCCGATCAACCGCTCAGCCAGGGCACTGAGGCCCTCGAAGGCCAGAAGCCCGATGGCCGCGGCGAGCAGGTGATCGAACAGCTGGGCGCGGGCAAAGCCCGCCGACTGACTCAGCCCCAGCGTGGTGGTGATGGCCAGGCCCAGCAGCAGGCCCCAGCGGCAGAGGGGTTCCGGCAGCCAGAGGTGATCGCAGTCGATCAGCACCAGGGGAATCAACCAGCTCACCAGCAGCCAACCGGCCGGCAGCAGCAGCCAGGGGGAAACCGGTCCCATGGCGTCCGGCCTGGCCAGCAGCACCGCCACCCAGAGCCCGGCCGTGAGCAGTTCCACCAGGGGATAGCGCACGGCGATCGGCCCCTGGCAGTGGCCGCAGCGGCCGCGACGCCGGAGCCAGCCCAGCACCGGCAGATTGTCATGCCAGGCAAGGCTGCTGCCACAGCGAGGGCAGCGGCTGGCAGGGAAGAACAGGGATTCCTGGCGGGGCAGCCGCCAGGCCACCACATTGAGAAAGCTGCCGACGCAGGCACCCAGAAGGGCGACCAGCAGGGCCAGGGCTGGATCGGTCATGGCGAGCGGAAGCCGCGGGGCCGTCCGCCCCGGCTGCGGATCAGATCCAGGGGGATGAATTGCTCCTCGGGCAGAAGCACCGGTGTTTCGAAGACCACCCGACCCTGGGAGCTGTGACCCTGCAGAACAATCCCGATCGGGGCCCCGCCGGCCGGGCACTGCTCAACGTAATGAAAATAGATCTGACGAGCCCTCCTGAGCACATCTCCACTGTTGATCTGATCCCAGCGCAGGGGGCTGACGCCCTGGCCACCGGCTCCGCGGATCACGAAGGATGGAGCGGAGCAGGGGGTGCTGGGTTCAGGGGGTGTGGTGAAGGAGATTGGCCTCACCAAAGACAGATCGATGGTGAGAGCTTAATCGGTCAGGTCGCTTTTTCCTTCTCCTCGATCATTCGATGGATGATCGGGGTGAGGATGATCTCCATGGCGAATCCCATCTTGCCGCCATTGACGACGATGCTGGTGGGGCTGGACATGAAGGAGTCGTGGATCATCCGGAGCAGATAGGAGAAATCGATCCCCCACTTCTCCCTGGCCCCCTTGCGGAAATGGATGATCACGAAGCTCTCATCCGGAGAGGGGATGTTCCGGCAGATGAACGGGTTGGAGGTGTCCACCGTGGGCACGCGCTGGAAGTTGATATCCGTGCGGCTGAACTGGGGACAGATGTGGTTGATGTAGTCGGGCATGCGCCGCAGGATCGTGTCCACGATCGCATCGGCTGAATAGCCCCGCTCAGCGTTATCCCGGCTGATCTTCTGGATCCACTCCAGGTTGGCGATCGGCACCACACCGATCAGCAGATCCACCAGGGAGGCCACGTCATAGCCCTCACCGACCACGCCACCGTGGAGGCCCTCGTAGAAGAGCAGGTCGGTATCGGGGGGCATCGCCTCCCAGGGGGTGAACTGACCCGGTTCGAGGCTGGTGCCGAGGCGGCTGTTGTGCTGGGCGGCTTCCTCCGGACTGTGCAGGTAGTAGCGCTTTTCACCCTGGCCGGTTCCGGCATAGGAGTGAAAAACCTCCTGAAGCTTTTCGAACACGTTCGCTTCCGGTCCGAAGTGGGAGAAGTTGACACCCGCTGCCTGGGCCTTGGCCATCTCCTGCTTCATCGGTCCCCGTTCAAAACGGTGGAAGCTGTCGCCCTCCACCACCACCGGAACGATGCCTTCACGCTCGAAGATGTGCTCGAAGGCGCGTTTGACGGTGCTGGTCCCGGCGCCGGAAGACCCGGTGACAGCCACAATCGGGTGACGCTTGGACATCGGCGACAGGGGAAAGGCGAGTTCGAGTTTCGCAGGTCACCGGTCAGAGGGCGGCCAGCACCAGTTCCCCCATCCGCCGGCAGCCCACAGTCGTCTCGCCGGGACCGGCCAGGTCGGCGGTGCGATGCCCGGCCGCCAGCACCCGGGCCACGGCCTCCTCCAGGTCGGCGGCGGCGGCCGGCTGCTTCAGGCCCACCCGCAGCAGCATGGCGCCGGAGAGCACCATCGCCAGCGGATTGGCCTTGTCCTGACCGGCGATGTCCGGCGCCGAACCATGCACCGGCTCGAACACCCCCGGTCCGCTGGAGCCCAGCGAGGCCGAAGGAAGCAGGCCGATGCTGCCGGTCAGCATGGCGGCCTCGTCGCTGAGGATGTCGCCGAACAGGTTGCTGGTGAGCAGCACATCGAACTGCTTCGGGGCCCGCACCAGTTGCATCGCGGCGTTGTCGACGTACAGATGGCTGAGGGCCACTGATGGGTACTCGGTGCTGATCGCCTCGACCCGGTCACGCCAGAGCTGGCTCACATCCAGCACGTTCGCCTTGTCGACGCTGCAGAGTCTGCTGTCGCGTTCGCTTGCCAGCTGGAAGGCCACACGGGCGATCCGATCGATTTCATAGTCGCTGTAGGCCATCGTGTTGAAGGCCCGCACATGGCCGTCGGCCTCCACCCGCCCCTTCGGTGTGCCGAAGTAGATGCCGCCGGTGAGTTCCCGCACCACCATCAGATCCACACCCTCGATCACCTCGGGCTTGAGGCTGCTGGCGCCGACCAGGGCCGGGATGACCTTGACCGGGCGCAGATTGGCGAACAGCTCCAGGCCGGATCTCAGCCCCAGCAGGCCGCTCTCCGGCCGCTGGGCCCTCGGCAGGCCGTCATAGCGGGGGCCACCGATGGCGGCCAGCAGCACCGCATCACTCTCTCGGCAGGCCTCCAGGGTGCTGGCGGGAAGCGGCTCCCCGTGGGCATCGATGGCGGCGCCACCGATCGGATGGGCGTTGTAGTTCAGCTCGAAGCCATAGCGCCCGCTCACAGCATCGAGCAGTTGACAAGCCACGGCCGTGATCTCCGGTCCAATGCCATCACCGGGCAGGAGGGTGATCCGGTAGCTGGTCATGGCTGGGGGGGTGTGGCGGATGGTGCAGCCGGAGGCTACCGCTGCCCATCACCCTGACCCGTCGGCATTCCGGCTGAGCTGGCGCACCGTACGGGCCAGCTCGGGCAGCTTGTTGAAGGCGGCTGAACAGCGCAGCCAGAGGCGATTGGGGATGGCCGGGTAGCCGCTGACCACCTCGCCGGCAGCCACCTCGCCGTGGATCCCCGACTTGGATGAAGCGATCGCGCCGTCACCGATCCTGGCCCGGTTGGCCACCCCCACCTGTCCCGCCAGGATGACGCCATTGCCGAGGCGGGCTCCACCGGCGATGCCCACCTGGGCCGCCAGGGCACAGCCCTTGCCGGTGACCACGCCATGGCCCACATGGACCAGGTTGTCGATCTTGGTGCCGGCGCCGATGCGGGTTTCACCCACCGACGGCCGATCGATCGTGCTGCCGCAGCCCACCTCCACCCCGTCTTCCAGCACCACCAGCCCGGTCTGGGGCATTTTTCGCCACCCCGCCGCGGTGGGAACGAAACCGAAGCCTTCGGAGCCGATCACGGCGTTGGAGTGAACGACGCAGTGGCGGCCCAGGCGACTGCCGGAATGGAGCACCGCATGGGCGTGGATCTCGCAACCCTCAGCGATCTGAACATCCGGGTAGAGCACTGCCCCGGGGTGGAGGGTGCAGCCAGCACCGACCACACTCCCCTCACCCACCACGACATGGGCACCGAGATGAACATCGGCGCCGAGCCGGGCATCGGCTGCGACGACGGCGCTCGGGTGGCGACCGGGCGGCAGGATTCTGGCGGGATGGAGGGTTTCGAGGGCCTCCGCGAAGCCGAGGCGTGGATTGCGCAGACCGATCCAGGCCATGCCCCGCTGGCTGGCGAGCTGCTGCAGGGCCGGATCGTCGGGCAGGAGCAGGGCCGAGGCTGCGCAGGCTGGGAGCAGGGCAGCGAGGCTGTGGCCCGGCTCGAGGAAGGCCAGTGCACCCGGACCGGCCTGGTCGACGGCGGCACAGGCACCGAGCTCGGGATCGTCGGCCAGATGGACGGGACTGCCGCCACTGGCCTCACTCAGGTGGGTGAGCAGTTCGCTGAAGCGCATCTCCGGGGACCGGGGGCGGCCGGATCGTAGGCCCGCAGTCCTAGGGGAGGATCGCCGCTGCTGCGGTCAGCACCAGATGGTCGCGGTGCACCACCGCATCTCCACTCGGCTGGCCGAGGGCCCGCTGGGCCGCCTCACTGCTGAGGCCCTGCACCTTCCTCAGTTCATCGCTGCTCAGAGCCGTGAGGCCCCGGCCGATCTCCTCACCCTGCAGCGAGAGCAGACGCACGGCATCACGACGCCCGAAGCTGCCCTCCACCCGCTGAATGCCCACGGCCAGGAGGGAAGCACCCCGCTCCAGCAGGGCCCGCTCGGCCCCTGCATCGATGATCAGGTTGCCGCGGGGAATCAGGGCATGGGCCAGCCAGCCCTTGCGATCCGGCAGGGGAGTGGAACTGGGCTGGAAGACGGTGCCCAGCCGCTCCCCGGCCAGCAGGGCATCGAGCACCGCCGGGTCCCGGCCATCGGCGAGGCGCACGCGGACGCCGCTGGAGGTGGCGATCCGGGCGGCGGTGAGCTTGGTGGTCATGCCGCCGGTGCCCCAGCGGCCACCGCCGCTGGCGACGCCGCTGAGCCGGGCGAGTTCGATCAGATCACGCACCTCCTCGATCGGCTCGGCGGTGGCATCGCTGCGGGGATCACCGGAGTAGAGATGATCCACATCGGTGAGCAGCACCAGCTCATCGGCGCCGATCGCCACCGCCACCAGAGCCGAAAGGGTGTCGTTGTCGCCGAAGCGCAATTCATCGGTGGCCAGGGTGTCGTTCTCGTTGACCACCGGCACCACACCCCAGCTGAGCAACTGCTCCAGGGTGCGGCAGGCGTTCTGATACCGACGGCGTGACGCCAGATCGCCGCGGGTGAGCAGCACCTGGGCCACCGTTTCGCCGTGGCGGGCGAAGGAGGCTTCATAGAAGCCCATCAGCCGCCCCTGGCCGATGGCGGCGGCGGCCTGCAGCGCCACCACTTCGCCGGGCCGCTGGGCCAGCTTCAGGGCATGGCAACCGAGCCCCACCGCACCACTGGTGACCAGGGTGATCGCCTCACCGCAGCGACGCTGGCGACTGAGGCTTTCAGCCAGCCCATCAATCACCTGGGCGGTGTCACGGCCCGCCGTGCCACGCAACAGGCTGGTGCCCACCTTGATCACCCGCCGGAAGCTCATCGACCCAGGCTGGCCCCCATCCAGCGGGCCAGGCTCAGCTCGGCGCGCTGCAGCCGATCCCGCTCGCAGGTGAGGCCCTGGGGATCCACAGGCTTGACCAGCACTGTGAACAGCCCCAGCCGATTGCCGGCCAGAACATCAGTGAACAGCCTGTCCCCCACCATCGCCACCTGGTGGGGGGGCAGACCCAGCTCGGCCAGCACCTTGCGGAGGGCACGGCGGCGGGGCTTTCCCGCCAGGGTGGTGAAGGGCAGATCGAGCCGGTTGGCGACGGCACCGATGCGGCGCCGGGAGGGGTTGTTGCTGAACAGGTGCAGACGCAGGTGCTGCTGTGCCTCGCGCAACCATTGCTCCATCGCCGGGGGCAGTTCTGAGCGGTGGCGGGGCAGCAGCGTGCGATCCACATCCAGGATCAACGCCTTGATCTGTCCATTGAACAGACGCTCCAGAGGCAGCTGGGCCAGGCTGGTGTCCAGCATCCAGCTGGGTTGGAGCAGTCGCTGAAGCTTCACCCAGCCAGCTCCCGATCATCGAGTTCAGCCTCGATCAAGGGCTGCACCCGCTCGAATTCCTCTCCTTCCACCACGATGGCGTCACCGTCCTGCATGCGGGCGACCACAAAGAATGGGTCAAGGGGGATATAAAGCCCGTACTCGCCATTGTCGACCATGAAGCTGACCAGGAGTTCATAGGTGTCGGTCTCGTCATCCGCCTCCTCGTCGTCGAATTCATCGAGATCAGGCTCCTCCAGCTCACCGCTCACGGTGAGGGTGACGGCGGAGCGCACCAGCAGCAGATCATGTTCCTGCAGGACCACGTCGGCCACCGAGAGAATCGGTTCGCTGGTGTGGATCGTTTCGATCAGCTCAGGCTCCTCGTCGTCCCCGTGCATGCGGAACAGACAGACCGGGGTGTCAACGGGGGTGAGCAGGGCGTAATCCCGGCCATCGAGAGGGATGAGCTGCTCCAGGTAGCAGAGAAGCTGGCGTCCCATGTCATCCCGGACCACCACCGTCGGAATGTCACCGGATCCGGCGTTCAAAGGTCCTTCAGCACTCATGGGCACATGGCAATCCCCCTCAGGATGTCGCAGCGTCGGCCGGCTGGCCGCCCGGCTGGGTCGAAAGCCTGACCGGACCCGGCTCCGGTCCTTCACTCAACCACTGCTGCAGCAGCAGGGCAGCCGCTGCGGAATCGAGGCGACCGCTGCGGTCGCCGTGCAGGCCGTGCCGTTCGCCGGCTTCCCAGCTGCTGCCGTACTCGTTCACCCAGGCCAGGGGCAGATCGAGCGCCCTGGCAAGGCTTTCGCCATAGCGGCGGCAATGGAGGGCCTGGGGGGTGGGGCGCTGCCGGGAATCGAGGGGAAGCCCGACCACAAGAGCTGTGACCTGGCGCTGCTGGATCAGGGGCAGCAGCTGCTGGAGGTCTTCCTCGAGGCTGCGGCGCAGCAGGGCCGGCAGGCGGATCACCGTCAACCCGAGTGGATCGCATCCGGCCAGGCCGATCCGTCGCCGCCCCACATCAAGGGTGAGCACGGAACGGGGCCGGGGTGCCTGGCGCGGGCTCAACCGAAGCTCACCGCGACGAGCCCAGCACGGTGGGGCCGTGACGCAGGCCAGGATTCGGCAGCAGGGGTGTCGGCACTGGGCGGCGGCGGGGCTTGAAGGTTTCCAGCACCGTGTCGAGCCGCCAGCGGGAGGATTCGGCGGGGGCCAGGGACTCCTGGCGCCGCCAGACGCTGCGGCCCATCAGCAGCTCTTCCCCCTCTGCCACCGCGCCGATTCCCTCCAACCAGAGGGAGCGTTCGCAATCAGCCGTGTCACTGCGGAGCCAGACGCGGGGTGCCTGCCGGGCCGCCTCGACCAGGAGCCTCTCGAGGGGAGGGCCGAGCAGGTGGGACCAGCCAGGATGGATGGTGAGCTCCAGTTCCCGCTGGCCCTGACCGTGGGCGCGCAGACCGCGAACCCCCGCCACCGCCTGCTGGCGGGTCGGATCGACCCAGAGCAGGCCGGGGCCCTGGGTCTGGTCGAGCAGATCCTCACTGCGGCGATCCAGCAACTGACGCAGCTGGGCCGGGCAGGCCGCCTGCTCGAGGTGCCAGAGCAGCGCAGCGGTGCGTCGGTTCAACGGACAGAGCTCCAGCTCGCCGGCCACCTCCTTGCCGGGGTGGGGGCGGCCAGCTGGCTCCCAGCGCCAGACGGTCTGGTTGCGGAGCGGCTGAAAGCCCTGTTCACGCAACAGGGCCAACCGATCACAGCGATCGGTGGCCGCGGAGGCGATCCAGCTGGTGGCGCCAAGGCGGCGGTGGAGGGCCTCCTTGACCAGGGCCGTCTCGACCTGCCGGACAGTCGGGCTGCCGGGCTGGACCAGGGCTTGCCGACAGGTGCGCAGCTGATCGATCCCCCAGCAGGTACCGCTGCGGTTGAGGCGACGCACGATGGCCAGGCCGATGATTCGCTGCGGTCTGCGGAAGGCCACCAGAATCTCCGGTGCCAGCGGTGGCCTGCTGATCCAGCGGTTCAGCAACCGCTCCGGCTGCTGAAGCAGCAGGGAACGCTGCAGCAGGGGCTGGAGGTCGACGAAGGCTTCCGACTGGAGCAATGGCAGACACCAGCCCTGGAGCGGCTCGATCCTCAGATCGCCCGGTTCAGGGAGCGCATCAACTCCCGTGGGACCAATGGGAGCGGGGTGATGCACAGGGAACGGCCACTGTCAGAACTGTATCGGCAGCTCAAGCGGGCCTGACAACCACCAGGGGGGTGCGTTCATTGGCATTGCCGGCCGGGTTGGGACGCAGGGCACGCTGCAGCAGGGCGTGATCACAGCCCGGGCTCGAAGCCAGCACCTTGACCCGGCCCAGATCGTTGACGTCGACCACGGCGACGGGAACACCGAGGCTGGCCGCCAGATCGCGGCAGGCGCGTTCAGGCTGATCCGGGCCGAGCACGATCGTCTGGTCGTAGGGGGGAGTGGTGCCGGTGATGTCATCAATCAGGCGGGCCTGCTCGCCGGCCAGCCGGTAGAAGCCCCCACGGCTGCCGACCAGCTTCATCAGGCTGCCGGCCAGCCAGGCGCAGAGCACCCTGGCCGGACCGACATCGTCGATCAATGTCTGCAGACCGCAGGCGGTGGCCAGGCTGCTGGTGGGGTGAAAGACGCGACAGAGCAACCGGGCCAGGCCGGATGGCTCGACCATGGCGGGATGGTTGTAACGGCCCTGGATCACCGCCAGTGGCGTTTCACCGATCGTGAGGATGTCGCCGGCCTGGAGGATGGCGCCGGCATAACGACGCAGCACTTCGGCCGGATCATCGAGCACGCCGAGCAAATGGGTGGGCACCGGCAGGACGCGACAGCCCTCGCCACTGCGCCACTGGGCAGTGGCCGGATCCAGCGGCTCGGGCCGACGCAGCGGGATCAGCACCCCATCGCGACGTTGCAGCCGGCCGAAGGGTCCGTAGTTCACCCAGAGAATCTCCAGCCAGAGGTTGTCGAGTCGATCGGCGAGGGGGCTGATGGCTTCCCCGCTGCTGGAACGGGAAGGATCCGCCTGGATGCGCAGGTGGAGCTTGGCCCGGGTGGTTTTATGGCCCTTGACGATGTATGCCGCCCAGTAGCCGTCCGGGCGGGCCGGCTCATCGGGGTGCTCCGCGACGACGCGGCTGCTGATCCGAACACCATCCAGATCGCCGCGACCCAGCAGGGTGGGCAGGAGACTGATCTCCGGCACCATCACCTCCATGCGGGCATGGGGGTTGTGGATGGCGATGGCGAGCTCCACCTCCACGGTCGCTGCCGCGGGGGTCACCGTCCACACCCCCGCCTCGAGCCGCAGGGGTGAGGCGGGCCGGAGCCGATGGCGGAGCTCCAGCCACAGCAGTGTGAGGCCGAACAGCAGGGTGGCGATCAGCAGCCAGCAGAGCAGAGAAGACAGGAAGGGCAAAACGAACGCCGTGCAGCCGGAAACAGCGGGAGCGTAAGCGTTGACAGAAGCTCGGACCTAGGTTCTGGCCTGAGATCTCCCCTGGGATGGAATGAAGAAGACCTTCGTTCTCGACACGAACGTTCTGCTCCATGACCCGGGCGCCCTGAACCGATTCGAGGACAACAACGTCGTGATCCCGATCGAGGTGGTCGAGGAGATCGACCGGTTCAAACGGGACGCCACCGAGAAAGGACGCAACGCCCGCCTGGTTTCCCGTCTGCTGGACGGACTGCGGGAGAAGGGAAATCTGGCCGAGGGGGTGGAGATCGAAGCCACGCACCGGGGGCGGCTGAAGGTGGTGTTCTGTCGCAGCCAGACCCTCAGCCAGCTGCCGCCGGAACTCCAGAGCGGCAATGGGGACAACAACATCCTGGCGGTGGCCCTTGAGCAACGCCTCCACGGAGTGATGGGCAGCGATCCCCCGGTGATCCTGGTGACCAAGGACACCAACCTGCGGATCAAGGCGGATGCGGTGGGGCTGATCGCCCAGGACTACAGCACCGGCAAGGTGGCGATCGCCGATCTCTATCCCGGCCTCACCGAGTGGTGGGTGAGCGCCGCCCAGATCGAACAGTTGCACCGGGAGGGTGGTCTGCCCCTGACACGGCTCACCCCGCGCCCCGCCGACCAGCCACCGCTGCAGGCGAACGAAGGCGTGACCCTGGTGGATGGAGCCAACCCCGCCCATACCCTGCTGGCGCGCTACAGCGCGGCAGGCGGGAGCCTGAGGCCGTTGCAGAAGGGAGGCCGGATCAAGCTGGGGCGGGTCATGGCCCGCAACCGGGAGCAGACCTTCGCCCTCGATCTGCTGCTGGATCCCAGCATCCAGCTGGTGACCCTGGTGGGCAAGGCCGGCACCGGCAAGACCCTGCTGGCCCTCGCTGCCGGCCTGAATCAGGTGGCAGACGAGCATCTCTACGACCGCCTCCTGGTGACCCGACCGGTGATCCCCCTCGGCAAGGACATCGGCTTTCTGCCTGGTGACCTGCAGGAAAAAATGGGCCCCTGGATGCAACCGATCATCGACAACCTCGACTTTCTGCTGGGCAGCGAGGAACCCGCCAACGCCGCTCCCCGTCAGGGCCGGCCGCCACGCAACAACTGGGCCGATCTCAAGGGGATGGGCCTGCTGGAGGTGGAGGCGATCAGTTACATCCGCGGCCGCTCGATTCCACGCCAGTTCATGGTGGTGGACGAGGCCCAGAACCTCACCCCCCATGAGGTGAAAACGATCGTGACCCGGGTGGGAGAAGGCACCAAGATCGTCTTCACCGGTGATCCTTATCAGATCGACAATCCCTATGTGGATGCCGACAGCAATGGCCTCACCTGGCTGGTGGAACGCTTCAAGGGCCAGGAGCTGGCCGGTCACGTGACCTTGCGCAAAGGGGAACGCTCAGCCCTGGCGGAGCTGGCGGCCAATCTGCTCTGACCAGCTGGGTTGCCATCCGCCGGAAGGCGGCGAGCATGATCCATGAACCACCGCTCTCTGCTGCAGCCATGCCGGAACGGTTTCCAGGAAGCGCGTCCACAGGCAGGCGTGAGCAACTCGAACGATTGTTCGGTGCTGCACTGGGATTCACTGCGGCTTATCTGATCAGCAGCCATCTGGACACCGTTCCCTCCACCCTGCTGAGCTCGATCACCCTGGCCGGTGGGGCCACCCTGGCCGGGCGGATGGCCAGCCCACTGCGCTGGTGGGCCCTGCTGGGCTCGGCGGCCGGCTGTCTGCTCGGCAATGCCACCGTGCTGGCCAGGGCGCTGCAGGAGATTGAGCCGCAGGCCAACCTTGCGACGCGGGTGGTTTCCGTTGTGCTTCTCGCCGCAGCCGGCAGCCTGGCCGGCCTCGCCCTCAGCACCAGACACTCCCTGGTGGATCGCCAGCCCAAGGATCTGCTGCGCTCGGCCAGCGCCCTCACCACCGGGCTGTTCGCCGTGCTCGTCACCTTGGCCTTCCTGCATGGGGGGCTGGATACCGCCCGCACCTTCTCCAGCCGACTGAGCACCTCACTCACCATCCTGGTGGCCTCCCTGAGCGTGCCGGGCTGGCTGACCCACCTGATCACCCACCCGCGCCACCCCCAAGCCGATGATTGAATCCGCCGAAGATCTGTTACTGCAGGTGGCCGGTGGGCTGCGCTTCGTTCTGGAGGCGCTCTCCGTTGCCACCGTGCTGCTGGGCCTGCTGGCCTGCGTCTCCCAGCAGTTCAACCAGCGGCCAGGGCGCCGGGGCCAGCGCCGCTCCCTGGCCGCCGCCAGGATCACCTTTGGCAGCTGGTTGTCGATGGCGCTGGAGTTCCAGCTTGGAGCCGACATCGTGGCCACCACCACCACCCCATCCGGCCCGAACCTGGTTCAGCTGGCGGTGGTGGCCGTGATCCGCACCTTCCTCAACGTGTTTCTGGCACGGGAGCTGGAGGCCGAGACCCGGCTGGAGCGGCAATCCGCTTCTGGACAAGATTCTGGAGAATCGGCCGCATGAACATGACCAACGAGCTGGCCAAGCAGCGCAACCGCGACGCGGCGGAGCGCACCTTGATGGCCTGGATCCGCACCTGCCTGTCGCTGATCAGCTTCGGCTTCGGCCTCGACAAGATCGTGGCCGCGATCCAGAGCCAGCAGGGGGTGGCCGGGCATGCGGGGATCGGGGTGCGGCTGGTCTCGATGGCCTTCGTGGTCACCGGCATGGTGGCGATGGCCGCCGCCACGTTCCAGCACCGCCGCGACCTGCGCCGCCTGAACGGCGATACCTTCGTGTATCGCGAGCAGCGCTCGATCGCCACCGCCACGGCGGTGAGCCTCACCCTGATCGGTGGTGTCGCCCTGGCGATGCTGGCCTACGGGGCGTTTTAAGCCGCACAGCCCTTCCACCCACTCCCCCTGATCGCCATGGCCCAGGCCAGCGCCCTGCTCGTCAGCCTCACCCTGTTCACGATCATGTTCGCCCTCGGGCTGGGCCTGCGCAGCGAGGCACTCGCGCAGATCCGCCACCGGCCGGCCCTGGTGATCCGGGTGCTGATCGGCTCCTGTGTGCTGGTGCCCCTGGTGGCGCTGCTGCTGCTGAAGCTGCCCCTGAGCTTCGCCCTGTCGCCCACGGCCCGCTTCGGGATCGCCCTGATGGCGGTCTGCCCAAGCGCTCCGCTCACCCTGCGCAAGGCCGGCAAGACGGGGGGCGATCGCCAGCTGGCAGCGTTGCTGCAGGCCTGCGCGGCAGTGGCCGCCATCGTGTCGATCCCTTTGTTGGCTGATCTGTACCGGGCCTCGTTCGGCATCGATGGTTGGAACATCGGCCCCCGCGAGGTGGCCCTGCAGGTTGGGAAAGCCCAGGTGCTGCCACTTCTGGCCGGCTTGCTGCTGCGGCGCTGGCGGCCAGGCTGGGTGGCGCGGCTGGAGGGTCCGCTCGACAAGATCGCCAATGGGCTGTTTCTGCTGTTGATCGTGGTGGTGCTGGTCAAGGTGGGCCCCCTGCTCCTGCCGTTCGCGGCCACCAACGGCCTGGCGCTCGGCTTCATGGCGGTGATGGTGGCGGCGGCCCTGGCGATCGGCTTCCTGCTGGCTGGCCCGACGCCCCAGGAGCGCACCACCGTGGCGCTGGTCACCTCGATGCGGAACCCGGGGCTGGCCCTGCTGTTCGCCTCCACCTACGGCGGCAGCAGCATGCCCGGCCTGAAACTGGCCGTCCTGGCCTATCTGCTGGTCACGGTGCTGGTGTCGATTCCCTTCCTGAAGTGGCAGAAAAGCCGCCTGGTGCAGGCATGAGCGGGCTGGCTCACCACGGTTCTGGCCGCCTGTCACGCCGGTTGGCACTGAAGATGGCCGTTCTGTTGCCCGTTTGGCCGGCTCTCGCCGGCGCTGCCCAGCTGTCCAGCAACCCCACCACCGGCGCCCCTGGCGGATCCACCGATCCATTGCCCTCCTGGCGAGCAGGAGAGGCCCGCCGGCGCATTCTTGCCTTTCTCGAAGCCGTCACCACGGAGGGAGGAGCGGGGTACGTTCCGCCGGAGCAACGCATCGCCGTCTTCGACAACGACGGCACGCTGTGGTCGGAGCAGCCGATGTATGTGCAGCTGGCCTTCGCGATCGATCGTGCCCGCGCCCTGCTGCGGCAGCAGCCGGAGCTGGCCGCCAGTCCGGTGATCGCGGCAGCGGCGTCCGGCGATGGGAAGGCCGTGATGGCCCTCGGCAGCCGGGGCGTGCTGGAGCTGGTCGCCCAGACCCACGCAGGCATGAGCACCGAGGCCTTCGCGCTGCTGGTGCGCCGGTGGATCCACACCGCCCGCCACCCGGTGCTGGGGGTTCCCTACACCCAGCTGATCTACCAGCCGATGCTTGAACTGCTGGCGCTGCTGCGATCCAGGGGGTTCCGCACCTGGATCGTCTCCGGCGGCGGGGTCGATTTTCTGCGGGTGTTTGCCGAGGAGACCTATGGCATTCCCCCGGAGCAGGTGATCGGCAGCTCGATCCAGCTCCGTTACGGCGAGTCCGGAGGAGAGCCGGAGCTGCTGCGCCTGCCGGAGATCGACTTCATCGACGACGGAGATGGCAAACCTGTTGCCATCCACCGCCAGATCGGCCGCCGTCCGATCGCCGCTTTCGGCAACTCCGACGGCGACCTGGCCATGCTGCGCTGGACCACCGCCGGTCCGGGCGAGCGGCTGGGCCTGATCGTTCACCACGATGATGGCGAACGGGAAGTGGCCTACGACCGACTGTCCGCCTTCGGCAAGCTCGACGTGGCCCTGGATCAGGCCGGCTCGCGGGGCTGGACGGTGGTGAGCATGCGACGGGACTGGGGCCGCGTCTTCGCTGGGGCCGCCAGGGTGAAGCCGGGCCGCTCACCGAACAGCAGCCGGTAATCCCGGGCGAAATGTCCGCCGCTGAGCAAGCCGAACCGGGCCGCCACCGCCGTGATCGTGGTCCGCTGCGGGTCGGCCGCCAGCAGGGCCTGGCGCACCATGTGCAGCCGCTGGAGTTTGCGGAAGGCCATCGGGCCCATGCCGAGGTGGTCCTGAAAACCCTGAATCAGGGTGCGCCGGCTGGCACGGAGCTCCTGACAGATCCCATCGAGGCTGGTGTTCCGATCCGGGTGGCGAACCATCCAGTCCTGGGCCTGCTTGACGACCTCGATCCGCGCCGGAGCTCGCCGCAGCTGCGGCCCGGCATCGCAGGCAGCAGCCAGGATCTCCACCAGCAATGGCAGCAGATCCGCCTGCAGATCCGCCTGCAGTGCCATCTGCCGATGAACGGGGTCCAGTCCATCGCCACGCAGCGGAGGGGAGAGCTCCGAGAGTGCAAAAAGCTGGAGCAGATGGCGACGCAACCGCTGATAGTGCCTCGGCTCGATCGGCAACCAGTTGGATCGGCACAGCTGGTCAGCAAAGCGGCCATGACCCAGGGCCGTCGCCACCTGCTGGAACGAGGCTGGATCGATCACCAGCACAGCCAGCGACCGCTTTCCGCCTGTGGTGAGATGCACCTCCCCGGTTGTCGCCATGCCGAACACCACATCGGCGGGAAGCGACTGGCCGTGGGAGCGGAGCTGGCCGCTCAGGGGAGCGGGACCCAGCTCGAAGCTGAACAGCTGTCGCTGCGCCGGCTTGGCACCGGCGATGTGCAGCGCCCGGTCGAAACGAACCCGCAACAGCTGCTGCGAGCCGAAGCTCAGGGCGAGCAGGTCGCCGTGCAGCGGGCCTGGTTCCAGCTGAATGAGATCAAAGCGGAGTCCAAAGCCGGCAAGGGCTGTGGCCAGTTCCTCGACACAACCGAAACGGATCATGCCGCTGGCCTGAAAACCGCACTTTTTGAATGCCCCAATTCTGCCTTGCTGGGCAAACTGGGCAGCAGGCACTCGCTCCTCTCTCCTCGCCATGCCCAACGGCCAACCCAACATCCTCATCCTCTGGGGCGACGACATCGGCCAGAGCAACCTGAGCTGCTACAGCGACGGCCTGATGGGGTATCAGACCCCCAACATCGATCGGGTGGCCAAGGAAGGCGGCCGCTTCATCCACTACTACGCCGAGCAGAGCTGCACCGCCGGCCGCGCTGCCTTCATCAGCGGCCAGAGCGTGTTCCGCACCGGCCTCAGCAAGGTGGGCCTGCCCGGCGCTCCGGTGGGTTTCCAGGCGGAGGATCCCACCATCGCCGAGCTGCTCCAGCCGCTGGGCTACCGCACCGGCCAGTTCGGCAAGAACCACTTCGGCGACCGCGACGAGCATCTGCCGACGATGCACGGCTTCGATGAGTTCTTCGGCAACCTCTATCACCTCAACGCCGAGGAGGAGCCCGAACTGCGGGATTACCCCAAGGCGGATGATCCGGAGTTTCCCAACTTCCGCAACCGCTTCGCCCCCCGCGGCGTGCTGCACTGCTGGGCCAACGGGGACGGCACCCAGCGGATCGAGAACACCGGCCCGCTCACCAAGAAGCGGATGGAAACCGCCGACGACGAGTTCATCGTGGAGGCCAAGCGCTTCATCCGCGATGCGGTGGCCTCCGGCGAGCCCTTCTTCGTGTGGTTCAACACCACCCACATGCACTTCCGCACCCATGCGCGACCCCAGGATGTGGGCCAGTCAGGGCGGTGGCAGTCGGAGTACCACGACGTGATGATCTATCACGACAACTGCATCGGCCAGATGCTGGATCTGGTGGATGAGCTGGGCATCGCGGGCGACACGATCGTGATGTACAGCACCGACAACGGCCCGCACATGAACAGCTGGCCCGATGCCGGCATGACCCCCTTCCGCAACGAGAAGAACTCCAACTGGGAGGGGGCCTACCGGGTGCCCGCCCTGGTGCGCTGGCCCGGCCAGATCGAGCCCGGCACCCTGTTCACCGGCGTTGTCAGCCATCTCGACTGGCTGCCCACGCTGCTGGCCGCCGCAGGCGAACCCGAGATCAAGCAGAAGCTGCTCGACGGCCATCAGGTGGGAAGCAAGAACTTCCACATCCACCTCGATGGCTACAACATGCTCGACTACTGGACGGGCAAGGCAGAGAAAAGCCCGCGGGTGGAGTTCTTCTACTTCTCCGACGACGGCGATCTCACCGGCCTGCGCTTCGACAACTGGAAGTTCGTGTTCATGGAGCAGCGCGCCGCCGGCACGCTGCAGGTGTGGGCCGAGCCCTTCACCGCGCTGCGGGTGCCCAAGATCTTCAACCTGCTCACCGATCCCTACGAGCGGGCCGATATCACCTCGAACACCTACTGGGACTGGATGCTCGACCACGCCTTCATGCTGGTGCCGGCCCAGGCCTTCGTGGCTGAATTTCTGTCTACCTTCAAGGCGTATCCACCCCGCCAGAAGGCCGCCAGCTTCACCGTCGGCGATGTGCTCGAGAAGATGATCTCAGCCGGCGGCGCTAGCTGAACTCCAGATCACCGTTGCTCCCAGCTGCTGCTGGGAGCAGCTTTTTATTGGTTGGCGATCATCCATCAACGAAGGAATTCAGGATGAGTGAATCAAGCAGGCCCAATATCCTGATCATCTGGGGCGACGACGTCGGCATGTGGAACATCAGCGCCTATCACCGCGGCATGATGGGTGGCAGCACGCCGAACATCGACCGCATCGGCAAAGAAGGCCTCATCTTCATGGATCACTACGGCGAGGCCTCCTGCACGGCGGGACGCGCGGCCTTCATCACCGGGCAGTATCCGATCCGGGTGGGTCTGGCCACCGTCGGCCTGCCTGGGGCGGAACAGGGCCTCAGCAAGGCGGATCCAACCCTGGCCAGCCTGCTCAAGCCGCTCGGCTACGCCACAGGGCAGTTCGGCAAGAACCACCTGGGCGACCGCGATGAGCACCTGCCCACCGCCCACGGCTTCGATGAGTTCTTCGGCATCCTGTATCACCTCAATGCCGGGGAATACACCGAACAGTACGACTTTCCGAAAGACCCCGAAGTCGCCAAACAGTTCGCCCAGCGCGGGGTCATTCACTCCTGGGCGAATCCGGATGGCACGCAGAAAATTGAAGACAAAGGCCCGTTCGGGCAGCAGCGCCAGCGGACGCTGGATGCTGAAATCCTTGTGGAATCCAAGCGCTTCATCAACGACGCGGTTGAGGCCGACACACCATTCTTCGTGTGGCATAACACCACGCGGATGCACTACCGCACCAACCTGTCGCCCGAGTACGAGGGCAAGAGTGGCTATGGCCTCTATGCCGACGGCATGATGGAGCTCGACGACACAGTCGGCGAACTCCTCAAACAGCTCGACGACTTGGGCGTTGCGGACAACACGATCGTGATGTTCTCCACCGACAACGGTCCGGCCATGAACAGTTGGCCCGATGGCGGCAACACCCCGTTCGGCGGTGAGAAAGGCGTCGGCGGCAAGGAAGGCGGCTTCCGCGTGCCGATGCTGGTGAAGTGGCCCGGCACGATCCCCGCGGGCCAGACGACCGGTGAGTTCATGACCATGCAGGACTGGATTCCCACCCTGATGGCCGCTGTCGGTGAGCCGAACGTGAAGGAGAAGCTCCTCACCAGCTACCAGGCCGACGACCAGACCTACACCCGAATTCACCTGGATGGTTACGACCAGAGTGAGCTCATCACAGGCAAGGGCAAGTCCAAGCGCAAGGAGTTCTACTACTTCACAGAAACCAAGCTCCACGGCATCCGCTACGGCGACTGGAAGTTCCTGTTCGTCAAGCAGGACAAGTGGTTCAACGGCGTCCAGCAGGACATGCTGACGCCGCTGGTCACCAACCTGAAGCTTGATCCGTTCGAGCGCATGCATGAGGCACGGGGTTTCGATGAATGGCAGGAGAACCACGCCTGGACCTATGCGCCCGCCTTCGCTCAGGTCGGCGTGCTGATGCAATCGCTCAAGGACTATCCACCGCGCATGGCGAGCCTCGACTTCAACATCGACGAAGCCATGAAGGCGCTCACGCCCAAGGGGGATTGAGACCGCTCCCGGTTATTGTCGTCTTGTCAATAGCCACGGTGGGTGAGCTGGCTCATTGATCTAGGGTGATGAAGGTGAAAGGAGTAAACAGGATGAATCTCACCACCTTGAATGGCACGACCCTTGCTGGCGTTTTGATCGCGCTGTACGGGGCGAGCGTCGCCCAGCCGGTCTGGGCGCAGAGCTCTGTTCCCAACCAGACAATGACGCAACAACGTCCCGCTGACGCTGGCGTCAAAGTGACGCCGAAGACCTACATCCGAGCGGAAACAGATCGGCAGTTCGCTGAGATCGTAAAAATGGCGGGGGGCATCAATCGCTTCTATCACTTCCGCACTCCCACGCCGCTCGACAAGCAGAACGTCGTGAGGATGAATCGCGATACGCTTTATTCCATGGGCGTTGTTGATACGTCCAAGGGCGCAACGATCACGGTCCCAGAACTGCCAAAAGGTCGCTACGCCTCGGTGTACCTCGTGGACAACGACCACTACACACCATTCGTGATCTACACCGCGGGAACTTACGAACTACCGAAAGACACCAAATACCTGGGCGTCGGAGTACGCATCCAGGTGCTCAATCCGAAAGACCCAGGCGAAATCGCCTTGATCAATACGTTGCAGAATCAGTTCATCATCAAGGCTGGCAGCGCCGATCCACTGCCCACATTCCAGTGGGACCGCCAGTCGCTGAAGACCTTGACCGCTCAGTATGAAAAGGATTCCGCGCAATACAGCAGTTGGAAGGGAATGCAGGGGCCGCGCGGCAAGGCTGATGAAAAGACCCGTCACATTGCTGCCGCGGCGGCATGGGGGCTCTTCCCCGAATGGGATGCCACTTACCTGAACTACAGCGGGGGACATGATCCAAAGGTTTGCCACAAAGCCACCTACGCCGTGCCGGAGAACAAAGCCTTCTGGTCTATTTTGATTTACGGCAACGACGGCTTCATCAAGAGTGAGAACAGTCTGGTCAATTCCTCGAATGTGAAGCTGAATGCCGATGGCACGTTCACCGTGTCTTTCGGATCGAAGAAACTGTGTGGCGCCGTTCCGAATCGGCTGGACGTCACCGAAGGCTGGAACTTCCTGATGCGTGTGTACCGGCCGGGGCCGTCTGTTCTGGACGGAACCTACAAGCTGCCCGAGGTCATCTGATGGCCATAGAAAATGCAGAGGCAAAACTCCCAACCTTCGCTTCACCGGCCGATTTTGGAGTCACGGACACCGCTTACAAAGTCTCGGAGACAGATTTCAACATCAAGCGAAGCCTTGCCAAGGCTGGCATCAACACCTGGGCGCACCAACGTGATGTCAGCAACGTCAAGACACAGCAGGTTATTCGGGAAAATCAAGATGTCATCTATTCCAGCGCCGTCGTTGACGTTCGGAGTGGAGCGACCTTCTCCATACCCAAAAGCACTACCTATCACATCATCGAGATCATCGATCAGCAGAACTACATCGTTGGCGTGGTCTATCCCGGCGAAACTTTCTCTCTTACACCCGCCCATCTGACCTACGGCAATTACGTTTACATCAACATGCGCATCCGAAAGCTTCCGGATGCGCAAGGTGGACTGGCTGCCACCCACACACTTCAGGAGATGGCAGCCATCGAGGCGACCTCAGCGATTCCCTATACGACTCCAAACATTGTGATCGATCAGCAGCAGATGGAGGCGATCCGTATGGCGCTGATCAAGGACGTTCAGGCTGGAAAACTGCCTGATACCAGCAAGGCCCAAGGTGGAGTGTTGGATACCGAGCCGCAGGCTCATCTCTATGCCACCGCCTACGGATGGGGTGGTCTCTCGGTGGAGCATGCCGCCTACGCTCCGATCGCGAACCAGACGGAGATCAAGGAGGGCAAGGCTTCGCCATCGAGCCTATCCTTCATGCCGCCGGAAATCGACGCTGAGCGAGGTGGTTTCTGGTCGATCACCACGTACAACAGTGAGGGCTGGCTGGCCAGGGACAAAGCCGCCATTTCGAATTCTGAGGCCATCCCTAACCCAGACGGTTCTTGCACGATTCGGTTCAATTCTTCGGGCAGCCCGAACAACGTTGAGACAGCTTCACCCTTCACGGCGCTGTTGCGAATCTACGTTCCCAAGACAAAAGAGAGTGCGATTCACTATCTCAAGAATGTGGCCAAGGATATGGTGATCAAGTAAGCACTTGCCCTGATCCTGTTACCCGATGCCGTGCAGACTGGATGTGACCGCAGAAGACAACTTCCATAAGCAGACCCATCACTCTCAATGCACCGTTCTGTATGGAAGTGCCAAGGGATTCCATTGCATTGGCACTTCCAGAGCGCAGGAAAAGCCGGCTGAGATGGCCCAAGGTCTGATTCTGGTTGCCAGAGAAAGCTTGATCAGAATGAGAGCTTTCAAGCCATTTCTCGATCTGGATCGGTTGCTGCTGTTCTGTTGGCGGCTTGAGCCAACATCGATCTCATGCCCCGGTCCGCATCCAGATCTCCCGCCGACCAATCCCCTCTGCAGCCGGCCGCTTTGAAGTCGGTCGCCCCGCGTGGGCCGGGTCGTCCCCCGGCCCGGGAGATGGTCTGGATACCGGGGGGCAGCTTCGTGATGGGCTCCGATGCCCATTACCCCGAGGAGGCCCCGGCCCACCGGGTGGCTGTGGAGGGGTTCTGGATAGACCGTTCACCGGTGACCAACGCCCAGTTCCGCAAGTTCGTGAAGGCCACGGGTCACGTCACCGTGGCCGAGTGTCCGGCCGATCCGGCGGCCTACCCCGGCGCCGTGCCGGAGTTGCTGGTGCCGTCCTCGATTGTGTTCCTGCCGCCGGGCGGGCCGATCGGCACCGGCGATCACTACCGCTGGTGGCAGTACGTGGCCGGAGCCAACTGGCGCCATCCGGAGGGGCCGGGCAGCTCGATCAAGCAGCGCGATCACCATCCCGTGGTGCATGTGGCCCATGCCGATGCCGTGGCCTATGCCGCCTGGAGTGGCAAGCAGTTGCCCAGCGAAGCGGAGTGGGAGCGGGCCGCCTGGGGCGGGCGTGAAGGGGCCGAGTATGCCTGGGGGGATGAACTGCACCCGGGAGGTCGCCCGGTGGCGAACACCTTCCAGGGCGATTTCCCCCACCACAACAGCCTGCTGGACGGCTATGCGGGCACCTCGCCGGTGGGTGTCTTTCCAGCGAACGGCTACGGCCTGTTCGACACCATCGGTAACGTGTGGGAATGGACCGACAGCTGGTACGGCAGCCATGCCGCCAGCGCCGCACTGGCGGCAGAAGGTGCGGGGAACGGCGGTTGCTGCGCGCAGGCCGCCGCTGCCCGTGAGGCCAGCATCGATCCCGGCAGCCAGCACGGCACCGTGCCACGCAAGGTGGTGAAAGGTGGCTCCTATCTCTGCGCCCCCAGCTACTGCCGCCGCTATCGGCCCGCGGCTCGCATGGCCCAGGGCATCGACACCTCCACCTGCCACATGGGCTTTCGCTGCATCGTGCCTTCAGACACCCAGGGGCCAGCAGAGTGAAAGTGGCGACCCGCCGAAAGGCTGAGGGCCTCCGTGGGTCGCCAGCCCAGCTCAGGCGTTGCCGAAGGCAACCTGGCAGGCGGCATTGAGCAATTCAGCCTCAGCGGCGCTCTGCGGCTCCTGACCATTGAGCAGGCCGCCCTGACAGTCGGCGGTCAGCTCATAGGTGCTGTCACCATCGGTGGTTGCAAAGCTGATCGCGGAACTGCCGCTGGGCTGCACAGAGCCGTAGAGCAACTGGTAGTTCGAATTGGGAACCACGATGTAGGTGCTGTTGTCGTCAACGGCGTTGTTGACGGCGTCGTTGATGATCGCCGCCGTGGCCAGGGTTCCCACACCCCAGGCCGCGGCACGGGCTCCCCACCAACCCCAGGTTGGGGTGGACCAGCCGCCGTACCAGCCGTGGTTCCAGGGACGGGCCACGCCCCAGCCGGCTCGGGCCCAGCCCGGGCGCACGTTGACGTTGTTGATGTTGACGCGCCGATCCCAGTTGCGATTGACGTTCAGGTTCCGATCAAAGTTGCGATCAATGTTGCGGCTGACGTCTCGGTTGATGTTGCGGGTGACATCCCGGTTGATGTTGCGGTTGCCGACATTGGCGCCGCTGAGATTCCGGTTGCCGGCATTGGGGCGGCTGCTGAAATCGCGGTTGCCGGCGTTGGCACGGTTGCCGGCGTTGGAGCGATCCAGGGAGGGTCGTGACCCACCGCTGCCCACTTTGTTGCTCCAGCCACCGCTCGGTCGGGAATCGCCGCGGTTGAGACCACCGCCTCCACTGAAGCCTGTGCTCGCACGGGCACCACCACCGCCCCGATTTCCGCCGCCCACCCGATTTCCGCCGCCACCGCCTCGGTTGCCGCCACCACCGCCGCCTCGGCTGCCACCGCCACCGCCGCCTCTGCCGCCACCGCCACCACGGGCGATCTGTTCCGTTGCACCAGCCACCGAAGCAGAGGAGCTGCGATCAATCGTGAGGCCGGCACCTGCCGGCAGGGCGATCACAGCGCTCAGCAGCAGGCCGCCGAATCCTGCCAGGACTTTCATTTCTTCACCGGGGCAAGTTTCTGAATCAGGGCGCAACCGTCGTCGTAGCAGGTGATGTCCACCCTGCCGTCGGCTCCGAAATGAACCCGCACCAGGTCACGCTGGGCCGTGGCCGTGGCATTGCTCTGGCTGACGCTGTTGAGGTAGTTGGGGTTGACCACGCAGAAGTCGAGACCGTTGAAGCAGACCGTGTTGGTGGAGAAACGGGCCCCCGCCTGGGTCAGGGGTTTCCACTGCTTCGTGGCGGCCAGCCAGCGATCCATCCGGATGGGTGAGTCCGTGACGCGGAACGTTTCGGTGCCCCCGGCCCAAGTGTGCTTGTAGATCGTTTCCGTGCCCTGATCGGTGGCCTCCACGGTGCAGGGAAAGGGGTCGCCCCCTTTGATCGAGCAGGTGGTTTCCAGCTTGTAGAGCACTTCTGCCCGACCGGGAGAAGGGGCTGACAGCAGGCCGAGGGCGAGGCCGCCCAGCAACAAGCCGTTGCGAATCATCGACTTCCGGTTGAGCATGGAGCGTTCAGACATGGGTGTAAAGCTTGAATCCACCATGCAGGAGCGGCTTCACCCAAGAGCTTGGTGGATTCTTGATTGAAACAATTCTGCGAGCCAGAATGGAGATGGATCTCACAGAATTATACTCAACAGCCCGGTGGCTGGCACCAACACGATCGGTTCCAAGGCCTGGGGCCGGTGCCTGGTTGGTGTGATTCACAGCCGTGGCTGTGGCGTGGTGGAGATCGCCAGACCCGGGTCCAGCCTGGCAGCTGTGAGGTCTGCTCCAGTGAAGCTGGCCCCCTCCAGGTTGGCTCCGCGCAGGTCGACATTTCTGAGAATGGCGTGAGCGAGCTGGGCGCCGCGCAGATCGGCATCACGACAATCGGCACCGCTCAGATCCGCCTGCCGAAAAATCGCTCGTTGCAGATCAGCTTCCCGGAAATCGGCTGCCTTGAGATCGGAACCGGTGAAATCAGCTCCTCTCCAGCGGCTCCGGGACAGCTTCAATCCAACCAGGTTGATGCCGCTCAGATCGAAATCGTCCTGAAAGAGACCAGCGGCGGAAAGATCCTCAACAGCACGGATCCGGCCAAGGCTCACCCTCGCACCGGATTCACGGGCGCGCAGGATCAGTTCAAACGCCTCCTGGTGCTCCCGCTCCTTGCGCCGGCCGGCCTCCAGGATGTAAACCAGCCCGGCTGCCACGATGCTCAAGGATTCAACATTGCCGACGCTGACGATCTCGGCAAAGCTGCTGGTGAGGCAGTGTTGATCGGCTTCGGCTCCATGGCAGTTTTCGAACCGATTCACCAGGGCTAGCAGCGTGAACGAGGTAAGACCCGCCACCAGCACCCGAAAGCCGAAGGAGCGATCCAGCAGCCGGTAGAAGGGTGAGGAGCGGCGGCGCAGTTGCCGTTCGTACCAGGTTGAGCGTTCGATCAGAGCCATGGGGAGAACGGTGCAGGGGCGCTCGGAGCAGGAGAGATCACGACAAAGGCAATGACGGCGCCACCGCTCAGATCATGGTGGCGGGCTGAACCCACTGGTCGAAGTCGTCAGCACTGATCTCGCCGAGCACGAGGGCCGCTTCCCGCAGGCTGAGCCGGTTGTCGTGGGCGTGCCTGGCGATCGCGCAGGCCCGGTCGTAGCCGATCGCCGGGGTGAGCGCCGTGACCAGCATCAGGCTCTGGTCGAGCAGGGTTTCGATGCGGCCGCGGTTGGGGACCAGGCCATCGAGACAGAAGCTGCGGAAGCTGCGGCAGGCTCCCGTGAGCAGACCGATGCTTTCGATCAGGTTGCGGGCGATCAGGGGCTTGAACACGTTCAGTTCAAAGTTGCCCTGGCTGGCCGCCATCTGCACGGCGGTGTTGTTGGCGATCACCTGCACCGCCACCTGGGTGAGGCTCTCGCACTGGGTGGGATTCACCTTGCCCGGCATGATCGAGGAGCCCGGTTCGTTCTCGGGCAGCACCAGTTCGCCGAGGCCGCAGCGGGGACCGCTGCCCAGCCAGCGGATGTCGTTGGCGATCTTGAACAGGCTGC
The DNA here is from genome assembly GCF_025128115.1 of Synechococcus sp. CS-1326. Lineage (NCBI taxonomy): Bacteria > Bacillati > Cyanobacteriota > Cyanophyceae > Synechococcales > Synechococcaceae > Synechococcus > Synechococcus sp. CS-1326. The sequence goes on along the minus strand of NZ_JAHLYV010000021.1, from coordinate 94,725 downwards.
CGGCCAGCACCGTGAGCGCTCCGTGGGTGGCCGCCAGCGGCTCATGGCCAGCCAGGGCCTGGAACTTGTTGGGGGCACTGCAGAAGAGCAGGCCGATCCTTGCGCTGAGGCGTTCGGCCACCGCCTCCCCGAAGCCCGGCGGGGCATTGAGGCCGGTGCCGACAGCCGTGCCACCGATCGCCAGCTGCCGCACCTGGGGCAGGCTGTGGCACAGACCTTCGAGACCCAGCTCCAGCTGGGCCGCGTAGCCCCCGAACTCCTGGCCGAGGCTGAGCGGCACCGCGTCCTGCAGGTGGGTGCGGCCGATCTTGATGATGCCGGCAAAGGCGCTGGCCTTGGCGGCCAGCGAGGCGATCAGGGCTTCGATGGCGGGGATCAGCGCCCGTTCCAGCTCGATCGCCACCGCCAGATGCAGGGCGGTGGGGAAGGTGTCGTTGCTCGACTGGCTCAGGTTCACATGGTCGTTGGGATGCACCGGGCTCTTGCTGCCCAGCACCCCACCGGCGGCCTCGATCGCCCGGTTGGCAATCACCTCGTTGAGGTTCATGTTCGTCTGGGTGCCCGATCCCGTCTGCCACACCTTGAGCGGGAATTCCGCATCGAGGGCACCAGTGGCCACCTCCTCGGCGGCGGTCACGATCAGCGCCGCCAGCTCGGGCGACAGCCGCCCCCTGTCGCGGTTCACCTCGGCGCAGGCCGCCTTGAGCTGGCCGAAGGCGTGCACCAGCTCTAGCGGCATCAGCTCGCCGAACGGGAAGAAGTGGATCGAGCGCTGGGTCTGGGCGCCCCAGTAGTGCCGGGCGGGCACCTCAACGGCACCGAGGCTGTCGGTTTCGATCCGCAGGCCAGGGGCGGGGATGGACATCAGCCGGCGGGCACCACTTCGCTGTTCAGTTCATTGAAACTGCGGGTGATGCTGGTGCCAGCCCCGGCGGTGGGATCCAGGCCGGTGGCCTTGGTGAGAGCGGCGTTGATCGCATCGATGTCCACCTGGCCCTTGCCTTCAAGGATCACTGCGCCGCTGGGATCGAACACCACCACCTGGGGAATCTCCCCCGTCCAGTAGTGGGCGGGATCGGTGGGCCCGGTGTCCGGCCGGTTCTGCAGGGCATCGGTGGTGAGAGGGATCAGCTCCACGGATCGCCCCCAGAGCCGCTGCAGTTCGTTGAGCACCGGCGAGAACTGCTTGCTGTCAGCGCTGTCATCGAGGTAGTACACCACCACGGCGGCGCGGTGATCGGCCATGGCCTGCTCCAGGCTGCTGCGGGGCGGCACCAGGGACCCGTTGCCGGCGTACAGGGCGTAGATGTTGCCGTCGTAGCTGTTGGTGGTGAGAGCGGCCCTGGCCGGATTGGCGGGAAGCAGGCCGATCAACAGCACCAGCACCAGAGCGAGCAGGCGAGCGGGCAGGTGGGGGGCAGGGCTGGGAGGCACGCGCAACCGGTAGGTGGGGAGCTGGCGCCATTGTGACGCTCCAGCTGCAGGCAGGGCCTTCAGCTGCGGCTGACCCCGCGGCCCATCCCCTGAAGAATGCCGCGGCCCACCAACCCGATCGCCCGGCCGACCACCTGGGTGAGCACCACCACCAACAGGTCGCCGAGCCGACGCAGCAGGGCCTGAAGCTGGGGGGCGAGGGCATCGCGGGTTTCCAGTGACAAGGTGACGACCTGCTGCAGCCAGCCCAGTTGGCGCAGCTCCTGATCCCGGGGTTCGGTGAGCAGCAGCGGCTGGATCCCCCCCGCTTCGAGGCGATAGAGCAGCCGACGGCTCTCGTAGAGCTGGATCGGCCGCTCGAACCAGACACTCCAGCGCTGCTGGGCATTGAGCTGGTTGCGCAGCCGCTCCAGGCTGCGGGTGGCCAGCAACTCCTGAACCAGCAGATAGCGGCGCAGTTCGGGCCAGTCGCCACAACAGGCGAGCACCTCGGCGCTGATCAGTTCGGCGGTGCGGACCAACCAGTTGCTCACCAGGGCCTCGAGGTGCAGCAAGGCCTGGGGCTCATCCGGCGCCAGCAACCGACCATCGACCAGCAGCGGCTGGGCCGTGAGCAGGGCCGTGAGCATCGGCAGGCAGGGGGGCAGCTCGGGATCAGCGAGGCCCAGATCGCTGCTGCCGCTGAGGGTGTCTGCCACCGGCAGCATCAGCCCCTGCTGGGGCAGCTGAACGTAGGGTCCGGCCATCTGGCGGAGGGCGTGGCGCCGCAGGTCGGGCTGCAGCTGCTCCCAGCGACCCTGGAGGTCTTCACCACGCAGGCGCTCCTCCCGCAGCCGTGTGAGCAACTGGTCGAGCTGGCCAAGCAGGGCCAGAAGAAGATCGCGACGACGCTCCGGGCTGAGCCCCTTGAGGGCGAACAGGGCACCCTCCGCCTGGGGGGCCATGGCGCTGCCGCTGGCTGTGGCCAGCCGCTCGCGGATCACCTGCCAGATCCCATCGGCGGTGCGGTGCCGCAGGGTGATCGCCGTGCTGCCGCTCACCGGTGGACGAGGCAGCCGTTCCCCACTGCTGGACGTGGAGCCGCCGGGCGCCGCGCTTTCCGGCTCGCCCCAGGCCAGGCTGAGGGGACCCCAGAGCCAGAGCAACAGGGCGCGGGCGGCCTCCAGCTCCCGGATCCGGCCCTCCAGCAGGAGAGCCTCGATCGGATGGAGCGAAGGCCGGCCGAGCCAGTGATCACAGAGCCTCAGCTCGGCATCGATCTGCTGGAGGCCATTCCTGAGCAGCCCCTGGGCCAGCCCGGGCTGAGACAGGGCTGATGCGCCGCTCTCCTCCGGCTCGTCTTCGCCACGCAACTGCACCACCCGTCCCCCGGCAAGCAGGGTGGCCACGGCAGCGCGGAGCGGCTCGGGATCGGGCTGCTGCAACAGGCCTGCCACCGGCAGCTGCAGCAGCCAGTCGCGGCGACAGCCCGGCGTGGCAGGCAACAACAACAGCAGGGGGGCAGGATGCCAGCGCTGCTCGAGCTGCTCAAGTTCCCGCAACAGGATGGCGGGCTCCAGGGGGGCGGAGAGCGCCCAGATCACCAGCTGGGGGGCGCCGCTCAGGGCATCGACAGAGCTGGCCAGGCGGTAGCCGGGTGGCTCGGTGTCCAGCAGCCGGATCAGACCCTCCATCAGGAGTGGCTCGGCAAACAGCAGGAGCTGGGGAGCCTGGCTGGATCGGGAACTGGGGGACACGGCGGCTTTGCTGGGGTTCCTGGGCTGGCCGATGTTGCCAAGGTAACGAGCCTGGACCAATTGACCAGCTCAGGCCTGGATCCGGCCGTGCTGCGGAAGGTTCATGGCCGCCGCCGACCGCTGAGCTGCAGGGTGTACGACTCGATGGCGAAGCCGGTGAGTGCTTCGATCTGCTGGATCAGCTCGCTGGGAAGGACGACATCGAGATCGTGGATGTCGCCGGACTCCAGGCAGGTGAGGTGGCTGTGCGGATCACTGCGGTACCCATACAGGCGTCCGTTGGCCTTCTCCAGGCATTCGATCACCCCAGCCGACTGGAGCGCTTCGAGGTTCTGGTAGACGGAAGTGTGACCGATGTTGCGGCCCTGGCTGTTGAGCCGCTCAAAAATGTCTCGGGCGCTGAGGTGGTTGCGCTCGGCCCAGAGCAACTCCAGCACCATTTTCCGCTGGCGGCTCAGCCGCATCCCGAGATCACGGCAACGTCTGAACGCTTCCGTGACATTCACCTGGAAGGTGTCGGGTGGTGGCGAAACGACCACGTTCAGGGTCAAGAATGATTGTCATGCTATCGGCAGGGTCAGTGATCAGGCCACCTGCCGCTGGAATGGCCCTGTTCCGGCTCAGCCGACACTGAGCCGGAGTGGATCCTGGAGCCGCTGGGGGCCCACCGCCTGCAGGGCTTCCCGCAGGTCGACGCTGCCGTCATAGAGCGCCCTGCCGACGATCACCGCTTCGACGCCCAGCGGCTCAAGGGCGAGCAGGGCGAGCAGATCGGTGAGCGAACCCACCCCACCGGAGGCGATCAGCGGAATCGAGCTGGCTGCCGCCAGCTGCCGCAGCGCCTCCAGGTTGGGACCGGCCAGGGTTCCGTCGGTGGCGATGTCGGTACTGATGATCGCTGCCACGCCACTGGCCTCGAAGCTGGCTGCCAGGTCCGTGGCCTCCACGGTGCTCTCGGTGAGCCAGCCGCGGGTGGCCACCTTGCCGTTTCTGGCATCGATGCCCACCAGGATGCGGCCGGGGAAGCGACGAGCCAGTTCTCGAACCAGCTCCGGCTGCTCGATCGCCACGGTGCCGAGGATCACCCGATCGAGGCCGCAGGCCAGCAGCTCACAGGCCCGCTCAGCCGTGCGCACGCCACCGCCCAGCTGCACCGGAATCGACAGAGCGGCGGTGATCGCCTTCACCGCCACATCGTTGATCGGCTTGCCGCTGCGGGCGCCATCAAGGTCGACGAGATGGAGCCGCTCGGCCCCCTGCCGCTGCCAGTCGAGGGCCTGGGCCACCGGGTCGTCGTTGAAGCGGGTCACCTGGTCGTAGTCGCCCTGGTGGAGACGCACGCAGTGGCCGTCGAGCAGGTCGATGGCGGGAATGATCTGCATGGCGAAGCCGCTGGAGCCGTGGTTGGGCTCCATCCTCGCTGGCCGGGCTGATGGGGTGGGGATTCTGCCTGGCTTCGGTGGGAGCGAACAATGGCCGCATCGCCATGATCTGGCTAGAGAGTGCCTGGAAGATCATTTTTCTGCCCCAGGGCAGGAAGACAAGATCGCTCCATCCCATTCGCCGGTCATGTCATGTCCAATCGTTTTGATGCCAAGGCGAAAGAAGCGGAAGGCCGCCTTGAATCCGCCTTCGGTGAACTCACGGGAGATGCTGGGCATCAGCTCCAAGGCAAGGCCAAACAGGCCCAGGGAGCGGCGATGAATGCCGCCGAAGACCTGAAGGCAAAAGCCGGATCAGCTGCCAGAAAACTGGACGAGACCATCAAGAAGTCTGCCGAGAACACGGATTGATCTTCTGGTTCAGCAGGTGAGTGAACAGCTTCGGAACCGGAGTTTCTGAGGCTCACCTGCGAACTTTCCGGTGCCGGTGACCTCCCATTCCGGGGGGTTGCCTCCGAAGCGGCGGCGAATCATGACAACCGGAAAGCTGGTAACAAAAGTCCGATAAAGCAACCAGAAAAAATGACATTCTGTTGCATCCATTCAACCCCACTACCAAAGAATTCCCATGAGTCTTCTTTCCCTGGTCACAACACTCATCGTTGTTGGCATTCTGCTCTGGCTGATCAATAACTTCGTGCCAATGGACGGCAAGATCCGGCAGATCCTCAACATGGTTGTTGTGGTCGCGGTGATTGCCTGGCTCCTGAATCTGCTTGGGCTGATGGATTCAATCCGCGGCATCCGCGTCGGGAGATAGAGGTCCGGCGGGCATCGGTCGCTTGAATGGCGTCCAGTTCGATCGAGCCCGTCTTGAAAATCCTGGTCATGGGTGGCACCCGCTTCATCGGCAAGCCGTTGGTGGCGCAACTGCAGGCCTTCGGCCACGAGCTCAGCCTGTTCACCCGCGGCCAGAATCCCCTGCCGGCCGGGGTGGAACACCTGGTGGGGGACCGGAGCAGCGAGGAAGCCCTTTCCCAGCTGCAGGGCCGCCGTTTCGACGTGATCATCGACAGCAGCGGCCGGACCCTCGCCGACAGCCAGTCGGTGCTGGAGCGCACCGGTGAACCGAAGCATCGCTTCGTCTACGTGAGCTCAGCCGGGGTCTACGCCGACAGCGAGCAGTGGCCCCTCGATGAGAACGCCCCCACCGATCCAGCCTGCCGCCATGCCGGCAAGCTCGAAACCGAGAGCTGGCTGCGGCGCCAGGGCATCCCCTTCACCAGCTTCCGGCCCACCTACATCATCGGACCAGGCAACTACAACCCGGTGGAGAGCTGGTTCTTCGATCGGATCGTGCACGGCCGCCCGGTGCCCTTGCCGGGCGATGGCAGCACGATCACCCAGCTCGGCCACGTGGGGGACCTGGCGATCGCCATGGCCCGTTGCCTGGAGGTGGAAGCGGCCACCAACCGGATCTACAACTGCACCGATCGAAAGGGAATCAGCTTTCGCGGCCTGGTGGCGGCGGCGGCGCGCGCCTGCGGCAAGGATCCGGCCACTGTGGAGATCCGCAGTTTTGATCCGGCCGGGCTGGATCCCAAGGCCCGCAAGGCCTTTCCGCTGCGGCTGGCCCACTTCCTCACCGATGTGCACCGGCTGGAGCGGGAGCTGGCCTGGAAGCCCGTCTTCGATCTCGATGCCGCCCTGGCCGACAGTTACGCCAACGACTACGCGCTGCGACCGACCGGCAACCCGGATTTCAGCGGTGATCAGGCCCTGCTGGGCGGAGCGGAATGATCAGGGGGCATAGGAGACTGGATCCACCATCGATGCGTTCCGATGCCCAACTCCAGCGGATCCATCAAGTCGGTGATGGCCGCCTTGCTCGTGGTGCTCGCTTCAATCGGAGGCCTGGCTCTGCTGGGTTGGCTCACGGTGGTGCTGCTCGATCTCAAACACCTCAACACCAGCGGGTTCACCCTGCCGTAGCGGCAGGGGTCTGAAGCCTGGAGCGGAACCTGCCCAGCCGGCAGAGAGGATCCATACGATCTTGTCCGCAGCGTTCCTGGGCACCGATGCAGAACAGCTTGCTGACGACGGTGCTGCTGCCCGTCGCCCTGGCCATCGTGATGCTGGGGATGGGGCTGAGCCTGGTGCCGGAGGATTTCCGGCGCATCAGCCGCTATCCGCGGGCCGTGGCGCTGGGCAGTTTCTGTCAGATCGTGGTGCTGCCGCTGATCGGCGGCCTGCTGGCCTGGCTCTGGCCGATGGAGCCGGCGCTGGCGGTCGGTCTGGTGATCGTGGCGATCTGCCCCGGCGGCCCCTCCTCCAACCTGATCACCTACCTGGCGAAGGGGGATGTGGCCCTCTCGGTGACGCTCACGGCGATCAGCAGCGTGGTGACGGTGTTCACGATCCCCGTGCTCGCCAATCTGGCCCTGCAGTTGCTGATGGGATCCGGCGCAGAGATCAGCCTGCCTGTGCTGCCGACGATGCTGCGAATCGTGCTGATCACCCTGGTGCCGACGGTCATCGGCATGGGGATCCGGCAGCGGTTCACCGCCACAGCGCTGCGGCTGGAGAAGCAGATGGGGCGGCTGGCCGCAGGTCTGCTGGCGTTGATCATCCTGCTGCTGGTGATCAAGGAAGCCGGCAGGCTGCCCGGCTTCATCGCCCAGGTGGGCGCGGCAGTGGTCGTGCTGAACCTGCTGGGAACGGCGGCCGGCTTCCTCTCGGCCCGGCGGCTGGGTCTGCCCCTCGCCCAGCGGCTCAGCATCGCCATCGAGGTGGGCATCCAGAACGGCACGCTGGCGATCGCGATCACGGCCGGCCTGCTGAACAACATCGACATGGCTGTGCCGGCTGCGATCTACAGCCTCTGGATGAACATCACCGGATTCGCCATGGTCGCCTTCGTCCGCCGCAAGCTCGCCGCCGCCCAGGGGTCGGGCCGTTGAACGCCGGACCTTTTGAGCGAATCATGGTCTGGGCTGACTAACCGATCGCGGCCTCACCACGCCTGTGAATCTCGCTGGCGTAGCCGGTCCAGGCGCCCTGGCCCCAGTAGCGGAAGCAGCTGGTTTCCAGCAGCAGCAGGTTGAGCAGGGCTTCCTGGTAGTGGGGGGTTCTGGTGATGGCGGGATCCTGCGCCACCAGGGGATCAAACACCTGGTGGAAGCGGGCACTGAGCCGGTTCATCGGCTCCAGCACGTTGCCGTAGCCCTCCACCCAGCTGAGGTCGTTGGTCCAGGAGGCACCCGCCATCGAGAAGTGGGGATCACCGGCCTGGAGTGCGGCGATGGCCGCTTCGGTGGCCGCCGGGGTGGGCGGGTTGCCGTTGGTCTGGCGGCTAACGGCCTCCCAGAGCTTGTGTTGCTGAACCGCCTGAATGGCTGGGTAATCGGCTGCTTGGACCCCGGCGGCTTCCAGCAACTCCAGATACTCGGTGCCATTGATCGCCACGGTGGCTGAATCGCCGCCTGAATCAGTGGTTGGGTCGTCACCCGAAGCGCTCGCCTGGGCGGCGATTTTCTGATGGGCCCGGATGAAGGCGGAGGGGAATTCATTCATCATCACCCCGCCATTTTCGCCGTCGGCAATCTGCGACACGAGCGAGGGGATCGTGGTGCCTCCCAGCGCCTGGCGTCCCAGCCCGAGGGCGTCGTAGCAGGGCTGCATCTGGCCCACCAGCTTGGTATCGGAGCCCTGGGTTTTGATCAACGCCGTGATACTCACCGACTCACCGCTGGAGTTGCGCGCCACGAGTTGATTGGGGCCGTATTTCTGCGCCTGGCTGAGGCTGGAGCCATCGAGGTTCTCGACGCTGTGCTCCTGCACCAGCAGCCACTGGTAGCCGCACTCCCTCAGAGCCTTCAGCAGGGCATGGAGGGTGTCGGGGTGGTTGGGCAGGTGCATTTCAGGCGGCGAGAAACCCTTCACCCGTTGCAGTGCCTCAGGCCCGAAGAGGGCCGCGAAATGGTGTTGCCAGGCCAGGATCTGCAACCTGAGATCGGGAATCGGCGTGGAGGGTGCCACGGCATGGCTCCAGAAGGTGCCGAGCCATTCCACATGGGGTTGCAGGCTGGGATCGCAGGCGAGACGTTTCAGGGCATCGAGTATGTCGTGGCGACCCATCTGCTCGAATCCCCAGAGCAGGTTGCCGGAATAATCCAGCATGATCCGTGGGTTGCAGCCCTCTGAAATCAGCTGGGGGATGATCTCAGCAAGACGCTTGTAGCAGTGGGCGAAGGGTTCGGCGTTGTGGTTGTCACCCTCGCCGGGGTGCTCGAACATGTACTGCAGATGCGAAATCAGCTCGCCATTCGCCCCGGCGGGAATCGTGGGCTGGTGCATGTGCAGGGCGCAGGCGAAGCCTGAGCGGATCTGCGCCAGGTTGAGAGTGGTGCGCGGCAGAAAAACGGGGCCGGCCTGCTGCATCAAGGCGAGGATCCCGGCTTCATCACCCGCGATCGGCGGAAGTGCGGAGTTGGGCATCAGGTGGGCAGGTCGTGCAGGGTCAGTCTGGGCCTGGGGCATCGTCCTGGCACTCGATACCCTTCTGAACACAGCTGAGCAGGGTGTCCGGGCCGAACGCTCACCGCTCAGCCGAACGCTCACCGCCAAGATTGGTGGCCATGGTGCCCTCTGCCACCGTCCTGATGATCCTGGCCTCCGCCGACCGCGCCGCCTTTCAGCTCGATCCCTGCCTGCCGGGCCATCCCGACCCCTACCCGATCTATGGCGCCCTGGGCGCCGAAAGCCCGTTGCATTGGTGCGAGGGGCCGCAGATGTGGATCATCCTCGGCCACCCAGAGGCGGTGGCGCACATGCACGATGCGCGCTGCAGCCGCCAGCTCCATCTCGACAAGCTGATCGAGCGCTTCGGCAGCGGCCACATCTTCCACGACCAGAAGCTCGACATCCCCTACATGGATGGCGACCCCCATGCGCTGGTTCGTCACCATGTGAACGACGCCTTTCGCGCCATCAACATCCCGAGCCTTGAAACGTTCACGCGGAGCTTCATTGCCGAGCGGCTTGAGTCGATCACCGTGGGCGAACCCTTCGATCTGGTGCCGCTGCTGGCGGATCCGCTGCCGGTGGCCGTCACCAGCGAGCTGCTGGGTGTTCCCGCCGATCTGCAACAGGAGGTGCTTCGCCATGTTCCCTCCTTTGTGCGCTCCCGCGGTCTGACGCAGACCGAGCAGACGACCGCCAGCGGCGACGATGCCATCGCCCTCTACAGGCAGTTCTTCCTGCCCTTGATCCATCAGCGCCGCGCCAACCCCCAGGACGATCTGCTCAGCCGCCTGATGGTCGATCCCCGCGATGGCAGCCACATCAGTGATGAGCAGTTGCTGCTGTTCATCTCCAGCAACTTCTACAGCGCCAGTGTGTTCACGCTGCGCCTGCTCGTGGGCACCCTGGCCGTCGCGATGGCGCGCCACCCTGAGGCTTTCGAGCGGCTGCGGGGCGACGGCTCCCTGGTGGGGCCGGCGCTGGAGGAGGTGCTGCGCTGGGATCCACCGGCCCAGGCCCTCAACGCCAGTGCCGCCACCGAGCCGATCGAACTGGCCGGCCACACCATCGCCACCGGTGATTCGCTCACCGCCCTGGTGGGAGCGGCCAACCGTGATCCGCGCGTGTTCGACGATCCACACCAGTTCCGGATCGAGCGCGATCCCAATCCCCATCTGAGCTTCGCGCCAGGGCTGCATCAATGCCTCGGGCGGCAGCTGGCCCGTCTGCAGGGCCGGGCCTTGCTCGAGGCCTTGCGGGAACGCTTCAGCGCCATCCATTGTCAGGAGCAGGCCTGCCATCGCTTTGTGGGTGATCGCTTCCGTGGCTTTGATCGGCTGATCCTCGAGGTGGAGTGAGCGGTTGAAGCAAAGCGGATCCAATCCCGGGCCCCTGCCGCCGCTGGCGCTGCTGGCCCTGGCCGTGGGCGTGAGCGTCGCGAACCCCTTTTACAGCCAGTCGCTGCTGCCGCCGATCGCCGCCGAGCTCGGCCTGGCCGCCGGCACCGCCGTGCTGGTGCCGGCGGCCACCCAGTGGGGGCTGGCCGCGAGCCTGCTGCTGCTGCTGCCCCTGGGCGACCGGCTGGATCGGCGCCGCCTGCTGGTGGGTGCGGCCGCCGGCATGGCGCTGGCCTGCCTGGCGATCGTGCTGGCCCCGGGGTTCAGCCTGCTGCTGCCCGCCTTCTTCGCGCTCGGCCTCTGCGCCCTGGTGCCCTACCTTCTGCCGCCGTTCGTGGCTGAGCTGACGCCTGAATCGCGACGCGGCCAGGTGCTCGGCACCCTGTTGAGCGGCCAGTTCAGCGGGTTGCTGCTGGCGCGCAGCTTCAGCGGCGTGCTGGCCGAGCTGGCCGGCTGGCGAACCATCTACGCGGTGTCGGCCGTGCTGATGCTGGCGGTGGCGATCCTGTTCCGCAGCCGTCTGCCCCACCAGCGCCCGCCCCGCCCCCTGGGCTACCTGGCCCTGCAGCGTTCCCTGCTCCAGCTCTGGTTCCGCTACCCGGCCCTGCGGCAAGCGTGTCTGCGCCAGGCCCTGCTGTTCGGGGCCTTCATGGCCACCTGGAGCGCCCTGGCCCTGCAGCTGGCGGCGCCGCCCTGGGGGTTCGCACCGGCGGCGATCGGCGCCTTCGGCCTGGTGGGCCTGGTGAGCATCACCGCCGCCAGGCCGATCGGTCGCCTGGTCGACCGCCATGGCCCCGACCGGATCGTGCGGGCGGGCTGCCTGCTGGGCTTGGTCGGTCTGTTGCTGCTGGCCATCGGATCCAGCTCCCTGCTCGCCCTGGTGCTGGGCATGGCCTGCCTCGATCTTGGCGTGCAGGGCGCCTTCGTGGCCCATCAGACCACCGTGTTCTCCCTCGATGCGGAGGCCCGCACGCGCCTGGGAACCTGGCTGTTCTTCACCGCCTACCTGGGCGCCGCGCTCTGCTCGGGGCTGCTGGCGCACTACTGGGCGAGCTGGCACTGGCATGGCAATGCACTCTTCGCCGCCAGCCTGGTGCTGCTCGCCCTGCTGATCCCGACCTCCGGCCGACCCGCACGCTGACCACCAGGGGAACCGCAGAAGCTGCGACACTCTGTTCAGCAAATGTTGGCCGCCTTGCCCGATCCGGTGCCCACGCCACCAGCCCCAGCTCTCGATCTCGAGCGGCCCTGGCTGTCGGAGCGGCTGGTGGCCTGGCCGATCCTGGCCAGCGGGGAACTGGCGCCGGAATCGGCGCTGAGCCTGCGGGTGTTCGGCTTGCCCCTGCTGCTGGTGCGGGGCGCAGATGGGCGCGCATCGGCCCACATCGATGCCTGCCCCCACCGGCTGGTGTCCTTCTCCTGCGCCGGCACGCCGCCACGGGTGCAGGGTTCAGTGGTGCGTTGCCCCTACCACTACCAGGAGTTCGATCAGGACGGCCGCTGCGTGCACACCCTGCATGGCGAAACCGGTAGCGCCGAGCATCTCGTCACGCTGCCGCTGCGGGAATGGGCTGGTTTCCTCTGGCTGCCGGCGGGACGCCGCCTGTTCGCCGCAGCTGATCCCGCCGCCTGGCAGGCGGCGGAGGTGGAGGCGGCGCTGCAGGCGGCGCGGCTGCCGGCCGAGTTCGAGCGCGAGCTGCTCGATCCGGCCACCGATGCCCTGCCGCTGTTCCACTACCGCTACCCGGTGGGCCCCTGGGGCCTGGTGCTCACCAGCGGCATCGACCACACCCACGGCTTCCACGTGCACGCCATCGCCCGCACCGTGCATCAGCTGCGGCGCTGGCTGGGCCAGGAAACCCTCAGCGGCATGCACATGGTCTGCGACGACGACGAGCGCTCGGTGCTGGTCACCTATGAGCAGTACCGCAACAACCTGCAGGCCTACTGGAAGGTGGGCGGCGCCCCCAACCTCTGGCTCAACAAGCTCGATGAGGGCCTGCATCTGGCGGTGCTGTTCGTGCCCGACGATCAGGGCAGCACCACCCTGCGCGGCACCCTGTACGCCGCCGGTCGCTGGCGCTCCCTGCTGGAGAACGGTCCTGCGCTCAAGGCGTTGCGCGATCTCTCCAACCACAACAACGAGGAGGACCGCCCCTTCATCGAAAGCCAAGCGGCCCTGCTGGGCGGCGGCCGCATTCCGGTGGGCAATGCCAGCATCAACGATGCGCCGGTGTACCGCTTCTTCCGCTACCTGGAGGCGATCACCGGCACGCCGATCGCCTTCGGGGCCAAGCCCCACCCCCGCGACCTGCTGGTTCAGCGCGGCTGAAGCAGCTCCCGCAGCCGCTGGCGCATCAGGGCGATCGGCTGATCCGCCTCGATCAAATGCTCGCCGCTGGGCCAGGGCTCAAGGGCGGCGGTCATGGCGGTGAGGATCGCCCGGTCCTGATCGATCAGGCCCCGCTCGAAGCGCACCATGGCGGCGGCCGGCACCTGCTCTTCCGTGTCGTTGCGAAAGTAGAAGCGGCTGATCTGGGTGGCCTCCCCGCCTGTGGGCACGGCGTGGAGCCCGATGCGTTGGCGCAGGCCGTTCGGCCACTCCAGCTTCAGGCTGAGGCCGAGCGGCGCGATCCAGCTCTCCTGCCGCTTCACCGTCAGCGTGCCGGCGTCGCTGGCCAGGGTGTCCTGCAGCACGGTGTTGTTGTGCACCTGCAGGGGGATACGGAAACGGAAGCCATCGGCGGTGTCTTCGATCGGCCCCTCGATCGGATCGGGCCTGGCCGTGGTGGCCTCCAGCAGGCCGCGGTGCACGAAGAAGTGGTGGAAGTTGTCGAGGCCGTTCTCGATCACCCGGAACGGGGAGCAGTTCCAGCGCTCCCAGAAGCCGTCGATGCGCCGCTGGGCCGGGTCGTGCTCCTCCGGGAAGCTGGGCAGCGGCAGCTGGGGCTGGTCCGCCAGGCACACCCACACCCGGCCATAACGGGCCTGGGCCAGGAAGGTGCGCAGCCGGCAGGCCTCCGGGATCGGCCGCTCCGGCTGCTGGGGGATCGCCCGGCAGGCGCCGTCAGCGGCGAACCCCCAGCCGTGGTACGGGCCCTGCAGGTTGCCGTCCGAGCTGAGGCTGCCGCCCGAGAGCCGCGCCGAGCGGTGCGGGCAGCGGTCGGGAGCGGCGTGGGGCGCCCCATCGGCCCCGCGCCAGATCATCAGGGCTTCCCCCAGCAGCTCCACCGCCACCGGCGCCTCGCCCAGCTGATCGAGCGGCAGCACCGGACACCAGCAGGGGCGCAACCGGGAAACGTCAAGCGGCATGGCCAACCAACTCACTGACTGTTGTGTCTCACCACCTTGGTGCGCGGAGCCGCTCAGAGAGCCGATGCCGAGGGGATCGGCCCCGCCCGGTGCTGAGCGCTTCCTGAGACGGCTGCAGATTGGCAGAGACCGGAGCAGCCAGGGGTTGCGCTCTACCGAGAAGGAGCAATTCTGCCAGTGGATTTCCCTGCCACGTGGCGCTTTTCCCCCACGAGACAACCCAGCTCAACACAAGGTTGATCCGCAGACTCTCAAGGTTCATTGGATAGCCTTTACGGCGGCTCCACCTGATGGAGCTCCGCCAGGCTGCCGCTCCAGCTCTGCTCAAGGAGTTGGCGCTGGCTCTCATCAACTTGTGCCAGGAGATTCGGATTGTCCAGTACTGGTATGCAGGTGACTTCGCCGGGAGTGAGCCCCTTCAGCGAGGCCTCCAGCACCTCCTCAGGCGTCATGACGATCCCGCTTGGAAAGGAATGCGGATCGACGCCATCGTGTTCATGACATTCAGTGTTCACAACACCTGGACAGAGTGCTTGAGCACGAACTCCAGTGCCGAGAAGCTCACTCGCCAGGATTTGGCTGAACCTATTGACAGATGCTTTGCACCCAGCGATGCCGCTCTCCTGAGCAATGAGAGCGTGGCCAGGGACCCACTGAAGGGCAGCCGCGAAGATCCATTGATCACTCCAAGGTGATCAGGCGCGAGCATCCCTGGAGGGCTGCCCGTTTGAGGGGGGTCAAACCCACAAAACGCAGACGGATCAGGTCTTCCGGCTGGTCAGGCACTACCAGCCACCACGATGCCTGTCGTCAGGGCCGGTAGGGTGGTCAGAGTCCTGGCGGCATGGATGTCGAGCGGCTCCAAACCACCTGAGCACGCGGCAGTCCAACCCGCGACAGCCTCCCTGCCGGCCCAGCTGATCCAGCGCTATCGGCGCCTGTTCGCCTTCTACGACCGCGACGGTGACGGCCGCCACACCCTGGGCGGTGACTTCGAGCCGGTGGCAGCTCGCCTCGCTGCGCGCTGGCAGGGCAGGCCCACCCCCTTGCCTGATCTGCTGCGGCTGCTGCTCGATACCTACCGACACGAGAACGAACGCCGCGACGGCAACCATGACGGCCAGGTGGATCGGGAGGAGTTCGTCGCCTCCCATGGCCGGGTGTTCGCCTCCTTCATCGCCGACCCCGAGGCCGCACGGGGCTTCATCGCCCGCTCCGCCGGCGGCTTCTTCACTGTGCTCGACCTCGATGGGGATGGCGTTCTCGGGCTCGACGACCTGGCGGCCTTCGCCGCCGCCTATGGCCATCCGAGAGATGGCATCGCCGCCAACCTCAACGCGATGCTGAGTGGCCTTGGCCTGCCACCGGACCGCCTGCCACTGGCGGCGTTCCTGACGCTGGTGGAGCAGTACTGGTTCGATCCATCCCCCGACGCGCCCGGCCGCCATCTGTTCGATGGGCTGGCTCTGGTGGAGACCGGCCAACCCCAGCACCAGCTCAGCAATCTGGGATACGCGTTGTGAAAGCCGACGACTTGGTTGGTTCCTGGCGGCTCCGCTCATGGAGGAATGTCGGCAACGACGGCGTGGGCGTTGACCCACTCGGTGAGCATCCCGTGGGGTTCATCTTCTACAACCACGACGGCTACATGTCAGTGGAGATCATGGCCAGCCACCGTTCGCCTTATCACAACCCCGACGTTTTTGGAGGCACCCCCGCGGAGCGCTCTGATGCGATCAGCTCCTATCTTTCCTACTCCGGCCCTTTCGAAGTGCTCGAAGATCAGGACGCCGTTGTGCATCACATCGAGGTTTGTTCGTATCCGAACTGGATCGGCAATGCGCAGGTGCGCTTCGCGAAGCTTGACGGTGACGTGCTGGTGCTGAGCACGAAGCCGATGCTGTTTCAGGGGGTGGAGCGCCGGGCGGAACTCGTCTGGGAGCGCATCGGACACGACTGACCCCCACCGCTGAGGTGGATGGGTTTGATTGGACAGCCTGGCCCCCTGAAATCGTTCACCCAGGGCGAGAGGTACACAGGGCTGGCGAACACAGCCTCCAGCCAGTCGTAAGCACGCTGGTGGAACAGGGAGCGGGCCGTCTCCTCGCAGTGGCCGCCGGCGCCCTCGGCGGCGGTGAAGCGCACCAGGGTGCGGGGGCACTGCAGCGCGTCATGCAGTTGCTCCGCGAAGCGGGCGATCGGATCGCCGTCCGCCCAGGCCACCAGCGTGGGGCAGCGGATCCGTTCGGCGCGCCCCCGGAGGCTGTACTTGCCGGCGATCCGGATGTAATCGGCGAAGGAATCGAGGCCGTGCACCCAGAGGGCCCGCCGGACGGTCCAGTGCAGCGAGGGGCTGGAGCGCATCTGGGCCTCGACGGCCTCGAGATCGGCGGGGGCGATCTCGGGCAGGCGTTCGCGTACGGCCGGGGGCAGCGGCAGGAGCAGGCGCAGCGCCTCGAGCAGGTCCCACTGGCCAGGGTCAGCGATGCAGGCCGCGAGGCGGTGCTCGCCGCTGGCGGCGCGGGGTGCCAGATAGCCGCCGAAACTCCAGCCGATCAGCGCGATCCGCTGGGGGTCCACGTCGGGTCGGGAGAGGGCGTAGTCCACCACTGGACGCACCACAGCCTCCCAGTCGGGGCGGAACACCAGGCCCTGGTGGATGAGGGGACGGCCCTGGCCGGGGCCATCGAAGCTGAGGCAGTGGTAGCCGCGGCGCACGGCGGCCACGGCATGGGCGAAGTGCGCCTCGTGCACGGTGGCGTCGTAGCCGTTGGTGGCGATCAGCAGGGGCCGCGGCTGGCACGAATCATCGGCGCGGTGGAAGTAGCCGGGGAGGCTCGTGCCCTCGTACGGGATCTCCACCGCCTCCACGGCCGGCGTCATCAGCGCAGCTGCCCGGGCAAACGCCTCGGCTTCCCGATCGAAGGCTTCCACCAGCCTGGGATCCACGGGCGCACCGAAGAGCGGCAGCCAGGAGGTGCGGTAGTAGTTGCTGGCCCGCAGCCAGGCCTCGCGGGCGCTCACCGCGTGACCGTCCGCGGCAGAGGATTCTGCGATTTGGACCAACCGATCGGCGGTGGCGGTCCAGGCGCGGAACCAGCTGTCTGCATCCCCGGGGTTGATCTGCGACGCCGCCACGAAGCACTCACCGAAATCGGCTCCGCCATAGAGGGCGTGCGACAGGGCACGCATAGCAAAGCGCTCAAAGAGGGGGTCGGCGAAGAAGAGGCCCATCGGGAGAAGCTCAGGGGGCGTGCAGGATGTCCGCCGCCAGCTGGCACAGGGCCAGGCGATCGGTCTTGCCCACCGGGGTGAGGGGCAGCTCGGGCAGCACGCGGATCTCCTCCGGCGCCTTATAGCCGACGCGGGCCCGCGCGAAGGCGATCAGTTCGGCCTCGCCGGGGACGGGCTGATCCGGGCGCAGGGTCAGGTAGGCCCGGACGTTCTCGCCATGCACCGGGTCCTGGATGCCGATCACCCCCACCAGATCCACCGCCGGATGCTCCGCCAGCGCCTCCTCCACCTCCTGGGGGCAGATGTTGGAGCTGTCGTGCACGATGATCTGCTTGCGGCGGCCGCAGAACCAGAAGTAGCCGTCGGCGTCGACGCGCATCTCATCGCCGCTGTCCAGCCATCCCTCCACGATCGTCTCGGCGGTGGCCCGGGGGTTGTCCCAGTAGCCCACCATCAGCGAAGGCGCCTGAATCCAGAGCCGCCCCTCTTCGCCGACTCCCACCTCGGTGCCGTCCTCATCGCGCAGGCTGGCGCGGAACCCCGGGCAGAGCCGGCCCACCGAACCGATCCGGTTCGGCCCCGACGGCGGCGCCAGGGTGGCGTAACCGGTCTCGCTCATGCCGAAGCATTCGTCAATCCCGAAGCCGGCCGCCCGGCGGAACTCATCCTGCAGCTGGTGGGGCACCTTGTCGCCGCCGCTGATGCAGAGGCGGATGGATGCCAGATCCGTCGGCTGGAGCCGTTCATCGCGGATCAATTCGAACAGGGCAGCGGGCAGCATCAACAGCAGCGCCGGCCGGTGGCGCCGCAGCAGGGTTTCCACGGTGGCCGCATCGATGCGGCTGGCGATCGCGGCGGAGGCCCCGGCGGCCAGGGCCGCCAGCACGAGGGCGGAGGAGGCGATGTGGGCCACCGAACTGCCGGCCAGCACTTCCTCTCCGGCCCGCAGTTCGGTGGCCTGGATCAGGGAAGTGAGCACGGCAGCGAAGCTGGCCCGGCTGTGGGTCACACCCTTGGGCCGGCCGGTGCTGCCGGAGGTGAAGTAGAGAAAGCAGGGGTCGTCCGCGGCCAGCGCCGGCCAGGGCGGCGGGGCGTCGTCGCCGGCGGGCGCCGCGGCCAGCAGGGCGTCGAAGCCGGTGGGATCGTCAAGCCGATGGCAGCCCAGGGGCAGCCGGGGCGCGACGGCGCTGGCCTGCACATCGGCCAGCCGTTCGCCGTGGAACACCAGGGCCGACGCCCCGCTCACCGCCAGCGCATGGTCGATCTCCGGCGGCACGTAGCGGTAATTGAGCGGGGTGAGCACCAGACCGCTGCGCAGCCCGGCCAGGTAGTGGACGACCAGCTCCACCCGGTTGGGGATCAGGGAGGCGAGCCGGTCACCCTGTTGCAGGCCGAGCCGCCGGTAGGCCCGGGCGAGCTGTTCGGCCCGGCGATCGAGCTCGGCCCAGGTGATGGCGTGGGTGAGATCCTGCAGCGCCGCTGCCGCCGGGTCGCGCCCGAGGCCGGCCTTCAAGAGGCGGTTCAGGTCGATCGGGGTGGCCAGGGGCGGGCCGTGGGTAGGCATGGGACACCGCAGCCCGGTCACTCTGGCAGCCGCCGACAGGACCAGGGCGAAGGGGCTGGCAGGAGCTGGCGATCGAAGCGCGTCATTCTCTGGCAGTGGCGCCGTCAGGCGATCACGCCAGAGGGGATTCCAGCAGGGGTGCCCGCCGGATGGGCCACCCGATAACAACCATGCCCCGCCCCAGCGCATGGTGCTCACCGCCTGCCGCAACGGCGCCACCAGCCTGATCGGCGGGGACGACATGAGCGCCGGGGGTATGTGCTGCTACTCAGTGCCTGACGAAGAGCGCACGCTGATTAAGTTCGATCAAAACATGCGATTCAAACAGCTTGATCAACTCCGGCAACACACCAAGCAGCAGGTCAGACAGACCCTTGTTGCTGATATTGCCAGTGGTCACGATCAGAAGCCTGGCAGGACTTCCACGCAGGAGATGACTCTGGATGAAATCAGCGTCCTTGCTGAACACCACACGTCCGTCGTGATCGGCGATCGAGGAGATTGTTTTGTCTGAGCTGCGATTGCCTTCGGGAAGATCAAGGGTATGAAGAACATCGCAGCCCATGGACTCCAGTTGGGTCTTGAGGGCTCGAGGCAGCTGGGCATCCAGCAGGATCTTCATGCAGGCAGAAGCTCAACCCGCTGAACACGGGCCAGATGTGCCGCGTACTGAAGCGCCGCAGTGACGTCTTGGGCTTCGAGATCGGGATAATCAGCCAGGATCTCAGCCGTGCTCATGCCGGCGGCCAACAGGTCAAGCACCATCTCCACGGGGTAACGCAACCCACGGATCGTTGGTTTCCCGTGGCACACCTCAGGATTGAGGGTGATACGGCTGAGCTGATCTCCCATGGCACTCGCTGGCGGTCCCCACGTTAGACGGCACAAGCGCTCTCGGCCTTGAAACGGCTGGGGGGATGCCATGGCGACTGAGCTTCTCCTCCACAAGTGCCACCCCCGTCACACCCCAGCGAGGATGAGCCCATGCACCCATCCCCCACCTACGAACGCCTGCGCGACTACGTGACGCGGCGCATGCGCATGAGCCACATTGACCAGCCGCTGATGCTCTAGCCGAAGGCTTCCGCGTAGCGGTTGGAACTGCTCGGCCACTGATTTGCCAAGCAACAGCCAGCCCCGCCCCGCCCAGGACATTGCCCGGCGAATCCTGGGGGAAGACGTGACCCAGATCGACTATTACGTGCACCGGGTGAAGCGAATGGTGGGGCGGGTGCTCACCGGCAACGGCATCACCCGCTGCGAGAAAGGCGGCTACGCCCTGGTGGGGGGCGGTAAAGCTCCCTCAGGGGCTCGAGGCACGAGGTTGAGTTCCAGGTCGCAGCCGAGCACATCGGCGTAGCGGCGGAGCGTGGACAGTGCCGGCAGGTGCCGGCGGGATCCCTCGAGCCGACTGATGGCGCTGCGCGTGGTGCCCGTCCGCAGGGCCACCTCCTCCTGGGTGAGACCGGCCCGCTTGCGAGCATCAAGGAGCTGCCGGAGCAGGCGAAATTCAACGGCAGCCTCCTGCCGCGCTTCGGTGTCGCCCGGAGCCTGATCGAGCCTGGCGCGTTCGGCACCACGATCGCGGATGTCAGCTGATGGTCTCTGGGCGCCCGGCCGTTGGGCGTGAAGGAGGGCGGGTGAGTTTCACGGCCATAAAGCTTCTTCCCTACCAATGCCACCCCCGTCTCAGGCCGCCAGGAGGCCCCCATGCTCATCGGAGGATCCTTCTTGCATCCTTAAGCAGCAGAAGCAGTTGCTGCTGGCGCAGCGGCGATGGGATGAATCCGAACCGGGTGTAAAAGCGGGCCGCGTCTTCGTCGATGGGATGGGTCAGGATTGCCCGAATTCCGGCCTGCTCGGCGATCACCAGCGTCCGACGGATCGCGTCCTGAAGCATCCCGAGACCAAGACCACGTCCATGGTTCTCGCCTGACACAGCGAGCCTGGCCAGGATGACCACAGGCAGTGGAAATCGCCCCATTCCCTGACGAATCCGCTCTGGCGCCTCCACAGTGTCGACCTGGCCCACGGTGAGGCTGTAGTAGCCGGCGACCCGGTTCTCCTCATCGGCAACGACGAACGTTCTGGCCGAGCCACCGGTCTGCGCCTGGCGGGCGTGGTGCAAGAGCCAGTGATTGAGTGTGAGCTTGCCGCAGTCAAAGCCTTCCAACCGGTGCTGGACGGCCAGCGGCTCCGGCGGCCGCCAGATCACTGGGCATCCCAGGGAGCCTGCCTGGCGAACAGATCACGCAGACCCTCGTTGGCCTGGTCGGGACGCTCCAGCAGATCGATCAGGGCCTGAGCCTGCGAGCCGGAAACCATGAACAGGCGCTGATCCAGGAGCGTCTGCTCGGCAGCGAGGCAGGCACTGTCGAGGATGAAGTCGGTGAGCGACTTGTGGGTCACCTCGGCGGCACGGCGCAGCACGGCTTCCTGTTCCGGCGTGGCGCGGAGGCCGAGCCGGGCCGAGCGGGGGGGAGGTGAAGACCCGATGGCAGCCATGGCGATAACCCCCCCTGCTGGAGCGACTGACCGATGTTAGTACAAATGACGCACACAGACGGCGAAGAGGCCACCATGCCCGGCCCCCGCGCAGGACGTGGCCTGCCGGATCCTGGGGGAACCTCACTCAGGCCGTTGGCTGGTCACGGTGACCTTTCCGCCAGGCCTGGAAGTCGGCACTGAGCTCGTCTTCGCTGAGGCCGAGGCGCTCCAGTTCAGCCTGCATCAGCCGGCCAGCCTGGAGGTGAGTTCACGGAAGCCAATCCGGGTCGCCGCGTGTTCATCCAGGCCGTGACGATGGTGTGCCTGCAACCAGCCGAAGCCCGTGGCCGCCGCCACAATCACCGATCTGCCGAGCTTGCGCTCAAGCAGACATCCGCTGCTCCAGCCGCTCTGCCAGCCACACCTTGATGATTGACTGACGCGTGACGCCGAGGCGGCTGGCTTCGCGATCGAGCTGATCGATCATCCACACGGGGATGTCGACATTGACGCGTTTCTGCTCCAGCCGACGGCGACGGGCACCGCCGAGGTCGAGGGCGTCGAGCACGGACTCGCCGTCATCGAAACGTTGATCGAAATCAGAACTGTTCATAGAGCTCCACCTCTTCTGGTCTGGACCGCCGAACGGAAATCAATCGGATGCACTGATCGCGGTAGGTCATCACAGCCGACCAGTGCCTGAGGCCAATCCTGCCAACCACCAGAAATCTTGGCTCCCCGGTGGTGCGGGCCGGAAGCTCCAGAAGCTCCGAATCGCTCCAGAGCTGCTGGGCAGAATGGAAGTCGATGCCGTGATTGGCAAGGTTGGAGGCACTCTTGACCGGATCGAAAGCGAACTCCACACGGTGCTGATTCTATACCTTTTCGGCGGGCCAGGCTGCTGGTTCACGCCGCTTTGCTTGAGGCCTGCCCATCGGCTCTGGAGATCGGAGGGGACTGGGGCGGCACACCAACACCACAAGGGATCCCAGCAGGGGCGATGGCCTGACGGGCCGCCCAACAACAAACATGCCCCCGCCCCAGCGCAGGACGTACCCCGGCGGATCCTGGGCAGCGAGGAGCTGAGCGAGGCCGAATCTCAGGGATTGGCCGTAGCCAATGAACGCACAGCGATCAGATCCTGATCACCAATCGCTCGAAGACTGGCTGATGAAAGCGTCAGTAGGGATTGCGTGCGTCCGGATGCGGCGACAAACTCAACCTCATAGGTTTCAGGATCGTGAATGGCAACGACAGCACAGAGATCGCCCGACTGAAGACCAGTCTCGGGAAGGTCCTGGGTGAGAGCTGCTGTCTGGTGCAAGGCAAACATGACTTACTCCGGAACTGCGGTGATGAGCCTTGGCTGACTGGAGTGATCGGCAATCAGCCAGATTGAGCGGAACTGCTTTGAAGTTCCAGTAGGGCCTTCTAATTTAGCACTGATCACAACTCTCATCCCGTAGGCGCTTCGCTCGATCCGCTCAACCACTCCGGTCTGCCCATGGAGAAGGAGGTCGTCAGGAAGTCTTGTCCAGGCTCCGAGGGTGTAGCCGAGGGAGAGGAACACCCTGGCCTTGAATCTTCCGACAGGATGCACGCTTGAGAGCAGGTCGTCGCAGATCTTGGCCTTCTCGACAACCGCTTGGTCTGCATGGGGGAGCATTCGTGGGCCAGGAGATCGCCGGAGCTTCTACCCCACAAGTGCCACCCCCGTAACACCCCGGTGAGGATGCGCCCATGCACCCCGCAGCCACCGACGAGCGTCTTGGCGACTACATCGCGAAACGCATGCGCATGAGCTACATCTACCAGCCGCTGATGCTCATGGAACTGCTGGGCCACGGTATTGCCTGGCAAAAGCCTGCCCCGCCCCGGCGCAGGACATCGCCCGGCGGCATCGAATGACGGTTGTGTCAGGGTGCTTTGGGCGGATTGATCAGAAAAGGTTGATCAGGCTGCCCAGGGAGCTTGATCACGGCTTCAGCGAAATCTTCTTCCGTAATCTCTGGGATCTCTTCATATTCCTCGGGCTGGATGACATGGGCATCCACGCGCTGAAGATCAGAGTGAATCTCACCTGGAGTAGAGGTGCGGGAGAAAACGACGTTGTTCTCGTTCATTTGCCTTACGCATGGAGATGATGTGCCTGATGCCGTTCCGCTCCGTGTAGACCACGATCACGGCACGGCCTCTCAGCAAACCAAAGCAAATTATTCTGACCTCACCATAGTCTTTCCTGCGATCGGAGGCTTCGATCGTGGGGCCGGCGAAGACGCTCTCCGCGTCGAGAAAGTCCAGGCCTCGCTGTTCGAGTGTGCCGAGGCGCTTGAGGGGATCAAAGCGGATCACCAGCCTGCAGCCGAGGGCGGCATGCGATGGCAGGGGCCTGATGGCGGCTGGGCACGTCCGAAGCGAGAAGGGAGCACAGTCCACCAGTGCCACCCCCGTCTCACCCGGCCAGGATGCCCCCATACTCCTCGCCCCGGCGCAGGACGTGGCCCGGCGAATCCTGGTCAGCGGATGGCGGGAAAGGTACTCACCGGCAATGGCATCACCGCCTACGGCAACGGCGCCTACAGCCTGATCGGCGGCCTGCCTGGGCTCACGGGTTGGGCCGATCGGTCTGTAGCCGTGAGCGAATCCAGAACGGATCGCGTTGACAATCGAGGATGGCGTAGATGTCGATGCTTGCCTCCTCCACCAAGTAATAGAGCGCGAATGGGAATCTTCTGATCAACAGCCGATGGAAACCGTCGACCTGCGGATGGATGCCAGCGCACAGAGACAAAGACCGGACATCGGCTTCAATGGCGTCAAGAAAGCGGTCTCCGAGGCCGAGGAGCTGGCACTCATAAAATATCCAGCCATTGCGGAGATCATCCCTGGCGGCGTCAAGAAGTCTGATGTCCACGAAGCTCAGATCTCAGCTCAGCGATGGCAGCATTCCAGGGCTGAAAACGGTCAGGATCTTGCCGTACCTGCTCACGGCGTCGCTCTAATTCATCGCGATGCCAGGAAGGGGAATCGACCTGATCGGGCGTAGCGGAGAGATCTGCCCAGAGGAGTTCCATCGCCTCGAGCTTCTCTTCCAGACTCATCTTGGCTAGAGAGAAATGTGCCGCCATCAGCCGAGGCCTACGAGGGAGCAATGTCGCCACTGTAGAGCTGATGCAACGACGAAAACGATCCAGACCACACGTACAGAGGTTTGCTGTTCAACTCACCAGTGCCACCCCTTGTCCCATCTCCCACCGGCACTGGCCTGAAAGCGCCAGGACACCCCATGCCCCCGCACCCCTCCCCCACCTACGAACGCCTGCGCGACGACGTGACGCGGCGGATGCGCATGAGCCCCATCGACCAGCCGCTGATGCTGTAGCCAAAGGCTTCCGCGCAGCGGTTGGAACTGCTGGGCCGCTGATTTGCCAAGCAACAGCCAGCCCCAGCCGAGGACATCGCCCGGCGGATCCTGGGGGAAGACGTGACCCAGATCGACACCTCACCATCAACGGCGTGACCAGCTACGCCAACGACCACTACCGCCTGTTGGGCGGCGTAGCCGAAGGCTGTGTAGCAGTAGAGCTCAGCATGCCGAGCGCGATGAGCTGCTGCAGCTCTGCCGCCAGCGCCTCAAAGCCTTCCGCGCCCAGCGCGGCGAGGAGGTGTTCGCCCACCGCAGCCGACACCGCACGCCCATCAGTGGCTCCATCAAGTACCGCGTGCTCACCCGCACCAGCGGACCCTGGAGGTGGATCACATCATCCCGAGAAACCAGGGAGGACCCGACGACCTCTCCAACTTCCAGGCCCTCTGCTTCCGCTGCAATGCCGGCAAGCGGGACACGGATCGCACCGACTTTCGCGGACTCCTCGCCAGCTACCAGCAAAGGCAGGAGGCCAGAAGCCGGGTGCTGCTGAAGAACGAGCCACAGAGCTGAAGCAGGCCTCCAGAATGGGCCCATGACCGCCGCAACGTCGCCACCACCGATGGACCGACGCCTCCAGGGGATGGCGGCTCTGATCCAGCAGAGGATCCCGG
This sequence comes from Synechococcus sp. CS-1326, assembly GCF_025128115.1. Taxonomy (NCBI): domain Bacteria; kingdom Bacillati; phylum Cyanobacteriota; class Cyanophyceae; order Synechococcales; family Synechococcaceae; genus Synechococcus; species Synechococcus sp. CS-1326. Next base: position 69,617 of record NZ_JAHLYV010000021.1, on the reverse strand, counting down.
GTGCGGAAGTACGCCTGGACGGCTCCCGGGCCCGTGGCACGGCGGGGCCGGAGTCGGACATCGACCTGCTGATCACCGCACCGGATGCCTGGCTGGAGCACCACCACCGCTTTGAGGTGCTCAACGAGCTCTGGGGCCGCCTGGCCCAGGCGGATGTGTCGCTGCATCTGCTGCTTTATTCCCAGCAGGAGTGCGCGGAGCGCAGCCATGTGATCGGCAGGGCTTACCGGGAGGGGCGGTTGCTGGATGGTGCTCTCTGAGCCGGAAGGCCTGCTGCTGATCGCTTGCCGATGAACCGCTACACAGTTGCTGGATCGGCCGCGGAGTGTGAGCCCGGCTCCAATGGCTTGGTTCTGCGTAACCGATTGGGAATCACAGATCCAGAGGTCATGGAGTCTGTGGAGCAGGATCTACTACTTCATCTCTATGAGGGAATCTTCATCAACGGGGCTGAACCTCATCGAATCACTGTCGCGGAAGTGATCGAGTGGCATCGGCGCTGGCTGGAGTCTGTCTATCCATGGGCAGGAGCGGTGCGCCGGTTCAACCTGAGCAAAGGGAACTTTGCATTTGCGAGCGCCCATCTCCTGCCCGATCTTCTGGAGGCGTTTCAACGCGAACAGCTGAACAGACGCACACCCCTGGATCCCAAATCCGTCGATGAACTGGTTGAGGCGCTGGCTGAGGTGCATGTTGAATTTGTGCTCATCCATCCATTCCGCGAGGGCAATGGCCGCCTCTCGCGGCTGCTGGCGGATGTGATGGCGAGCCAGGCAGGCATCGGCCCTCTCGACTATTCAGCCTGGGATCTGCAGCGTGAGCAGTATTTCGCCGCCATCCGTGCTGGGGCTGTGTTGAACAACGCTCCGATGCAGCAGCTGTTCAGGCAGGTGTTGCCTGGTGGGGGTGATCAGCAGGGGTTTGCCGAGCCACGAGCTGGCCTTCAATAACGGAGATGGACTGGCCCGTTTCGATGGCTGTGGAGCTGGCCACTGCACGGATGATCCGCGACCGAAGCGGCACGCGTCCAGCCTCCTGACGGAGGCGCTGGAGCCCTGGATCGGAGCTGGCCATGGCCTACAACCTGTGAACTCAATTCTGACACCAAGCACGGCAAGCTCGCCCCCGCCGCCACCAATCAGAGCCTGCGGGTGTTCATCGCCCAGCTGTTCCGCCTCACCCTTCGGTTGGAATCCTCAGAAGACGTCGTCAAACAACGGCGTTGGTCCCTTGCTTTTTCCACCATCCTTCTGCCGGCCCTCTCGGACCTCGGCATCGCAGGTGGTCCAGGCGTTGCCATGGCTTGCCCATCGGCCCTTCGGATGAACGGAACTGGGGCGGCACAGCCACACCCGGAGCCGGGTTGGCTGCAGCCGCCACGCGCCCACGCCAGAAGGGATCCCAGTAGCAGCGACTGCCTGACGGGCCGCCCAGGGCCCGAAGTCCACCGAATCATTATCTTTGCCGCAACGCCCGAACAGCCGCGATCAGTTCAGGCAGGGATTGCTCACAGATCAGCAACACCTGCTCACTGTCAAGATCGAAGTACTGATGGGCAATCACATCGCGAAACCCCATAGCTCCCTTCCAATCCACTGATGGGAATTCGGCCTGCAGACGACCAGGCCAGTGGCGTTCAAAACGCTTGAGAGCCTCACCGATCGCGAGGAACTGCATGCAGATCACGTCAAGCAGATCCCGGCCCACCTCCGTATCAACTTGAGATGGGTCCGCCTTCCGTCATGGCCGCAGGCCTTCGTCAAGGATGCGCTGCTTGAGGGAAGGGTTCATGCGCTCGCGCAACCGCACCACATCCACAGACGTGCTCAGCAACGTTTCCAGCTCCTGCTTGAGGTGCACCAGGGCATAGGGGGTCAGCGGATCCAGCCGCACCCACACGTCGACATCGCTGTCAGGGCGGGCGTCGCCACGGGCAATGGAACCGAAGACGCCAATATCGACCACGTGGAAGCGCTCTTGCCAGTCGCCACGATGGAGCCTCAGGGTGCTGAGCACCTGTTCGGTCCGTGGGCTGGTGCTGCGCATCGTGGTTCTGATCTCAAAGCCATTCTGCCGGGAGGATGCCCGTGCTGCCCCGCAGGCTGAAGCTGCCGTGAGCACTGGATGGAGCCCTTCTTCCCTTGGCCCTGGGTTGCTGCGAGCACGGGTCGGAGCCGGGTTGGCTGCAGCCGCCACGCGCCCACGCCAGAAGGGATCCCAGCAGGAGCACCAGCCTGACGGGCCGCCCAAAACTCAACCTGGCCGGAGCGCCCGGCAACCGCCACCATCGCTCCATGCCCCCATGCACCCCTCCCCCACCTACGAACGCCTGCGCGACGACGTGACGCGGCGGATGCGCATGAGCCCCATCGACCAGCCGCTGATGCTGTAGCCGAAGGCTTCCGCGCAGCGGTTGGAACTGCTGGGCCGCCGCAGCCCGGCCCCAGCCGAGGACATCGCCCGGCGGATCCTGGGGGAAGACGTGACCCAGATCGACACCTACGTGAAGCGGGTGAAGCGGATGGTGGGGCGCGTGCTCACCGTCAACGGACTGACCAGTTGTGCCAACGACCACGGCCGCCTGATGGGCGGCGACAAGCAGAGCGACGCCGAGCCGCCAGCCCTGCTCACGCCATTGGCTGAATGGGCTCGATCGCCGGCAGCACGCTTTCCAGAGCCTGCTTGGCCAGCTTCAGATCATGGCTCCCTTGCATCCGCAGCCAGAAGCCCTCGCTCAGACCAAAGAACCGGCAAAGGCGCAGATCGGTATCTGCCGTGATAGCGCGCCTGCCCTTCACAATCGCGTTGATGCGGCTCTCGGGCACATCGATCGCCTGCGCCAACCGGTACTGGCTGATCCCCAATGGCCGCAGGAACTCCTCAAGCAGCACCTCGCCCGGGTGAACGAGCATCACGTCAGTGATAGTCAACGATTTCGACATCCTCTGGCCCGGCTTCCGTCCAGTGAAAGCAGAGCCGGAACTGGTCGTTGATGCGGATGCTGTGCTGGCCATGGCGGTCTCCCCGGAGCGGCTCCAGGCGGTTGCCTGGTGGAATCTGCAGATCGTTGAGGCATGCGGCGGCATCAAGAATGGCGAGCTTGCGGAAGGAGAGCTTGCAGAAGGCAGTGCGAGCGATGCTCCCAAAGCGCCGCACCGGCTTTCCCGAAAACAGGGCCTGGGTGTCTCGGCAACGAAACGACCTGATCACACCGCTACCTTACCACCGCCAGACGTAGGCACGCCAAGCGGTGGGGCAGGGCGAAGGCGATCACGAGCTGACATGGCGGCCTGGCTTGCCTGTGTTCTTCCGCTTACAAGTGCCACCCCCTGTCACACCCCAGCGAGGATGCGCCCATGCACCCCCCCCGCCAGCGCAGGAGGTGGCGCGGCGAATCCTGGGCAGCGGCGCCTGGTGGGCCTTCCGCCCAGCGGTGGAAGCAAGGCGGCTTGGACGACGACAGCAACCTTCAGGCACTCAGCTTCCGATGCAACGCCCTCAGCCGCGACACACAAGTGGGGGGCTCCCCAGAGGCTCGAGGCGGATTCCGGCTTCAGCGATAGCTGAGGAACTCCTCCACGGTCATGCCGATGTCCTTGGCGATCTGACGCAGCAGCGGTGGCGCAATGTCGCGACCTTTGTGGGAAGGAACGGTGGTGCAGCGTCCGCCCGCATCACGGAACTGCTGATGGGAGCCCCGCTGACGGACGAGCTTGAAGCCCAGTGTCCGGAGGATGTCAGCCACCTCCGATGGAGTGAGAACCGGGATTGAGCCCACGGTCAGGCCTGTACCACGATCTGCTGCAGGCCGACGAAATCGCTTTCCAGGACAGGCTCGCCGTCCTCCAGCAGCATGGCGATCACCTCCTGGAGGTTGGCCTGCAGTTCATCGAGGGTCTGTCCCTGGCTGTGGGCGCCGGGGAAGCCAGGAACGTGGCCCACGAGAAGCCCTGTGTCAGGACAGCGCTCGATCACAGCGGAGAAGGTGCGCACAGTCACAACCGCTTGGCGTGGATTCATCGTAGGCAGATGGCCAGTGGTGTCCGAGAGGGTGAGGGGGGGCAAAGCATCGCGAGGTGGCTTCCGCTCCACCAGTGCCACCCCCGTCACACCCCAGCGAGGATGCCCCATGCACCCCTCCCCCACCTACGAACGCCTGCGCGACGACATGACGCGGCGGATGCGCATGAGCCCCATCGACCAACCGCTGATGCTGTAGCCAAAGGCTTCCGCGCAGCGGTTGGAACTGCAGGGCAACTGAGCGACGCCGAGCGCGAGGAGCTGCAGAAGCTGTGCCACGAGTGCAGCCCGGTCAGCGGCTCGGTCAAGGTGTGGATGGGCTCAGTCCCGTGATCACAGCTCAGCCTCAGCCACCTGGTCCAACTGTGCGGCAAGGGCTGGCAGGCTATCGGAAACAATCTGCCAGATGGTGTCGTCTTCCAGGCCAAAGTAGGCATGGGCCAGAACATCACGGAGACCAGCAATTCGCCGCCAAGGAACCTGCAAATGGCGCTCCCGGATCTCCGCAGGGATCTGCTTAGCCGCTTCGCCCAGCACCTCCAGATTCCGCAGCACGGCATCAAGCGTCAGCTCATCATCGAGAAACTGTTGCTTGGTGAGGCCACTGCTGTAGCGGAGCACCTTGGTGCAGCACTTCCGCATGTCCTGAAGAAACAAGGTCCAGTCGCGACCCTGGTGCTGCTCAGGCAAGCGGAAGGGCCTCCTGCTCGATGCGTTGGCGTAATTCCGGGCGAAGTCCGCGCCGGGTGACCAGATCCACGCGAGCGTTGAGCAGATCTTCCAGGGCCAGCTTGAGATCCATGTACTGCTCAAAGCTGGGGCTGCCTGAGAAATCCACAAGCAGGTCCACATCGCTATGGCCCGCTGCCGTGCCGTGGAGCACAGAGCCAAAGACCCGCAGATCCCGACCACCGTGGGCAGCGATGAGCGCCTGCAGCTTGGGCGCCAACTGCGACAGCTGCTTGAGAGTTGGGGGTTGGCTGGCGGTCATGGTGCCCATTCTGCTGCCCCTCGCCAGTACCGCCCCGATCCCAGTCCGCGCGGCTCCAGGGCCCGCAGCACGTCTTGCCATGGCCTTCCCATCGGTTTTGGGTATGGAGGGGACTGGGTTGGCTGCAGCCGCCACGCGCCCACGCCAGAAGGGATCCCAGCAGGAGCGCCAGCCTGACGGGCCGCCCAAAACCAAACCTGGCCGGAGCGCCCGGCAACCGCCACCATCGCTCCATGCGCCCATGCACCCCTCCCCCACCTACGAACGCCTGCGCGACGACGTGACGCGGCGGATGCGCATGAGCCCCATCGACCAACCGCTGATGCTCATGGAACTGCTGGGCCGCCGCAGCCCAGCCCCAGCCGAGGACATCGCCCGCCGGATCCTGGGGGAAGACGTGACCCAGATCGCCACCTCACCGTCAATGGCGTGACCAGCTACGCCAACGACCACTACCGCCTGTTGGGCGGCGTAGCCGAAGGCTTCTGCGTAGCAGTAGAGCTGAGCGATGCCGAGCGCGATGAGCTGCTGCAGCTCTGCAGCCAGCGCCTCAACACCTTCCGCGCCCGTGGCCGCTGCGAATGCTGCGGCGCGGGCTGTTGCTCAGCAAATCCCTCACCAGCGGGCCCTGGAGGTGGACCACATCGTGCCCAGGACGATGAGCGGCTCCGACGACCTCAGCACAACCTGCAGGCCAGCGACACCCTGCGCCGCTCAGATCAGAACGGCAAGGTGGCCGCCACATCCGAGAGACGGATCAGCAGGGTGTCGGGGTCGATGGGTGAGGGATCAAAACCCATGTGGAGATAGAAGCTGCGGGCTTCAGTGGACGCTGCATGAACCACGATGCCGCGCACGCCGATCTGTGTGCTGGCCTGCAGCACCCGCTCAAACGCATCGGCGAGCAGTGCGCGAGCGATGCCTCGTCCCTGGACACTGCGGCAGACCGCCAACCGCGCCAACACCACCACTGGAATGGGATCGGGCATGTTGCGCCTGAAACGCCCAGGGGCTGAGGCCACGGCCACCGAGCCGGAGGCCAGGGCTACAGAGGCCTTGACGATGTCGTCGCCATTGCAGACCACGAAGCTGCGCGTCGCACCGCCCTTCTGGTTGGTCAGTGCACGCTGCTGAAGCCAGTGGTCAAGGCTGGAATCGCCACAGTCAAAGCCGACAGTGCTGTGATGCTGCGCCAGCGGCTGCGGCGCCTGCAGATCCATCAGCGCTGCCAGGGCTTCGGTGCCGTCATGGTGCGTTGTAGACGATCCGATGGGGTGGGCGGAGCGTCGAGCTGGCGAAGAAACAAGTCGAACTGTTCAGGCGAAATGGCCTGCCAGGCCTGCTGCACCAGCAGCTCACGGGCGGCATTGCGGGCCGCCTGCAGAACGAAGTCGGTTCGGGTGAGGCCAGAAGTACGGACCGCGCGATCGATCAGCGCCTGATCGTCGGGCGTGACCCGCAAGTTCCAGCTGAGTCGAGGAGTGGCAGCCACGGATCAACAGCAGGCGTTAAGCAACCCTAGCCCTTTCAGGTAGACGTTGTCTATCCACATGATCATGGTGCAGGCCGACAGGGGCATCACGCTGGGACTCCGTGGTGGTGGACGTGATGGCAGCGCGAGTGGGCAAGGGTTGGAGCGGATGCTCTTGTCCGTTCCCCCGCTGGATGAGGCCCAAGTGTTGCCGTGGCCTGCCCATTGGTTCTGCAGATGAAGGGGACTGGGGCGGCATAACCACACCCGGAGCCGGGTTGGCTGCAGCCGCCACGCGCCCACGCCAGAGAGGATCCCAGCAGGAGCGCCAGCCTGACGGGCCGCCCAAAACCCAACCTGGCCGGAGCGCCCGGCAACCGCCACCATCGCTCCATGCCCCCATGCCCTCATGCCCCCTGCCCCCTCCCCCACCTACGACCGCCTGCGCGACGACGTGACGCGGCGGATGCGCATGAGCCCCATCGACCAGCCGCTGATGCTGTAGCCAAAGGCTTCCGCGCAGCGGTTGGAACTGCTCGGCCGCCTCAGCCCAGCCCCAGCCGAGGACATCGCCCGGCGGATCCTGGGGGAAGACGTCACCCAGATCGAAACCTCACCGTCAACGGCGTGACCAGCTACGCCAACGACCACTACCGCCTGTTGGGCGGCGTAGCCGAAGGCTGCGTAGCAGTTGAGCTGAGCGACGCCGAGCGCGATGAGCTAGCCCTCTGCCGCCAGCGCCTCGATGCCTTCCGCGCCCAGCGCGGCGAGGAGGTGTTCGCCCACCGCAGCCGCTATCGCAGCCCGATCAGTGGCTCCATCAAGTACCGCGTGCTCACCCGCACCAGTGCGCCCTGGAAGTGGATCACATCATCCCCAGAAACCAGGGAGGACCCGACGACCTCTCCAACTTCCAGGCCCTCTGCTTCCGCTGCAATGCCGGCAAGCGGGACACGGATAGCACCGACTTTCGCGGACTCCTCGCCAGCTACCAGCACAGGCAGGAGGATTGTGTGTTCTGCGCGCTGGAGGGCAGCGGCCGGGTGCTGCTGGAGAACGAACTGGAGATCTGCATCGTTGATGCCAAACGATCCGGAGACGTTAGTGAAGGGCAAGACACTAATGAGCCAATTCACCTGTTTAATAAAGACAAGACAGAGATGACAGCCTTGGGATTACACGGGATGCATGCAAGGTTTAAACAAATCCTAAGAGGCAAGACTAGAGGAAATTCCAAACGCCTCATCTAGCAATCGCGAAAGCTGCTGAACGGAAATATCAGACAGACTTCTGATCTCATTCAGTATACGAATGCGAAGAACCGCCCTGCGCATAAGTGGTTGCATAGCAGACTTTCCATAGTGATCGGCTGCACGAAGCCACGCCTCGCCACATGCCAGAGCCAGAATCGAATCTCCGCCTATAATTGGACGTTCCATAATCTGCACAAAAGCATCTTCTGTTAGTTCATCGAGGAGCTGCCAGCGGTGCGTGTGATCTATCCCTCGGTCAAGTGCACGCCCACGCATCCAGAGCCGCTGGAAGGTGTTTCTTACGCCGCCGGTATATCTTTCCATAGCTGTGCCGAATCGCCAGTAAGCAATATCCGGGGCAAGCACAGCAGCGACGAAATTCCATACATCATCCCGTAGCGCTTCTCCACTGTCGAGAATTTGCTCCTGCGCGAGCCATTTAGAAGCTTCGGCGTCGAATCGGGCAAATGAACCACGTTCAGATGAGGCACCAAGTCCATGTCTTATTGCAATGTCTTCAAGGCCAGATCGAAGGTAATTCAATTGCGAACTTGTAATACGAGATCCTCCAGTTGCTGCAAAGCGAACAGCATCTGGCAGATCCAGAATCTTGTAGCAGGTCGGGTTATCGAGCCCATGGTCCAAAAAACGCCGAACGAATAATTCTGCAGCAGGGCCAGGGAGACGGGGTAGCAAGACAACCATCTAAGAGTCTCCCAGTTCCGCAAGTGCGAGAAAAGCCGAATGGAACACTCCAGGCCTATTTTCAAGAACAGACCGGAAGAACGCTGTATCCTTTCCTGGCCAAGCCTTGCGCAGCCAAGTAACCGCTTGCGCACCAAGAGAGCCTGCTTCGGCTCGATCCATCATCTCCGCAGCTTCGGGATCAAGAATGAAACGTTCGCAGATTTGTCCCATAATGTCTGCCAAAAGAACTTGGAGGGTGGGTCCGTCCTCAATCTTGACCCGTTCGAGGAACGTAGTCGAACTTTCGTTAAGATAGAGGCAGACAGCACCATGGAAGTCGCGGTCCCAGTGCAAAGGAGTCCAGTGGAGATGCCACGGTGCTGAAGCTGAAACAGTGTCTCCCAAAAGTGTAGAGAAGTCGGCTGTCTCAATTGGGAACCGAGGTTCCTCTCCCTCGAGGCGAACACGCATACTGTCTGCCCAAAGCCGATCGCCATCGGCTCGCGGGGCAAGAGCAGCTGTAGAATTGATCGGGGTCGTTAGAGTGATCTCACTCAGCAGATCAATGACACTTGAAAGAATTCCACCTAATAGCTCGATTTCAACATCTCGATCCCAGACATCTTGGCCCAATACATACCGATGCCTCGAAAGGACCTTCCGAGGCAATCTTCCTTGACCAGTGCCGATGCGGATGCCCATGGCGAGATGTAGCTGATCTCTCGGGATCGAAAGATCAAAGACAGCAAGCTGCGGGTCAAGCCTGATCGTCCTGCGAAGCTTCATCGTGCACGAATGATCCCAATTTGTCAGAAACTCACCTGCCTCGGTCCATTCTTCTCCATCTAGGGAGATTTGCCACGCAGTCGCTGAGACGGCAGCGGTGGAAAGGGTTAAGAAGGGAAAGGCAACACGGCGGTTCATACAGCCGACTCCGGCAGAACTTCAGCATCGACGGTAACCGCATACTCGCCTGGAACTAATATCCATACCTCGAACCATCCCTCCCGACCCTGAAGGTTAAGTCTTGATCCGAGTGCCATAAGCTCTCCTTCCACTTCCTTGATGCACAGAACGACCGGCTGCCTGATCTCGTCATCAATAAGACCAACGCTGACACCATCGATTGCGATCGATGCTGAGGCATGAAGTGAGCAGACAGTGCGATTGGTAGCTTGGATCACTTCTGTCCTGAATACGGCGATGCGGCCTTCGTCACCAAGCTCCAGCCGTTCGAAGAAGGGTTTTACTGCGCGTGCACGCTGCGATCTAGGGCTTCCGACACCACCGCCAGCTGATCGTCGCCGACGTGCTCCGTCGCCTCCGACATCTTCGAGAACAGCCCCAAGCCTGCCGGCAAGACGCGCAAGAGGAAGTGCAGAATTAGATACTATAGGTCGCACAAGTGGAATAACTCCCATTTCTACTGCGATAGTTCGAAGTCTTTTTAGCGCAATGTTCACATAGCTCTTGGCACTACCTTTAGGTAGATTGTCGGGAATCCAGTCATCATGAGCCGGTGGTTCCGCGTCAGCGAAAGCGTTCTCAACCTCGTCCTCGCTACTTACAATGAATACCCCGGCCCATTCCAGCCGTTCATCAGGCAAAGGGCTACCAGCGAGATACTTCACAACGAGTTCGACTGGTCGCATCAGCGCTATGTGATGAATGACAGGAGGCACGACAGAGTTGGGCTCAACAAGTGGTCTACGAGGCGACCTAAGCCCCCTTTCGATAGCAAGGGTGCCGAGAAACTTTGCCGGCCGTAGTGCCTCTATAGGCCTCACGTCATTGCCCGATCGCCCTCGTGCAGCCCGCATTGCCTTGCAGAATAAATCGAATGGTGCTAATTCCTCAGGTGCTGGAATATGTATCTCGGAACCGTCTGCCTCGACCCTGCATTTAAATCTATTATTTGCGGGAACATCGCGCATCATTCGGGGCCAAAAGTTCCAAAGGAGTGTTTCAGCGACGCGATTTCCCACGGCACGAAGATCATCATTCTCAATATCAAAGTCAAGAATCATGATCGACGTGCCGCTGCAGGTGCGTACCGGAAATCCCAATTCAGCAGCAAGTTTAGCAGCTACATATCCGGTCACGGGATCAGTAATACCATCCTCTTCATCGGCAACTCCCCACCAATGTCGGCCGGTGAATCTCCTATGCATTCCGTTCTCCGGAACATCAAACGAGCGTCCGACATGGCATCCGATTAGGAGCCTGCCATCAGTGCCGCAGCCGTGGGGTAGCGAATCGACGAGGATGGAACTGCAGCGACTTGCACGATACAACGCAACCTTTCCGAACCCATAGGTACCGCCTGCACATTTAGAATCCCTCGGAGTTCCAATGTTGCGCATAAAGTCTATGAAGTCGGTGCGTTCCGTTCCGATGGGAACTCGGTCCGACCTAGTCGGTCCGCCAAGTCCAGTTGTATAGAAGTCACAGATCTCTAAGACGGCAAGGGCCCGTCGGCTAAACATGGCCTGCAACAATTCACGAGAACTGCTCTCAAAGGGCATGTTATGCAAAGCGATATTGCTGAGGATTTCTCTTTGATCTTGCGACAGGATTCTGAGGCGGATAAGAATCTCTGGTTCGCGCCCGAATACTGCTGCATCCGCTATGTTTTGCACAGCCTCCCTGATCACGGTCTGAAGTGGATCCAACGATGGCGCACCTAAAAGTCGACGGAAGTTTTCCCCGATGTTTCCAGTTGAGCCATATGGTTCGGAATAAAGATCCAGCGGATTCATCATTGCGCAAGGATCCAAAGTACTTCCGCAAGGCTGCTAGGCAGGCACTTGCAGCCCAATGCAAAGGACAGATCAATCAGATAAGTTACATCCATTATCCCGGCCGGTGAAATACCACTAGAAAAGCCAGAAGGCACGATGCGCGGGAATTCCCCGTCGACCCTATAGATGCTCTCGCCTTCGACCCTGAAGCTGTGCTGATTCCACTTGCTGTCTCTGACATCTAGACATCCGAGGCCAGCAAAAAGCAAGCGCAATCCAGCTGGGTCGTCTGCACGAGCAAGCGCCCGTTCACCAAGGCCTGCAATCGTAAGAAGTCCACCAGAGACAGGCTCCAAGATGAAATGGGCAAGATGCAGCGACCCGCCCGAAGGTGGCTCCAACTGGTCGAGACCATTGATTGTCACAATGACAGAGCCAGCGCGCTGGGAGGCCTTGACTTCGAGCGAAGTATTGGCAGCACGGAAGTCGTGCCGATCACCTGCGGGGCCCCTCCAAGATCGCCAAGCAATAGGAGACATATCCAAGAGCCTGTTAAGGATGATTAGTTCACCCACTAACCCTGCGATACGACTCCGATCGACTTGATCTGATACCTCATGTTCCAACAAGGTCCGAAAGTCGACAACTGTGGCCCGCGCGGCCTCTATGCAGCCGGCGCCCTCCGATACCCGCTTAACAATTTCGTCAACAACCTCGCTGAAAACCGGCTCTAGCTCTACTGAAAGGCACATTAAATCTAAGAAGCGATGTGCCCTGCCGTTCTGCATGAATGTCGAATCAGCCACTGCAAGTGCGTTTCCGCTATCAATTCCAAAAGCTTTTTCATCGTGCGTGAGCGGAAGCAGCAGCCTTGCCTCACCTTTAGGTCCTACAGCCAGACGAATTTGACCAAAGGCAGTTGCTATGCCAAGTGGAATTGATGGAACCTCGAGGCCATCCGTATCGCGCGAGCCTTCCCGCAGCAAAGCCCATTGGCCAGCAACCGTTTGCAACGCTGCTTCACTGGACACCTGCCGCCTCCGCTTGAACTGCCTCCTCCTCCTCAATTGCAGCGATCTCTTCCGCAGATATCGGGATCAACTGGACAGATACAGAATTGCCTCCTTCGGTCACCGAGCCCGGAAAGACTATGCCAATACCAAGAACATCGTGCGCTGCATTGAGAGCCTGTCGAACGCGTGGACGTCCAATCCTTGGAGGATCTGGTTCCGAGACTTTATCGATCGGATAGAGCAACAACAAAGGCACTTGTCCAATCTCTACTTCGCGCAATGACTTCAATTCATCCCAACTGCCGTCAGCATCTACCGTAAGACAGTCTATTAGTAAATCACTTTTTGTCATTAGAGCCTTGATGTCAGCGACTCCACTCGCGTCTATGAGTTTTGATCTGCGAACCGTTCTAACGGGGCCCAGCACACCCAAAGCCTTCTCGGACAAGTTCCCCCTCCCCGACTCGATAATGCCGAGGTTCCAGAGATCTAGGCGTGAATCATCAATATTAAGAAAGGGAAGCAGCATCTCCGGAAGGAGACCTGCATGAGTTCGTTCAATGCTATAATTCTCGATAAAAATACGGATCAACCGTCTTGGTACGGACCGCCATAATTTACGTTCCCCAGCCAGCTGATCTCGGAGCCCCAATTGCTCTGCTTGATCAACCAACATTGCGCCAGCAGACCAGTTGCGCTCGAGAAGCCCTACATCCTGATGAGAGAATCGGAATGTCTGGCGATGTGTACCCCAGTAGCTGACGGCACAACGACGCGCCCCAGTCATCTTGTTAGCTGCTGTAATTGCCATCCCTGGAATTGCACGGATGCGCACGGCTATTTCAAGTGGGGTTAAATCCATTAGTCTATATTGCTGAATCTCGTCGCGGATTTCTTGCTCAATGGCTGCAAGTGCGCGGAATTGAATCCTCAATTGATTAGGCATCCATATTCGAGGAAGATCCTCATAGCGAGGGCGGTAGCCAAACCAACGCCCCATCTGCAATAGCGTGTCATACTGATTAGCTGTACGCAGGAAATAGCTGACCATTAGACCTTCTAGCGTCAACCCGCGTGCAAGTATCGAGCCCCCAACCACGATGTAAGTACGGGGTTGAGCGGAATAATCTATCCTGTCCTCACTCGAACCATTCTCGATAGGAAACTCAAGCCGTTCTATGACCGCTGGAAGATGTATGAAGATGTCTTCTATCGAAACATGCGGAAGTTGCGTGATACCTAAAGGCAGTCGTGCACTCTCGCAACTCCAGATTTCAGCGATCTTGTGGCCAAGCGCTGAATTGCAATCGAGGATTTCGCCATGCTTCTCTGCTACCCACGCTTCAATAAGGGTTGACACACGATTATGAACGGTTACATAGGCCGACGTATGGACAAGCATCGTCATGTGCTGATTCGAGTCCTCTCGGGCAATTCGCGCTGCACAGGTCGCGAGGAAGTAGAGGATTGCTCTCCTAAGGCTCGGAGTCATTCGTGGCTGGAAGGTTTCTCTATCGCGCCGATTCGGCGGCTGCAGCCAAGCCTCCTCTTGAGGCCGCACAATTCTTATCATGTCGAGGCCCTCTTCCTCTTGACGCAGATTATCCGGATCCGATGGTGGCCGGCCGAAGAGCCTCTCAGTTCCAAAATATCTATCCGGTACCGGAAGTGCCGTTATAAAATCTTTCGGATATAAATCATCTAGTACCTGCCCTTCACGCCTGTAGGGGTTTATAAGCACGTTTGCGAATGGGGTAGCCGTATAGCCCACATAGGACACATAGGGCAAAATCGAAAGTATTCCGCGAATGCGTTGGTTAATGGCGGTCATATTTAGCTCTCCCCGCGCTGAATTAACACTCGCTTGGTCGCATTCATCATCAATCACAAGTATCTTGAGAGACTGAAGAACGGCAGGAAGAGTCCTATGGATTGCTAGAGATAGATGATGAAGCGGCGAGACGTTCTTTTTGATGACAGCGAGTTGGGCTTTATCAGAGTGAGAAAGAAACCCGCCTTGTGCTGGTGCACGAAAATCGCCATTCATATCGTTGGGAGTCAGCACCTGCCAGTTCAATTGATTCCTCAAGACGAGATCATTGAATAGCCTCTGTTGCGTCTGATGGCGCAGCTTGTTTGTTAGACCAGAGAGAACGATCACCGTGTCGTAGCCGACATCAAGTGCCTTGGCGATCACCGCCGTCATGTTCGCTGTCTTCCCAGATTGCACATGTCCAACCACGAGGCCACGACAAGAAAACTGGGACCCCGTGGGGCTCCGCGGGTTCTCCAGAAGAGAAATAACTTCGTTCGAGGAATTATCAATCCCAGCAACATCCGCCTGTGGCCATTCTTTGACATTCAAAAGAAAGGATTGCACCGCTGGCCAGTGAAGATCCGTTGGCATCGGACCGAGATACCACTGTGGGCGTTTGCTAATGACAGAATGCAAGTGAAGTATCTCGATTCTTTCGAACTGGCGAGTAACAATCTCGATCGCTTCGTTGATTTCATTTTCAAGTGTATGCGACAATCCTGGAACGAGGCTCTCAAGTCCTAAGCGTAAAGACTCGATAGCCGCAGTTAGACTTCCGGCACGTGGCAATGCCTGAAGGACTTGCTCGACCAAAGTATCTACTTGCGGACCCGGCATCGCTGCACCCTCTAGATGAGCTAATTTCGATAATAAAACTGTACCAGATTCAACCAAGCAAAACAAGGGCCCCTTTCGCTGGATTCCTCCTTATGCAACACGTTATACCGAGTCTTCAAAAACTACAGATAGGACCGCATTGGGCAATCGCCTAAAGACCACTGTGTGCCAATAGTGTGAACTCAAGGGAGGCAAAATGCTTGCATATCGACTGAGTTATAATCTGAGGCAGAACTTTGTGAAGTCAGGCGGCTCAACTGGCAATGGTTATGTAGCTACATTTCCCTGAGAGACACATCGGGCATGGCTGATCATTACCACCTCTGGCGCCATTGCATAAAGGCTCAGGAGTGCACCAGCGATCTGCAACAGCCACAGCTGCCCGGTACACGCGGCCATCGGAATCACCCCCCAGCATTAGACCGAGATGAAGCTCCCTGAGCTGCCTTGACCCGCTTCCGACAATCTTTTCAATCCCCATGACTCGGCCTACCATCCGTCCAAGGCCGACATTGCACGAACGATCTGCCGTGATCCCCACCATCGCGAGGCACTGGCGGATCCGGTCACGGCCAAGCCCATCAAGGTCGCGGCGCACCCATTCGCTCCATGGCAAGTCTTCTCGCAGTTCGATTGCCACCTGGTGAAGAAGGCTCTCGGCCCTCTCCAACTGCAGGCTGCGGAAGGTTCTGCGCCTGCTGGGTTCAGGGTCCTTCAGGAATACATCATGGTCAGGCCACCGGCTCAGGAGCCTCTTCCAGTACAGCGCCTGGTGTTCGATCTTCATGGTTGCCACAGACAGCTCTCCAAGAAACACGCGCCAAGCGCGCAGAGCCTCGGGAATCTCTTCACCGTTCTCTCTTTGCCTCGCCCATGGGAGCTGGGATCCACCTCCCTCAGTGCCGTACCAGCTGACAAGAGCACTGCGGATCTCCTCCGGCTGTAGCCAGCAATTACTGATTTCTTTCTTCTGAACAGCACTCAGGAGTGCCTTTCCCAGAGCGAACCCAACGAGTGGTGCAACTGCCTCCCCGACCTGATGGAACCGGTTGGAGGGTGTTCCATGGAACCTGAACCCATCCGGGAAGGACTGGACCCTGGCTGCTTCCCGGATGGATAGTGTGCGGTTCTGAGATGGATGGATGTACCAGTAGCCATCCTTTGACATATGGGCCGTGATGGTGATGCAGGGCTGATCGGGTTCGAGGACGTTGTACTTGTTGCCGAAACTGTGCTCCTTTCCGCTTTCTTTCTGCATTCTTCCTTCTCTCTGTGCCCGACTGGTCACCTGATAACGGCGCTGCTCATCATCCAGCTCGTGGTATTTCTTGCCCGTGCTGCGCATCAATTCGAAGGTGATCTTGTCGTCTTCACGAACCTTCCTGGTGATGTGGTCGTGCAGGTCTCGATGGCCCACCGGTAACCAATCGCGCATCAGTCGCTGGTAGGTAGAGGAAGGGCCTACATAACTATTGTTTGCCTGCCAGTCCTCCCACCAGTCACCATCCAGCGAAGGCAGATCCCCGATCGCGTCCAACAGGGAGGGGGCCGTTTGCTCAGTGCATTCCGGATCCGGCCACTGCAATGGGGAGGTGTACCCGATTCGGGTCCCGGCGATGAACAGACGGGGGCGAAGCTGTGGAACGCCGTACTGCCAGGCGTAGACGATGCGCGCATGAACTCGGTAATCGGCTGCTTCACCTCTGCTGACCACATTCCGGAAGATCTCCTGATCACCGGTGAGAGCGATATCAGGGACGTTTTCCATCAGGAACGCCCTCGGCCGAACGTCTTCCACCACAGTCATGAAGGATTCCCAGAGCTCCCGTCGGCTGCTGTTGAGCTCCCAGTGCTGTCCGGCAACGTCTTCATCGTGCTTGCGCCAGCGAATGTTTCGCGAGAAGGGCTGGCAGGGAGGCCCACCAGCCACCAGCGCGATGTCGCCACAGCGGTTGAGCTGAAGGATGATCTTCTGAAGTTCCTCCGGATTGCTCAGATCACCCTTGTGGGAGCACCCGCCGAAGTGATGCCGGTGAGTGGCGATCGAATCCGGACGGATATCTGCGCCAAGGATCACCTCGAATCCAGCCCTGTGCAGGCCCAGGCTCAGGCCTCCTGCACCGCAGAAAAGATCAACGGCCAGGGGCCTGTTCCCCTCGAGCTTTCGGACATGGTCCGGGAGATCTTCGAGGCCACAGGCTTCTGGATGGGCTTCAAGTTTCTGCTCCGGGCCCTTCAGCGCCTTCAGCCGGTGAGGATCAGCCTGGAGAACAGTTGTTTTCGCCATCACGCACTCCTTCAGGCTTGCACTGGATCAGGACATACCAGCTGCTGGATCTCAGCTTCATCCAGCAGATCGAGACAGATCGAACCTCCGAGTGCATTCAGGTTCCTCACCCCTGCCCTCACCTGCTGATCTGGCAGATCGGCAAGCTGCCGGGTCAGTACGCGGTTCACGCGGGGAAGCAGGCCATATTCACGGTCACTGAGACCAAGATGAAGCTCCTGGCTGCTGAACAGCCTCCGTACGAGGTCGTAATCATTGCCATCACTGCCGATCAACCGCTCGGCCGCGAAGAAGAGCCGCGCAAAGGTGTTGCGTCCATGTCCATTGATCGAGGCGGTGCCAAGAAATCGCACAGACGGCACCGGCCGCCGACCGTTGCCCACCATGAAGCCATCCTCAGGATCAGCCGGAACTGAGCCCCGCCAACGAAGCCAGACGATCTCCGGATACCTCACCACGGTTAGCCAGTGCCAGATCCGCATGTCTGTTCTCAGTTCTTCTTCCATCCCCCGAAGGCTGCGGTGAAGGGGCTCGACCAAGAAGGTATCAAGAGCAGACTCTCTGATGCCAGCTTCGATGACCTCCTGGATCGTCTGATCCAACAGACTCAGATCCACTTCCCCGGGGAAGCCGCTCACGGGCAGACCCCTGGCATTGCGCAGGGCTTCGACAAGGCCCTGTTCGCTGATGGGGCTCTGCAGCCTCTGAAGAGAATTGCTCATGCCACCTCCACCATGGTTTCAGTGGAGATCTCGTTGGCTGAGCTGGAAAACTCAGCCTCAAGTGGCAGGTGGGCCCCTTCAGACATCGCCTCGGCCAGTTTCACCAGCCTGGTTTCCTGCTGGATCAGCGGGGGTAGCCGAAGCATGAGAGCCGTGAAGCCTCCCGGGCGCCTCAGCTCCATCACCAGCTGGGGCAGTGCGACATGGGGTTCCAGATCCACCCCGGCCAGACCTGCCGCAAAGAGTGCAAGCAGGCGACGCTGCCAGGCACACAGCTGGTCGATCGATTCCTCAGGGGCCGCGCCGGCATCTGCTGCGACGATTCCTTCGAGATCATGCAGCGCCGTGGAGACAAGCACAGGCCAAACGCTGGAGCAGATGCTGCTGAAGAGAGCGTCACGTAACAATGCCCCCCCGTTGCGCCGCCGCGAGCGACTCATCAGCAGCCGCCGAAGGGGGGCGCTTACGCCGGAATTCAATTCAATCGTGGGTGGTTCGCCTGGAAGGATCCGGAAGAGCTGATGGCTACTCCCCGAAGGGAACGTTTCCCAGCGCAGGTGGAACAGGGGCTCGGCGGAGCGGGAGCGACCGGAGAAACGAACGGTGTGGATCCTGCTGCGGCCGAGGATTTGGCCTCTCACACAGCCATAGCCATTCATCGGTGCTTCTGGCTCACCGGTCCGCACAAGCAGTGCTTCCGCACGGATCTCCTCCCCATCCAGCAGAGCTTTGTAGGAGGTTTCCGCGTACCACAGGCCAAACCCGTCATGCACCAACGGGATCACGATGCGCCTTCCGGTGGAGCGACTGATCAATCTGCAAAGGAACTGACCAGGAGCATCTTCCTGTTCAGCGGGAAGGAAACATTCCTCCCAGCCCCATGGTGGGGTAAGCAGGATCTCCAGCCTCACATCACTGAGATCGCCACGAAAACGGAAGGTGACGGCATTGCTGACCTCCTGAATGACCTCTTCTGCAATGCTCTCCGGTGCCGTGACACGGAAGGCCCCATCGAGATCAACGGTTCGCCAGGGAAGAAATTCCATTGCTTCAGCCTCCCTGACGGAAACCCGTCAACGCCGGGTCAACACCACCGGGGGGTGACACAAGACAGCGGAAGGGAACGGCGGAGAACCCACTGTCCACGGAGAACAGAAGCCGGCGACCATCGATGTTGTCCATGTTCAGATTCTTTTCTGAGCCATGGATTTCCATCCCTGAGATACGCCAGCAATCACCCTGGCCTGAATCCGCGATGCTTCGAAAGCTCAGTCCGACTGTCGCAGGCCCTTCGGCGCGCCCATAACGGATCAGCTCACCCTGCAGGGACCATCCCCCTCGTTCCCGGTCAAACCAGGATCCTTCACGATCAACACGAACTTCCAGACGGGGCTTCTCTCCCCTGGCGGCAGCTGCCACGGGTGCACCACCGTCTCCCAGGCTGAGCATTCGCATCAACAGTTCAGGTCCTGCATCCGGTGCGGGCTCATCGTCGCTGAGAAGCCGTAGCTGGAGGAGCTGGCGGATCTCACTCCGCAGGCCCCTCAGGCGGCCGGACGACCCGCGCCAGTCATAGCTCTCCCGCAACCGGCGAGTAGTAGGCAGCCAGTCGTCATGGGTGACGGGTTCGGCGGCGCGGAAATACTCCTCTGCATCACCAGCGAACTCCCTGCAGTTCTCGAGTTCTTCAGATGGAGGTGTGTGATTCAGCGCGGATCCCACGAGGGCGACTGCGCAGTAACTGCCACCGTCCTGGAGACGAAGCCCTTCGGCGTAGTCCACGACCATCCCGGCACCACGGATCATGGCGATGGTGGAGCGGCAGGGCAGACAGGCCTCACTCGGAGAAACGCGAGTCACACCCACCCGGATCAGAGTTGCCAGAGCCGGGTGAAGGAGCTCCGGCCGTTCCGCCGGCTGAATCCGCCGGGGGAGTGGGAATCCGGTGATATCGATGGCGGCTGAATCACCAGGCACCAGAGCAGGTTCGCCCCCGGGCTCCATGCGTGAGGCAGCCAGGAATGGAGCCCAGAGCCCACTCACCTCAGACCGGCTCTCGAAACTTGCTCTGGATTCGCCTGAAACCAGCACGCGTGAGCGGACCTTCAGTCGGCCCCAGCTGATGGCGGGCCAGAACCACTTCGCTGCAGCCTCGGTGAGATCGCGGCAGAGCTCCTCCGGTTCTCGGATCCCGAGGCTTCCCACGTCATCACGGTCGGGCTCGTGAAACGCCGGAATCAGGAGAGAGGTTCCGCATCCTCGAAGGCCGCCCCGATCGAGTTGGAGCGGGCAGACCGCCTCAGCTGAACGCCAGTCGGAGAGAGCCACGGGAATACCGTCCCGCTCAGCCGCCGCCCCCAGGTAGGCGCCATCCAGGAAGGCCTCGCCATCAAGTTCATGGGCAGGCAGCTCACTTCGGCCGAACACCCGAAGCCCTCTGTCCTCCATGCCCTGTACAGAGGATGAGAAAAGCACCGTGAGAAGACGGGAGTGCATCCAGCTGACCGCCTTGCCGAGGCCGAAGCTGCCGCCTCGTCCGGTCTCCTCTCCTGTTGAGAAATTCTGGACGCAGAGACGCCGGAAGTTGCCTTCCTCATCCCAGTCGTCTCCGCTCAACCCCGTTGTGCCGCTGTCACTGATGCGGAGGCAGACCAGAGTTTCGGCCTCCATCGCCTCAAGACCGGCGCGCAGGGTCAGCGCTGCTCCACCTCCCCCTCGCACGGCAGCCAGATGGGGACGCAGCGCCTCCCAGTTCATGGCGGAGAGAAAAGCATCACGCTCCTGCCCTCGAAGAAGGATCAGGTCGAAACAGACCTCCGCAGCCTTTCGGCCGAGGCGCTGATCCGTGCTGTTCTGGCAGATCTCCCGTACGAGGGTCTCCAGGAGAGTCCGTCTGCGCTGGCTGCCACCGCCCTCGAACAGTTCAGCGGCAGCACTGCCACCGCTTGATCTTCCCTGTCCGAGCGCAGGGGTCGTGACCCATGTGAGCTGCGCAGCCATGGCGTCTGAAAGTTGTGGGAACACTAGATGCAGCGTCGGAGAGATCATAGGGAACAGGCGTACTGCTGCCCAGTAGCCAGTGCCACCTTTCCTTCGGGCCGTACCAGCAGAGCCTCGCCACCTTCCGCCAGGTGCTGCGCAATGGCTCCTTCGGCGAGCTGCTGGTGGATGGCCAGCGTCCTGGCCAGTGGCAACCTGTGTTCGCCTCGGTGCAGTCGCTCGCGGGGGTCGATCCGGCGGGCCTGGCGCCGGGCACGTTCGACGTGGTGATCGTCGATGAGTTCCACCACGCCGCCGCCTCCAGCTACGAGCGCTGGCTGGCCCACCTGGCGCCGTGTCTGCTGCTCGGCCTCACCGCCACCCCCGAACGCACAGACGGGCTCGACATCCTCCATTGGTTCGGCGGCCACAGCGCCGCTGAGCTGCGCCTCTGGAGCGCCCTCGACCAGGGCCTGCTGGCGCCCTTCCACTACTTCGGCCTCCACGACGGCACCGACCTCTCGCGCATCGAATGGCGCCGCAACGGCTACGCCACCGAGGCCCTCTCCAACCTCTACACCGCCGACGACGCCCGCCTGCGCCTGATCCTGCGCGAACTCGAGGGCAAGATCACCAACCTGCACGCCATGCGGGCCCTGGGCTTCTGCGTGAGCGTGGAGCACGCCGGCTGGATGGCCCGCAAGTTCACAGGCGCCGGCCTGCGCGCCGCCTCCCTCGATGCCTCCAGCTCCCGCGACGAGCGCGCCGAGCAGATCCGCCGCCTCAGGTCCGGTGAGCTGCAGATCCTCTTCGCGGTGGATCTGTTCAACGAAGGGCTCGACATCCCCGAGATCGACACCGTGCTGTTCCTGCGGCCCACCGAGAGCGCGATCGTGTTCCTGCAACAGCTCGGCCGCGGTCTGCGCCTCTGCCCGGGCAAGAGCTGCCTCACGGTGCTCGACTTCATCGGCCAGGCCCACCGCCGCTTCCGCCACGACCTCCGCTACCGCGCCCTGCTCGGCGGCACCCGCGACCAGCTGCGCCAGCAGATCGAAACCGGCTTCCCCTTCCTCCCCGCCGGCTGCAGCCTCCAGCTCGATCGCGTCTCCACGGAGCGGGTGCTGGCCAACTTGCGCGAGTCGCTGCCCACGCGCCGGCCCCAACTGCTGGCGGAATGCCGCCGCCTGGGGCGCTGTTCCCTGGCGTCGCTGCTGGAGGGGCTCGGGATGGAGCTGGGGGAGTTTTATCGGGTGGCGGGGTGTTGGGCGTTGCTGCAGCGGGAGCTGGGGTGGGGGGTGACGGGTGCGGCCTCGGGTGTGCCCACGGCGGATGAAGAGCGGTTGGGGCGGGGCATCGCCGGCGGCCTGCTGCATCTCGACGACCCCGAGCGCCTGCGCTGGCTGGTGGATCAGCTGCAGCGGCCCGTGGCGCCCGATCCGGCGGGGTTGGAGCTGTGTGCGGAGCGTCAGTGGCGGATGCTGCTGGCCCAGCTCTGGGGCAGTGGCCGCCAGCACCTGCCCCTGCCCGAAGCCCTGGTGCGGCTCTGGGCCGCCTCTGCCATCCGCGCCGAGCTGGTGGAGCTGTTCGCGCTGCTGCTGGAGCGCACCGATCACCTGGTTGCGCCGCTCGCCTGGGGGTTTCTGGCGGCTGGCGAACCAGCCCCGCCGGTGCCCCTGAAGCTCCATGGCCGCTACTCCCGCGCCGAGGTGTTCGCGGCGTTCGGCTTGCTGAACGAAGCCCGCCCCTTCCCCGGCCGGGAGGGGGTGTTCTTTGATGAGGCCACGCGCTGCGACGTGTTCTTCATCACCCTGAAGAAGAGCGAGCGTTTGTTCTCCCCCACTACCCGCTACAACGACTACGCCATTTCCCGAACTGAGTTCCACTGGGAGAGCCAGAGCCTCACCCGCCAAGCCTCCGCCACCGGGCAGAGATACATCCACCACCGAGAGCGCGGCAGCCGGGTGCTGTTGTTTGTGCGGGAGGAGAACAAGCGCGGCGGCGTCACGCTGCCGTTTCTGTGCCTCGGCTTTGCCGACTACGTGAGCCATGAAGGCGAACGGCCGATGGCGATTCGCTGGCGGCTGCAGCGGGCGATTCCGGGGGCGTTCTATCCGGAGCTGGCGGTGGCGGTTTGAGGGGGCGGTTCAACTGACTTCAGGAAGAGTCCTCAGCCATCCAGAAAGCCGCTGCCTCACCCCTTTGGTGATGGCCACGGCACTGGCGGCGTCATCCGCATTTGCCTCCATCCCCGGGTAGCGAAAGATCACCCCTCCCTGGGTGATCCGGCTCAGATCAGAAGGATCAGCTTCCCAATCCGGCATCAAGATCTTAAGTTGCCTGGAGAGTTCCCGAAGATCATGGATTTTCTGCACAGACTCCCCATGGGCAATCAGAGCTGCCTTGAAATACTTTTCCAAGCACTGCTGAGCATGAAAAACTACGGCATCTTCATGCCCTGGCTGGTGGTGCAACAACTCCATGGCGCGCCAATCCCCTTCGGCCTTGCTGATCCACTCATCAACAACAGGATTGCGCTCAGCCATACAGCACCACCCCATGATCAAGGGCTGCACGGATGAAAGGGTCTCCCCAGCGATAGCGCCTGGGGATGTCCTCGGGCCGCCAAAGCAGCATGTCCAGAGGGAACTCGGGGTGGCAAACCTCGCAGATTTCCAGAATCTTCTCCAGGGCTCTTCCTTCGAAGGGCATCACCACCAGCAGATCGGCATCCGATCCCAGTCCGGCCGTTCCTCGTGCCATCGAGCCGAACAGAATCACCTGCTCCGGGGCGAACGCCTCCACCAGACGATCGGTGAAGGCCTTTAGAGCTTCTTGGGTGATGAGTGGTGCCTTTGGCATCGCTCCATCATCGCCGGCAACGCCAGGGCCATCACCTGCAGCCTGGCCAACCGCCGCTTCCGGCACGACCTCCGCTACCGCGCCCTGCTCGGCGTCTCCACTGAGCGGGTGCTTTCAAATTTGCGCGAGTCGCTGCCCAGCCGCCAGCCCCAGCTGCTCGCCGAATGCCGCCGGCTCGGAGCCTGCTCGCTGGCGGCGCTGCTCGACGGGCTCGGGATGAGTTGGGGGAGTTTTATCGGGTGGCGGGGTTTGATCTGTTGGCTGAGCGTCAGTGGCGGATGCTGCTGGCCAAGTCGTTGGTGCGGCTCTGGGCCGCTGCTGCCATCCGCGCTGAGCTGGTGGAGCTGTCTGGGCTCCTGCTGGAGCGCACCGACCACCTGGTGGCGCCGCTCGATTGGCCGTTTCTGGCCGATGGCGAACCTGCTCTCCCGGTGCCCCTGAAGCTCCACGGCCGCTACTCCCGCTCTGAAGTGTTTGCGGCGTTTGGGTTGTTGAACGAAGCCCGCTCCTTCCCCGGCCGCGAGGGTGTCTTCTTCGATGAGGCGTCGCGTTGCGAGGTGTTCTTCATCACCCTGAAGAAGAGTGAGCGCTTGTTCTCCCCACCACCCGCTACAACGACTACGCCATTTCCCGCACTGAGTTCCACTGGGAGAGCCAGAGCCTCAGCCGCGAAGCCTCAGCCACCGGCTAGCGCACCATCCACCACCGAGAGCGCGGCAGCCGAGTGCTGTTGCTGGTGCGGGAGGAAAACCGGCGCGGTGGCGTCACGCTGCCGTTCCTGTGCCTGGGCTTTGCCGATTATGTGAGCCACGAAGGCGAGCGGCCGATGGCGATCCGTTGGCGGCTGCAAAGGGCCATTCCTGGGGGCTTCTACCCGGAGCTGGCGGTGGCGGTTTAGCCTCGTGCCAGACCACTCCTGAGCGTTCCCAGTAGGCCATGGACGTCAGTGCAGAAACGTTGATCAGCCAGTTACGCCAGCACGCGCCCGTCTGGAGTGAGCGTTTCGGCGGGCACAGCCTGCGATTATTCGGCTCCTGGGCGCGTGGCACAGCAACATCGAGCAGCGATGTGGATCTGCTGGTGGCCTTCGACGGCCCTGCCACCGCCAGACGCTTCTATGGCCTTCAGCTGTTCCTGGAAGATCTGCTCCAGCAACCTGTCGATCTGGTGACAGAACAAGCACTCCGGCAGGAGCTCAGACCTGCAGTGGAGGCGGATGCCATCCCCCTCTGACGACAATCCGAAACGTGACTGGCGCCTCTATGCGCAGGACATGGATCGGTTTGCCCATCGTGCCGTGAGCTACTGCGCTGAGCTGGACCGTGCGCAGTTCGAGGCAAATCAGCTGATGCAGGACGCCGTTCTTCGCAACATCGAGCTGATCGGCGAGGCCGCCACTCGCATCCCAGAGGAGATCATCGCGATGCGCAATCAACTCATCCACGCCTACCTGGGGGTCGATCTTGATGTGGTATGGGATGTGATCCAGGTGGAATTGCCGCTGCTGATCCTTCAGCTGAAGACCGTTCTGTCCTGACGAACTGCCTGGTCCTGAGGGAATGAGAAGCCTCCTGGATCCAACGCAAAGGCGTGCGCTGGCACCAGCCCACCATCATCGGCCTTCTGTTCATCACCCTGCGCAAAAGCGAAGCCCTCTCCTCCCCAACCACCCGCACCCGCGACCTGGCCCTCGGCCCCTCCCGGTTCCATTGGCAGAGCCAGAGCACCGGCGCGGCGGCGTCACGCTGCCGTTTCTGTGCCTGGGCTTTGCCGACTACGTGAGCCACCAGGGCGAACGCCCGATGGCGATTCGCTGGCGGCCATAGCGGCAGATTCCTGCAGCGTGGCTGCCGGTGATGGGGTTGGCTGTTTAGCTTTGACCTATGGACATCCAGGCACAGATCACCATCAACCCGGCGGTGCGCTTCGGGAAGCCATGCGTTCGCGGCACCCGACTCACCGTGGGGGATGTCCTCGGTTATCTGGGTAGTGGCATGAGTGAAGCGGAACTGCTGGAGGATTTCCCGCAGCTCAGCCATGACGACGTGCTCGCCTGCCTTGCCTATGCGGCAGACCGGGAACGTTGCCTGATCATCCATTCCTCCTCGGCGGCATGAGCGTCCGCTTGCTGCTGGACGAGAACCTCTCAGAACGTCTGCTGCCACTGCTCTCAGGTCGGTTTCCGGAACCAACCCATGTGCGGCTGCTTGGCCTCGGTGGAGCTGATGATCTGACGATCTGGGAACGGGCTCGCTCTGAGGACGTCCTGTTGGTGACCAAGGACGAGGATTTTCTCCGGCTCAGCGTGTCCCGTGGTTTTCCCCCAAAAGTGATCTGCCTGGCGATCGGCAATGCCGGCAATGCAGCCACAGCCGCTCTGCTTCTGAACAATCTCGAGGCGATCGAAGCGTTCGCGACCCATCCAGAGGCCGGCTTTCTTCTCCTCAGCCCTGAAGCTCAGACGCCATAAGGATAGGCGGAGCGCCAGTGCCGCGTGCTGCTGGCCGAAGGCCTGTTGTGGCTCTGGGCTACCGCCAACCTCCGCGCCGAGGTATTTGCGGCGTTTGGCTTATTGACCGAAGCCCGTCCCTTCCCCGGCCGCGTAGCCGATGGCTTCTGCGCAGCAGTTGGGGTGTTCTTTGATGAGGCGTCGCGCTGCGACGTGTTCTTCATCACCCTGAAAAAATCCGAGCGGTTGTTCTCCCCCACCACCCGCACCAACGACGTCGCCATCTCCCCGCTGGAGTTCCACTGGGAGAGCCAGAGCCTCAGCCACCGGCCAGCGCACCATCCACCACCGCGCCCGCGGCAGACGCGTGATGCTTGTTCGTGCGGGAGGAAAACAAGCGCGGCAGCGTCACGCTGCCGTTTCTGTGCCTGGGCTTTGCCGACGACGTGAGCCATGAAGGCGAGCGGCCGATGGCGATTCGCTGGCGGCTGCAGCGGCCGATTCCGGGGGGCTTCTATCCGGAGCTGGCGGTGGCGGCTTAAGGGAACCCACGACTCCACTAACCTGACCCCATGGACACGGCTGCCCCACTGCTGCCCTTGCTGGTCGACCGGCTTGAGCCGCTCAGGCACCTGTGCGATCGCTACGGCGTGGATCGGCTTGAAGTGTTCGGCTCGGCGGCGAAGGGCCTGTTTGACCCTGCCAGCAGTGACCTGGACTTCATCGTGCAGATGACGGGCCAACGAGAACCGGGCTATGCCCGGCGCTTCTGTTCCTTCGCCGATGAATTGGAAGCCCTCTTTGGCCGTCCAGTGGATCTCCTGACGGAATCCATGATCCACAATCCCTTTTTCCGCAAAGACGTGGACGCGTCACGGCGGCTTCTCCTGGAACTCTGAACATGCGAAGGGAGGCGCTGAAACGCCTGCTTGACGCCTTTGAGGCCATCGAGGCGATTGAGCGCTTCATTGAGAACTGCACCCTTGATCACTACCTTGACGATGAACTGATCCAATCAGCAGTGGAACGTAAGTTCGAAATCATCGGAGAGGCACTCAAGCGGGCCCTGGATGCCGATCCCAGCGTTCTTGACGTCATCCCCGATCTCCGCCGCATCGTGGGTACCCGCAACAGAATCATTCATGTCTACGAAACCGTGGATCAGCTGATCCTCTGGGATGCAATCCAGAATGACCTCCCTGGCCTCAAAACCTCTCTGCAGGATGTACTCAGCAATAACGCCCCAATGCCTTAGCCAGCGACTTGAAAGCATCCAACGCCTGAATGGGCCTGGTCCTCCCCATCACTCGAGATGCGGCTTCTCCACGTGCCGTTCCTGTGCCTGCTCATTGCCGGATCCATGAGCCACGAAGACGAGCGGATCGTTTTGGTTGAAGAGCGGCGATTCGCTGGCGGCTGCAGCGGCCGATTCCGGGGGCGTTCTATCCGGAGCTGGCGGTGGCGGTTTGAGGGGGCGGTGTGAGCACCCACCACGTCAGTCAGTTTGTTCACTCTTCCTGCTGTTCTGAGCCAAGCAGAATCCGCAGGGCCTGCCTCAGATTGCTGGCCAATTCCACCTGTTCTGCCTGTTCCTCGGCTGAGGTTTAAAACCCGGATAGCGAGCGAGCACCGCTCCTGAGGACAGATCAGCCAGTTCCTCACCATCCCAGCTCCATTGTCCATCCACAGCTTCCAGTTGGCGAGACAGGATGGCCGGGTCATGGATCTTGTCGACCGTATGCCCGAGCTGGATCAACCGGGCTTTGAGCAGTTTCTCCACACATTGCTGGGCGTGAAAGACCACCGCATCGCGCAAGCCGGGTGTGTTCCTGGTCAGGAGGATCTCCAGTACTTCCCAATCGCCCTCGGCCTTGGCAATCCACCCCGGAACGGCCGACCAGGGTTCAGCCATGCAGCAGCTCGCCATGGTCAAGCGCCTCGCGCACAACCGGATCGCCCCCCCGGTAGCGAAGCTCAATCTCCTCTGGCCGCCGCACCAGGAGATCCAGGGGGAATCGCACCTGGCAGAGTCGGCGTATTTCACGGATCTTGGCTAGGTGGCGTCCCTCGAAGGGCATCACCACCAAGATGTCCGCATCCGAATCCCAGCGCGCTTCTCCACGAGCCAAAGAACCGAACAGGATCACCTTCTCGGGGGCGTAGCACTCCACCAGCCGCTGCGTGAAAGCAAGCAGCGCCTCGCGGGTCACCAGAGGTGTCGGGGTGGTGGTCATGGGCTCCATCATCGCGAAGCTTCCATGGGCAGGCCATTGGGCTCTTGGCCCACTGCACCGGCGAACGGAGACTGGCGGCGATCCTGGAAGGGCTCGGTTGGAGCTGATCCGGCGGGGTTGGATCTGTATGCGGAGCGTCAGTGGCGGATGCTGCTGGCCCAGCTCTGGGGTAGTGGCCGAAGCCATGTGCCCCTGAAGCTCCACGGCCGCTGCTCCCGCGCTCGCTGAGGTGTTTGCGGCGTTTGGCTTGCTGAACGAAGCCCACCCCTTCCCCGGCCGCGTAGCCAAGGGCTTCTGCGCAGCAGAGAGAACCGGCGTGGGCGGCGTCACGCTGCCATTCCTGAGCCTGGGCTTTGCCCATTATGTGAACCACGAAGGCGAGCGGCCGATGGCGATTCGCTGGCGGCTGCAGCGGGCGATCACGGGGGCCTTCTATCCGGAGCTGGCGGTGGCGGTTTAGCGTCACCAGGTATGCACACAGCGCACAACAGGCCTGGAGCGACCATGCGTCTCGCGGAGCTGCAACAACTGGCCCCACAGCTCCATGAACTGCTCGCCCGCCATGGCGCCAGCAATCCGGCGGTGTTCGGCTCCGTGGCGCGGGATCAGGCCGTGCCCAGCAGTGATGTGGATCTGCTCGTGGACCTTCCCGCCGGCGCCAGCCTGTTCGACCGGGCCGAACTCAAATCCGCTCTGGAGGATCTGCTGCTCACCCGGGTGGATCTGATCCGCCGCCGCAACCTCAAGCCTGATCTGAAAGCCACTGTGGAAGGCGAAGCCATTCCCCTGTGATGGACGCGCGGGATCGCCAGGCTCTGATCGATATCCTGTCTGTTCTCGATCGGGCTCTGGGCTACCCGATTGAAAATGCCGAGACCTTCAGGGAGAAGGATTATCTCCAGGATGCCGTCATTCGATGTCTTGAGATTCTTGGCGAAGCCACCAAGCGTCTCAGTCCTGAGTTGAGATTGCTTCACACTGATGTGCCCTGGCGGACGATGGCAGGGATGCGCGATGTGCTGATCCACGCCTACGACGTGGTGGATCTTGAGGAGGTATGGATGGCCTACCAGCGCTTTCCGGAGATCCGTCGCGAGATCGACGCGATCCTGAATCAGGGCTGAGGCCGCTAGCGACATGGGCGACAAGGGCGAAAGGCTGATGGTGGGTCAGATTTCATGGGTGGTGTGAACGCCTCGGCAGACGCACCGGCTCAATCGAAGCAGCGGCTACGGCCGGAGGGCGTTGACCTGGCCGGGCTCAATGAAGCCCTCGGGCTCCACCTGTTGCGGCTGATCCCTGTTGCAGCTGATCGACGTTCAGGCCGGGCTCTCGCTGGGTAGGAACCGCTGGATGAACGCGGCCAACGGCATGGGGTTGCAGCGCATGTGCCAGTTCTTTCCCTCCGGCAGCCGCCGCCAGCACTGCACCTGAATCGAGGGATCGGCGCTGTTGATCAGTTGCACGTGGTAGCGGTACTCGGCATCGCCGCAGTGCTCTGGGTGGGCCAACGGTTCTGCAGCGGCCTGGGTGCTGCGAAAGGAGCGGAGGAAGGCCGAGGGCTCATCCCCGAGTTGCAGGGCTTGGCTCAATCGCCAGGCGGCACCGGTCGGGTAGCCGTCGTGGTGAAGGTAGAGGTGGTGATCCTGTTCGCCGGTAAAGCCGGAGAAGGTGTAGACGGCGCGGGTGGCCAAGGAAGGCGTGGGTAGCTGCGCTCACCAGTGCCCCCTCCGTAACGCCTCCAGCTCCCGCCAGGAGCACGATTGAGTACCTCCAGATGCTCGGTCACAGCCCAGGTGAGCTCCTTCAATGCAATCTAGAAGCGGGCCTTCGGGCTCCATTGAGATCACTGAGCAGTTGGGTGCACTGCTCCAAAAGAGCTGTCAGATTGCCCTGGATCACGCCCCAGACGAGCTGATCATTGATGGTGAACTCCCGCTCAACAGCGGAGCGAATCAGGCGGCTCTTGCTGTAGTCGTCGAGGCTGATGCGATCGCTGAGAAAGGCCCGAGGATCACGCTTCATCAATCAGCTGCTTCGACGCCTCGATCGTGCGGCGCACATAGGGATTGCGCACGGCATCGGCCATCACCAGATCCACCGACTTGCCTGTGATCGAGGCAAGTTGTTGCTCCAGGCCGAAGTAAGCGCGCACCAGGTCTCCGGGTTCGATCGGCTGAAACTCCACCAACAGATCCAGGTGGCTGCGGCTGGGCGAGGGCGAGGCTCATGGGGCCAGAGAGATCTGCTCAGTATCGGCCGAAATCGCTCACGATGAGCAGCTGTAATGCGACACGCCACCGGCGTTGAAGAAGTCCCTGGGCTTGAGGCGGTCGTAGGTGGCCGCTAGCTCCGCTGCTGGCTTGTCGTAGGGATGGCCGAACACCTCCTGCAGCTCCCTGACCAGGCTGAAATCCCCCTGCGCCGCCTGTTCATAGGCCGGGGCGATCAGCCATTCGCGCCAGGTGATCGCAGGATTCACCCGTTGCATCGCAGCGGATGTCGCCTTGATGTCGCCACCTGCCGTGACGCGATCCCGCCAGCGTTGCAGCCACTGCGTCCATTGCGCATCAAGCTCTTCCGAACACGGCAGGTAGAAGCTCTCTTTCAAGGCGGAGAGTTGCTCGGGAATCTCAGAGAGCCGGCGGAAGAAGATCGTGTAATCCACCTTGGAGAGCACCATCAGCTCCAGCAGCTCGTTCACCAGCGTGGCGTTGTAGCTGATCAGGCCGAGCTTGCTGGCCCACATCGCCTCGATC
Source organism: Synechococcus sp. CS-1326 (assembly GCF_025128115.1). Classification (NCBI taxonomy): domain Bacteria; kingdom Bacillati; phylum Cyanobacteriota; class Cyanophyceae; order Synechococcales; family Synechococcaceae; genus Synechococcus; species Synechococcus sp. CS-1326. The sequence continues at coordinate 38,499 of NZ_JAHLYV010000021.1, read as the reverse complement.
TCCTGCTGCATCGCTTCGCTGAAGCCGCCCTGGATCTGATCCAGCCTTGCCAGGGCCTGCGTGTTGCCGGCGAGCAGCGGCCTGATGGCGGACCAGAACATCTGGTAATTGGCTTCAGCCGCAACTGGTTGGTTGAAGAAGCAGAAATGCTCGCCGCCGCCGGTCCAGGGCTGAAAGCGGGGATCGAACAGTTCGCAGAAGCCGAAGGGGCCGTAGTCGAGGGTGTAGCCACCAGCGGCGCAATTGTCGCTGTTGAAATTGCCCTGGCAATAGCCAACGCGCATCCAGTTTGCCACCAGTGAAGTGAGCCGCGTGCGAAACAAGCCCGCCAGCTCAACCACCTGGTCGCTGAAATCCAGGCCTGGATCAATCTCTGGCCGGTAGTTCCGCACGATCAGGTGCTGAACGATCATCTGCAGCTCGTTCAGCGCACCCGGATGGGCCTCGCTGCGGGCACGGCGGGCGAACAGCTCCAGCTGGCCCACCCGCAGAAACGATGGCGCCACCCGGGTGCTGATCGCCGCTGGGTTGTCCACCAGGATGTCGGGATCGAACGAGCGGGAGTTCGGCGCATACCAGGGCCTGCGCACGGTTTCAGACCTGGACATCACCAGCGTCAGCGAGCGGGAGGTGGGCACCCCCAGGGCGTGCAAGAACTCCTGCGCCAGAAACTCACGCACGCTGGAGCGCAGCACGGCGCGGCCATCGGCGCCGCGGCAGTAGGGCGTGGGGCCACCGCCTTTGAGTTGCATCTCCCAGCGCTTGCCGTTGAAGACGCCTTCGAACACGGAAATGGCCCGGCCATCGCCATAGCCGTTGCCGGTGCCGAACGGACACTGCTGGGTGTATTCGGTGCCGTAGATCGAGAGGGCATAACCGGTGGCCCAGCCATACGGTCGCAGCGGCGCTGTGGCCACGCTGATGTCACCGGAAAACAGCTGGATGAATTGGTCGTCGCCAGCCAGCGCCTCGCTCAGGCCCAGCTCCTGGAACAGGGTGCTGCTGTGCGCCACAAGCTCCGGCGCTGGCAGCGGCGTGGGCGTCACCGGCACGTAATGACCCGAGAACACCTGGCGGGGCCGGTGATCGTGGCCATCGCCGCTGGCCTGAGGGTCCGCCTGCAGAGAATCCAGCAGCGAATAGTCGGCCCGCTGGGCAAACTCAGCGAACGTTGTTGTCAGAACTGCTGCGGGCACTGCTGAGGTCACTGTTGTCGTCACTGTTGTCGTCACTGTTGTCGTCACGGGTCTCTCAGGTGTTGGGCTGCCTTGGGCCTGGCCCTGACGTTGAGGCCATCTTCTCCCCCTGCTGATGCCACAACGAAACCAGCCCGGACGAGAACCGAGAGCAGTACGGTTTGGCGTACGCCTTCTGGAGGGTCAGTGAGCAGCCTTTCCGCCACCGAGGCCCGCAAGCGGCTGTACGCCCTCATCGACGAGGTGGGGCAATCCCATGAGCCGGTCCAGATCACCGGCAAGCGCGGCAACGCCCTGCTCCTCTCGGAAGACGACTGGCGAACCATCCAGGAAACCCTGCACCTGGTTTCGATTTCTGGAATGCGCGAATCGATCCTGGATGGGATGGCCGCACCCTCAACGGAACTGAGCAGCCAACCGGGCTGGTGAGTTGGTCGATTCTGTTCACCCGGCAGCCCCAGTGCCTCGAAGATCTCCAGCGAAAGCGGATGGTTCACTGTGGCCCCCAACGGCACCTGGCTGTCGCAGCCCCAGATCTGGTACTACGCCTCCCAGCGGTCGCTGGGCACGACCATGGCCCAGATCCGCGCCAGCAACGACCGGATGGTGTTCCTGGACGTCCGCAAGGTGTCCGACGCGATGCACGCCGGCAGGGGCTCCTGCCTGTGGTGTTGGTGCAGTCTCCGCAGTACCGCTCACTGCGCATCGAAGACCTGGTGCATGAGGCCCGCCACGGCGATGGGATTCAACTGGACGATCACTTCTTCGCCAACTACTCCCAGGCGGATTTCTATCTGCTGCGGCAGCTGTACACCAAACCGATCTTCTGCAGCATCCAGCCTTTCCAGGCCCGCCTGGTTCCAACGGCTGGTTGCAATCAGCTCGATGAGCAGTGTTACAGCGCCAGCAAGGAGGCAGCCTTGCGTCCACAATGCCTGAAGGCATCACCTGCCCCGCACCGACGCCCCCGATGAAGCACACCCTGAGCACCCTGTTCGCGAATGCCCTGGCCGTCGCCGCCCTGCTCACTGCCCAGGCAGCCGAGGCCTGCACGGGGATCCGGCTGATCGCCCGCAACGGCGATGTGGTCTTCGCGCGCACCCTGGAGTTTGCGACAGACATCAAATCCGAAGTGATCATGGTGCCCCGGGGCTTCGCGCGCACCGGCACCGCACCCGGCGGCAAAGCGGGAATGCGCTGGACATCCCGCTATGCCTCCCTCGGTGCCAACGGGGAGAAACTGCCCTTCATCTTCGATGGTCTCAACGAGAAGGGCCTGGCGGTGGGCACCTTCTACTTCCCCGGCAGCGCCGGCTTCCAGAAGTTCAGCGCCGCCAGTGCCGGCAGAACCCTCGCCCCCTGGGAGCTCGGCTCCTGGCTTCTGGAGAGCTTCGCCAGCGTGGAGGAGGTGCGGCGCAACATCGGCAACGTGGTGGTGGCGGATGTGATCTTCCCGGCCTGGGGGTTCACCCCTCCCGTTCACTACATCGTCAATGATGCCAGCGGCAAAAGCATCGTCATTGAATACATCGGCGGCAAGCTTCAGGTTCATGACAATCCCCTGGGAGTTATGGCGAATTCGCCGTCCTTCGACTGGCACATGACGAACCTGCGCAACTACGTGAACTTTTCGCTCACCAACCCCGCTCCCGTCACGGTCGGCGGCGTGAAGCTGCAGCCCCTTGGCATGGGCGCCGGCATGCTGGGCCTGCCGGGGGATTTCACGCCCCCCTCTCGCTTCGTGCGGGCGGTGGCCTTCTCCACCTCCGTCGAGCCGGGCAAGACGGGCGACGACGCCGTGCTCGAGGCGTTCCATGCGCTCAACAACTTCGACATCCCCAAGGGGGCAGCCCGTGAAGGCCACAAGGATGAGCACGGCAATGTGCTCGCCGACTACACCCTGTGGACCAGCGCCAACGACCTGGCTCGCAAGCGCTTTCTCTTCCGCACCTTTGAGAACAGTCAGATCCGCTCGGTGGACCTGATGAAGCTGGATCTCAACGCCAGCACCATCAGCCGCTTTTCGATGCAGGGCAAGGAGCGGATCCAGTCGCTGAATCCCTGAAGCCACGCCTGCCGGAGGCGGCCACAGGATCGTCGCATCGGCCACGACGGCGGATCAGCTGGTGGTGCGTCTTTCGGGCCGCTTGCTCAAGCCCGGGAGCTGATATCTCCACGGCGATTCTCCGGCGCCGTCATCTTCCCTGGCGGACTGATCCAGGCAGTGTGGCCATCCGGCCTTCACCACAACAGACTTCCTGTTTGTTCTTTCGGCGTCCTTTGCGGCGTTCTCTCGGCATCTCACGCCATGACCGCGCCAAGCAAGGCCCCATCCCGATCGGCTCAGCTGAGGTCGCCATGTCGTGGATGTTGGTGGTCTGGATTGCACCGCGGTAGCCGGAGGTCAGCCGGGCGAGCTGGCCGAGCGTGACCCGATCCGCGTTCGGGATGTCCGGCAGCCAGCGCGAGAGCTTGTCGTTGAGGCTCACCTTGTTCTCGTCGACCAGCTGCAGCAGCAGGGTCGCCACGTAGGAGATGGCGACAGCGCCGTTGCCAAGAGCGCGCCTCGCAGGTTGGGCGAGCCAGCCTGGATGTTCACTCGGATGTTCACTCGCTCGTGCAGCCAGCTGCAACTGTCGAATCACCATTGAGTTGAAGACTGACGCGCCTTGGCAGCGCCCCACCCCCAGGTGAGCTGGCCTACTCAGCAGCCCAGCACCAACGCGGCATACCGCCGCACCGCGCTGCGGTGATCCGCATCAGCCCGCAGGCCGATGAAGCCGTCTGGCCGCACGGCCAGCAGGGTGAGGGGCCCCAGGCCCAGGCTGGGCGCCTCCTCCAGCCGCAGCGACACCACCGCCTCCACCAGCGCCGGCGGAACCATGCCGCTGGCCCGCTCGGCCTCCAGCTCTGCCTGCAGGCTGGCGAGTGCCTCCGGCGGTGCCTGCGGACCAGCCAGCAGCAGCAGCGTGTGGCCGCGTCGGTGGGTGAGCTGGTGCAGCAGGACAGCTCCCGCGCCGGTCGGCAGCGCGATCGTGGTGGGCAGCCGCTGACCGGCAGCGAATGGTTGGCCGCCTTGGCCACCGCTGCCGCCGCTGATCGCCGAGTCGGCGTAGCTCACGTCCAGCTCGGTTTCGGCCACCACCTCCTGCTGGCGGGCCACCGGATTGGCCAGCATGGTGGCGATCGAGCGGTCGCGGGCGGCGCGCGCCTCGCGTTCCTGCAGGGCGTGGGCCTGCTCGGTGGCCTCGCCGGAGCGGCAGATCTGCTGCGCCACCGGGCGCCGCTCCTGCTCGTAGCTGTCCAGCAGGGCAGGGGCGGCGGCGCCGTGGTGCACCAGCGCCAGCTTCCAGGCCAGGTTGGCGGCATCCTGCAGCCCGCAGTTCATCCCGTGACCCTCGGCGGGCGAGCACACGTGGGCGGCATCGCCGGCCACGAACACCGGCCCGGCCCGGAAGGCGCTGGCCACCCGGCTGTGGCAGTGGAAGCGGCTGGGGTTCTCCACACCGCTGAAGTGGGCCGCCGGCAGATAGCGCTGCAGCACGGCGGTGGCCTCCGCCACCAGATCACCCTGCTCATCGGCGGGCCGCAGATACACCCGCCAGCGCTGCTCGGGCAGGGCCGTGAGGATCAGCGGCGAGGCGTCGAGATAGGCCGCGTTCAGCTCATGGCTGTCGGCCCAGCCCTCCACCGCCGCATCGAACACGGCCCAGGGGCGGGTGATGGCCTGGCCCTCGAAGCGGAGGCCGCTCAGCTCGCGGGTGGTGCTGCGCAGGCCGTCGCAGCCCACCACCCAGCGGGCCTGCACGGATTGCTCCAGCTCGCCGCCGCTCACCGTGGCGATCACCCCGTCGTCGCTGGGCTGGAGAGCCACCAGCCGGCAGGTGCGGTGCACTGTGCCCCCAGCGCTCTCGAGATGGTCCGTGAGGATCGCTTCGGTCACCTCTTCTGAGAGGCCGATGTTGAAGCCGTAGCGGCTGCCGCAGACGGACAGATCCAGTTCACCCAGCCGTCGGCCGTCGGCATGGATCAGGATCCGCCGCTGCCGGCAGCCGGCTTCGAGCAACCGATCCACCAGCCCCAGCGCCTCGAAGATCTCCAGCGAGAGCGGGTGGATCACCGTGGCCCGGTCCCAGTGCAGGGCTTCGGCCCGGGCGTCGATCAGCAGGGTGGGCACGCCACGGCGCTGCAGCTCCCCCGCCAGCAGCAGGCCCGTGGGGCCCGCCCCCACCACGAGCACGCAGGTCTGGCTGGGCAGGGAGACAGTCACGGGGCGGTGGCTTGAGGCTTCACGGGCGGAGCTTCACCCGGCGCCAGGTAAGCGCCGATCTCGCGGAAGATGTCATCAGCTGAATTCCGGTACGCACCGCTCGGATCGAAGGCCGCTTCGTTGAAGGTCACCGCAACGGCGATCGCGATCTTCTTCGATGGCAGATAGGCCATCACCCCGGCCTGCCCAGAGAACAGCGGGTTCTGGAGCAGCCAGGGGCCCGAGAGCACGATCCCGATCCCATAGGTGTAGAAGTCGCTGAGCGTGGCGCAGGTTGCACAGCCCTCGATCGGCCTGCCGAAGCCCCGCAGCTTCGGAGCGATCTGCAGCCTGTGGCTCTCCGGCGACAGGAGCCGTCCTGTGCCGATCGCCTCGGCGGATGTGGCCATGTCGTGGATGGTGGTGGTCTGAACCGCACCGCGTGTGATCGTCCACGACGGGTTCCAGTAGGTCGACTCCTCATAGAAACGCGTTCCTGCTTTGAGGCCGAGCGACTGCCGCCGCTCCGAGGAGAAGGCGTGCAGAACGGGCGGCGCGATTGCGGGCGTACCGCCGGGATCCAGGGTGTTGCGGAGCTTCAGGGGTGTGAAGATCCGCTCCTGCATCAGCGCAGGGATCGTCTGGCCCGTGATGGTTTCAAGCGCCAGGCCGAGCAGGATGTAGTTCGTGTGCGCATAGTTCCAGCTGGTGCCGGGCTCGTACAGCAGCGTCTGCAGATCCGCGTAGGCGAGCAGGTCCTGCACCTCGAACTGGCGGAACGGGTTCTCGAGCAGAACCTTGTCGAAGGCGTCATTGCCGATCACGTAATCGCGGTAGCCGGAGGTCATCCGGGCCAGCTGGCCGAGCGTGACGCGATCCGCGTTCGGGATGTCCGGCAGCCAGCGCGAGAGCTTGTCGTCGAGGCTCACCTTGTTCTCGTCGACCAGTTGCAGCAGCAGCGTCGCCACGTAGGAGATGGCCACTGCCCCGTTGCGGAAGTGCATGTCTTTCGTGGCGGGCACGCCCGTGATCGACTCGCCCATCGCCTCGGTGACCACCTCCTTGCCGTCGATCGTGACGCGCACGATCACCGCCCTCAGGTGATCGGCCGCCATGCGCTGGCGCACGATCCGCAGGATGGCGGCTGCCTGGGCGGAAGGCGCCGCGCGCCCCTCGTTGGCGTTCATGGCCAAGGCGGGCGCCGCTCCGCTCAGGCCACCAGCGAGCACAACGCCAAGAACGCGCCGCGCAGATTGGGCGAGCCAGCGAGGATTGCCACGCGCTCGCACAGGCAGCGGCACCATTCGGATCACCATCGCTGTCAGCGCGTCATCTGCAGGGGGATCATCGGTGAGCCGTGATCAGCCACGGCGGCGAAACGGCGGGCAGGCCGGTGGGTTCGCAGGAAGGGCCCGGCTGTGGCGCGGGTGCGCTCATGGCGGCGACGCAGGGGGGTGCTGCTGGTGCAGAAAGGCGATCACCTCATCGCACCAGCGGATCCATTCCTGCTCGAACAGGATGCCGCGGCGCAAGGTGAGATAGCGGTACTGCTCCTGCAGCGGCAGCCCGGCCTGGCTGAGCACCAACGCCTCTGTCTCCTGATAGGAGGCGAGCTGGGCGGCATGCACGGCGCGGCGGCGTTGCACTTCCGCCAGCAGCTGCTCGGGCTCGGCGTAGGGGCCGCCGAGCACCTTCACCAGCAGGTCTTCGCGGATCGGGGTGGGCAGGGAGGGCTCGGCCGCCCACTGGCGCAACTCCTGGCGGCCCGCCTCGGTGATCGCATACACCTTGCGATCGGGCTTGCCGTGCTGCGGCACCACCTGGCAGCAGGCCCAGCCGTTCTGCTCGATCCGCCCCAGCTCCCGGTAGATCTGCTGCTGGCTGGCCGTCCAATAGCAGGCCATCGACTCCTCGAACTGCTTGCTGATGTCGTAGCCGCTGGCCTCCTTCTCGCAGAGCACCGTGAGGATCGTGTGCGCCAGGGCCATGGCAGGGGAAAGGTCGCAACGGCTTGGCAGCTGATCCTGGCCCAGCCGCAACCGCCGGCGCTTGACCTACTCAATTTGTTGTGCATACACTGATGCACATACTCAACCTGTTGTGTAGCAAGTTGGAGGAGCAACGCGCCCGGCCACCCCTGCCCAGCCGTCACTGCCCGGCCAGCAACTGCCCTGCCAGCGCTGCTCACCCGATTCCACCGATGGATTCCGCCCCCGCACAGCCGCCTGCCGCCCCAGTCCCAGCGCTGCGGCAGGCGTTGCGCGGGTCCCTTGAGCCTCGCTGGGTCCGTTGGGGCCTGCCGCTGGCCGCCACCGCTGCCATTGCCCTGGCCCTGTCACCCGGCTTGCGGCCCCGCCCCGCCGCGATCCGCCCCCTGCCGGTGGCGGTGGTGACGGCCGTGCCGGTGAGCAGCTTCCTTACCAGCCGCGCCTACACCGGTGAGGTGGTGGCCGGCCGCAGCAGCAGCCTCGGCTTCGAGCTGCCCGGCACGATCGAGCAGGTGCTGGTGGAGGAAGGCGACCGCGTGGCCCAGGGGCAGCCGCTTGCCCGCCTCGATCGCCGCCGCCTGCAGGCCCAGCGTCAGCAGGCGGCGGCCCAGCGGCGGGTGGCGCTGGCCGGCGTGGAGGAAGTGCGCCAGCAACTGATCCTGGCCGAGCTGCAGCGCGAACGGCGCCGCCAGCTGCATGCCCAGGGCGCCATCGCCCGGGAGGATCTCGATCAGCAGATCCATGGCAGCGCCGCCCTGCGCAGCCGCCTGCTTCAGGCCGAGAGCCAGGTGGACGACGTCAGCGCCCGCCTGCGCCAGATCGATGTGGATCTGGGCCGCAGCGTGCTGGTGGCCCCCTTCGCCGGCACGGTGAGCCGACGGCTGCTCGATGAGGGCGTGGTGGTGAGCGGTGGCCAGGCGGTGGTCACGCTGGTGGAGGCCGCGCCCCAGGAGCTGCGGGTGGGGGTGCCTCCCTCAGCCGCGCAGGGCCTGCGGCTGGGTGAGAACCATCCGGTTCAGGTGGGGGAACGCCGCCTGATCGCCAGCGTCAGCGCCCTGCTGCCGGAGCTCGATGCCGCCAGCCGCACCGTCACCGTGGTGCTGCGCCTGCCGGTGAGCGACCTGCCGGTGGGGGCCACCGCCCGGCTCAGCCTGCAGCGCAGTGAGCGGGGCGAAGGCTTCTGGCTGCCCACCACGGCGCTGGTGGCGGCCGAAGGGGGGCTGTGGTCGGTGTACGTGGTGAAGGCTGCGGCCGGCACTGATGGGCTCAGAGCGATCAGCGGCAGCTCCGGCTCCACCGACAACAGCAAGGCGCCAGCGCAGGGGCAGCAGGTGGCCCGCCGCCTGGTGGAGATCGTGCACAGCGACGGCGAGCGCTCCTTGGTGCGCGGCACCCTGCGCCCCGGCGAGCGCGTGATCGCCGCCGGCACCCAGCGCCTGGTGCCGGGCGTGTGGGTGCAGGAGGCGAACTGATGGGCGACCTGTTCCACCGCAACCGGCAGCTGCTGCTGCTCACCGTGCTGCTGGTGGTGGTGTGGGGGCTCAGTTCCCTGCTCACCCTGCCGCGGCTGGAGGATCCGTTGATCACCCAGCGCAACGCCCTGGTGATCACCACCCTGCCGGGGGCCACGCCGGAGCGGGTGGAGGCGCTGATCACCAAACCCCTGGAAGACGCCCTGCTGGAACTGGAAGAGGTGGACGCACTCTCCTCCACCTCTTCCACCGGCAGTTCAGTGATTGCGGTGGTGCTCAAGGACGGCGTGCGCCAGGTGGCGCCGGCCTGGAGCAAGGTGCGCAGCAAGATCGACGACGCCACCCCCCTGCTGCCGCCGGAGGCCACGGATCCGGAATTCCGTGACGGCAATGTGGGTGCCAGCGCCCTGATTGTCGGTCTCACCTGGGAGCTGCCCGGTCCGGCTGATCTGGGCCTGCTCTCCCGCCTGGCCGACGACCTCCAGACCCGCCTGCGCGCCATCCCCGGCACCAACAAGGTGGAGATCAGCGGTGAACCCGAGGAGGAGATCCGCGTCGAGATCGGTGCCCGCGAGCTGGCCCGGCTGGGGCTCACCGCCCGCGACCTCTCCGAACGCATCGCCGCCAGCGATGCCAAGGAAGCCGCTGGACAGGTGCGCAGCGAGCGCGGTGACTTCCTGCTGCAGCTCGATGGCGCCCTCGATTCGCTAGAGCGGATCCGCTCCATCCCGTTGACGGTGGGGGCCGATGGCGCCAGTGCCCGCCTGGCCCAGGTGGCCGAGGTGAGCCGCGGGGTGCGCCTGCCCGCCGCCCAGCTGGCGCTGGTGCACGGCCAGCCCGCCGTGGTGGTGGCGGCCACGGTGGCCCCGAGCGTGCGACTCGACCACTGGGCCAATGACGCGCGCCAGCTGCTGGAGGAGGTGCGCGCCACCCTGCCGGCGGGCCTGGGGCTGCACACCGTGCTCGATCAGAGCCGCTACGTGCAGGAACGCCTCGATGGCGTGATCAACAACCTGATCACCGGGTCGCTGCTGGTGGTGGCCGTGTCGGTGCTGATGCTCGGCGGCCGCGCGGCCCTTGTGGTGGGGGCAGCCCTGCCGCTCACCGCGCTGATGGTGCTCGGCTGCCTGCGGGTGCTGGAGGTGCCGCTGCATCAGATGTCGGCAACCGGCCTGGTGATCGCCCTGGGCCTGCTGATCGACAACGCCATCGTGGTGGTGGAAGAGCTGCAGCAACGCCTGCGGGCCGGCACACCACCCGGGGAGGCGGTGCGGCAGACCAGCCGCTACCTGCTGGTCCCGATGCTGGCCGCCACGCTCACCACCGTGCTTTCCTTCGTGCCGATCGCCACCTCACCAGGGGCCACAGGCGAATTCATCGGCACGATCGGCCTCACGGTGATCCTGGCCCTGGCCTGCTCGCTGCTGCTCTCGCTCGCGGTGATCCTGGCCGTGGCCGCCCGGCTGCACCGCTGGCAGCCGCTGGGGCCCAACGTTCGCTGGTGGGAGCAGGGCCTGGCCATTCCCGCGCTCACCGGCCCCTACCGCGCCGGCCTGCAGCGCGTGCTGCGCCATCCCTGGCAGGGCGTGGCGCTGTCTCTGGTGCTGCCGGTGCTGGGCTTCGCCTGTTTCGCCAGCCTGGAGCGGCAGTTCTTCCCCCCCACCAACCGCGACCAGTTCCAGATCGAGCTGCGCCTGCCGCAGCAGAGCGCCATCGCCCGCACCGAAGCGCTGGCCCTGGAGGCGCGACGCCTGATCCGCCGCCACCCCAGCGTCGAAGACGTGCACTGGTTTCTGGGCGAAAGCGCGCCGCAGTTTTTTTACAACGTGATCGCCGACCAGGAGAACGCCCCCCACTACGCCCAGGGCCTGGTGCAGCTGCGCAGTGCCGAGGGCCTGCGCGACACGATCCGCTCCCTGCAGCAGAGCCTCGATCGCCGCTTCCCGGACGCGCAGGTCCTGGTGAAGCAGCTGGAGCAGGGGCCACCGTTCGCGGCGCCGATCGAGCTGCGCCTGCAGGGCCCCGATCTGCAACAACTGCGCCGGATCGGCGACGACCTGCGCCGCCGGCTAGCCCAGATCGAGGCGGTGACCCACACCAGCGCCAGCTTGAGCGAGGCCCTGCCGCGGCTGGCCCTGGCGGTGGATGAGGAGCAGGCCCGCCGCACCGGCCTCGACAACCGGGCGATCGCCCGCCAGCTGCAGGCCGGCCTTGATGGCGCCGTGGGCGGCTCGATCCAGGAAGGCACCACCACCTTGCCGGTGCGGGTGCAGGTGGCCGCCGCGCAGCGCGACGGTCCGGGCCAGCTGGCGGCCCTCGATCTGGTGGCGCCCGGCGGTGGCGGCACGATCCCGCTCGACGCCCTGGCCGCGCTGCAGCTGGAGCCGGAGTTGGCCTCGATCACCCGCCGTGACGGCCAGCGCATCAACGCCGTGCGCGCCTATCTCGCCGCCGGCACCCTGCCCAGTTCCGTGCTGGCAGAGTTCCGCCGCCAGCTGGAGCACGACGGCTGGCAACTGCCGGCGGCGGTGCAGCTCAGCTACGGCGGCGAAGCCGACGCCCGCGGCGATGCCGTTGGCAGCCTGCTGTCCACGGCAGGGGTGCTGATGGTGCTGATGACCGCCACGCTGGTGCTCTCCTTCCGCTCGTTCCGGCTGGCGGCCCTGATCGCCTCGGTGGCGGTGCTCTCTGTTGGCCTGGCGGCCCTGGCCCTGCAGCTCAGCGGCTCGCTGTTCGGCTTCACCGCGATCCTGGGCACGCTCGGCCTGATCGGGCTGGCGGTGAACGATTCGATCGTGGTGCTCAACGCCCTGCGCACCGATCCGGCGGCCGCCCGTGGCGATACGACCGCCAGCACCGCCGTGGTGCTGCACGCCACCCGCCACGTGCTCGCCACCACCCTCACCACCGTGACCGGTTTCCTGCCGCTGATGCTCGACCCCACCGGCTTCTGGCCGCCCCTGGCGATCGCGGTGTCCGGCGGGCTGGTGGGGGCCACCGCCCTGGCGCTCTTCTACGTGCCGGCCGCCCACGCCCTGCTGATGCGCCCGGCGGCCGAGGCGTGAGCGACGGCAAGGGGAGGTCCCGCCTGCCGGGAGCCCACCAGAACCTGGTCCGGGGGCCTCTCCGGCAGCCCTTGTCTTCAACCAGACGGATGCCATCAGGCCAGCATGGAACGTGCTCCCGCCAGGCCGCCCGCCGGTCTGCCTGCTCACCCTGCCGATGGCCCTTCATTCCTCCCTGTTCAACGACTTCGAACGCCTGATCAACGCCCCTGTGTATGCCCGGCCCGGCGCCACCAGGGGCATCCCGAAGGACGCCCTGCCTGCCGACGGCATGGACCCGAAAGTGGCCTCCAGCCTGATCAGCGATGAACTGCTGCTCGATGGCAACGCCCGCCAGAACCTGGCCACCTTCGTGACCACGTTCATGGAACCCGAGGCGACGGCGCTCTTCGCCCAGTCGGCGGACAAGAACATGATCGACAAGGATGAGTATCCGCAGACCGCGGCGATCGAGGGCCGCTGCGTGAGGATTCTCTCCTCGCTGTGGAATTCTCCCGATCACGAGAACGCCACCGGCACCTCCACCACCGGCTCCAGCGAGGCGGTGATGCTCGGCGGTCTGGCCTTGAAGTGGAAGTGGCGGCAACGCCGCGCGGCGGCCGCTCTGCCCACCGACCGGCCGAACCTGGTGATGGGCAGCAATGTTCAGGTGGTCTGGGAGAAGTTCTGCCGCTACTGGGATGTGGAGCCCCGCTACGCCCCCATCGAGGCCGGCCGGTTGCAGCTCAACGCCGAAGAGGCACTCAAGCTGGTGGATCAGAACAGCATCGGCGTGGTGGCCATCCTCGGCTCCACTTTCGACGGCTCCTACGAACCGGTGAAGGAGATCTCCGAGGCCCTCGATCAGCTGCAGGCCTCAGGAGGGCCGGATGTGCCGATCCATGTGGACGCGGCCTCGGGCGGCTTCATCGCCCCGTTCCTCGACCCCCAGCTGGAGTGGGACTTCCGGGTGCCGAGGGTGCGATCGATCAATGCCTCCGGCCACAAGTACGGCCTGGTGTATCCCGGGGTGGGCTGGGTGATCTGGCGCACCCCCGCCGACCTGCCGGACGACCTGGTCTTCCACGTCAACTACCTCGGCGGAGACATGCCGACCTTCGCGCTCAACTTCTCCCGGCCCGGTGCCCAGGTGATCGCCCAGTACTACAACTTCATCCGGCTGGGGTTCGAGGGCTACCGAGCGATCCAGCAGGCCTGCCGGGACACGGCGATGTTCCTGGCTGAGCAGATCGCCCGGATCGGCCCGTTTCAGTTGCTCTCCGATGGATCGGAGCTGCCGGTGTTCTTCTTCCGGCTCAAACCGGAGGTGGTCCGCTACACCGTGTTCGATCTGTCGGCCAAGCTGCGGGAGCGGGGCTGGCAGGTGCCCGCTTACTCCCTGCCCGACCATCTCACGGATGTCTCAGGGTTGCGTGTGGTCGTGCGCAACGGCTTCGGCCGGGATCTGGCCGAGCTGTTCCTGCAGGACCTGATCGGTGCCACCACCTTTCTGGAAAGTCTGGCGGCGAAGCTACCCCACGATCCTGGCCACACGGAGAACTTCCGGCACTGAGCAGGCTCAGAGCCTCGGCGCGCCGGGTGCGTCGAGCAGCGCGTCATCGGGCCAGGCACCCAGCCCCCTGAAGCGGCTGGCCAGGAAGCCGAGCAGGCTCATCTGACCGCCAAGATCCTGCTCCACGGCCCATTCGGCCTCCTGGATCTGCGTCTCGTCGAGGGCCAGGCCATCCAGCAACCGGCGGTAGGCCACCTTCTCCTGCGGGTTGATGCTCGAACCGTCGCCGGCCCGGCGGCTGATCCGGATCACCTGGTAGGCCAGCTTCGCCGCCAGCTGCCGCTCGTCCCCGGAGCCGAGCCGGGTGATCAGGCTGTCGAGCACGTCGAGCCCGGGGGCCTGCTCGGCGAGGGCCTGATCGGCTCCCAGCTGCAAGAGGAGTTCCTGTTCCTGCTCCGAGAGCTCCCCGTCCGACCAGGCGACACAGCAGAGAATCCGCAGCAGGTCGCGGTTCACTGTGGCCTCTCCGGCTTCCGTCATGACCAAGTCGATCCGCTTCCCGACCACTCCAGCACGGCTCCCAGCCGATCCAGGCGGTCGAGCCCCGCCTCAGGGCCGCTCAGGACCGCTGGAAGCGGCGGCGCTCCCAGGCCGTGAGCCGTTGCTCGCTGTCGTAGCCAAGGCTCAGCTGATCAAAGCATCCCTCACTGAGCCGGCAGCCCACCTGCAGCTGGAAGGCACCGGCCGGCAACAGTTCCGGCAGGGAGCAGAGAAGTCCGTCGTCGAAACCGGCGACGGGGTTGCCGTTGCGGAACGCGGCGGTACGGAAGGGTTCGCACGCCTGCGGCTCTGGATCCTCGGCGGGCCACTGCCCCGGCAGGAGGCGCTCGATCTGGCCCGGCCAGCCCTCCAGCTCCGCCAGGTGCTGCCGAGCATCACCGCGCGGCGGCCGCTCGGGATCGACCACTGCCGCCAGGCTGCAGCGGAACGGCACCACCCCCAGCGTCTGGAGACGCCAGAGCGAGCCGCAGGGTTCGTAGAGCAGCACCAGCATCGAGCGGGCCCGCCCAGCGAAGAAGTTCAGCTCGTGGCCGAAGCGCGGCTTTCCGGCATCCACCGCCAGGCTCGATTGGCCGGCCACGCCGCGGAACTGCCAGCACTGCCCCGCCTGGTTGTAGCTGGCGCGGCTGAGCGGCAGGCGGCGGCGTCCCTGCGGCGCGAAGCGCAGACCGCTGCCATCCCACAGGCCGGTGTCGGGATCGGAGAAGCTGATCGCATAACAGGTGCCGGGAATCTCAACGGCAGCACGCTCCAGATCCAGCCGCCCGTCCGTGTTGCGCTCGTACCAGCGGCTGGTGCCACACCAATGGCCCTCGAAATTGAGGCGATTGAGCTGCCACTGGCGATCGTGACCGGTGCTGGCCATCAGCTTGCCGCCATCCGGCGACGCAGATAAGCGATCGCCAACAACGTTGCCTCCCGCACCAGCCGCTCCCGCAGGACCGGCCCATGGCCGAGCGAAAGCCAGAGCAGGTTGCCGATCGTCTTCACCAGCACATAGGCGATCAGGCCGGCCTCATCGGCCGTGAACTCTCCACCTTCCGCCGTGCTGCGCACCAGGAGTGCCCTCGCCCATTCAGCCACCAGGCGGGCATCGGCCTCCTCCTCGATCGCCACCAGATCCGGGGTGGCGCTCTGCACGTCGAGGAAGATCGCGGCGTAGCCGGGATGCTCGTCGAAGAACCGCGCCGTGCGGGCCACCAGCGCCTCGATGTAGGCGTCCAGCTCCAGGCAGGCGCCCTCCTCCCGCTCGAAACGGCTGAGGTCGTCGTGCAGCTGCTCCCCGTAGCCCTGGGCAAGGCTGCGCAGGATCGCCCCCTTGTCGGGGAAGAACTGATACAGCGAACCGATCGGCACCCCAGCCTGCGCCGCGATGGCGTTGGTGGTGGTGGCGCCGACCCCCTCGGCCACGAACAGCGTTTCGGCCGCAGCCAGGATTCGCCGCAGCCGCTCCTGGCTGCGGGCCTGGCGGGGCTGGCGCCGCAGGCCGGAGCCAGGATCCAGGAGCGGGGCAGATCCGCCGGCAAGGCTCACGGGAGAAGGGGGCGGGAGACCGGTGGACACCGGCGGACAGGGCGGAAGACCCAGGACAACCAGGTAATCCGAGCAATCCTCGCATCCCCCTTGACAAAGCTGAGGGATGCTCATACTTTACAAAGGTGAGCAATCCTCGCGTTCTCTGGCCGACGCCGGCCGCCCCATTTCTCGTCACCTGCTGCGATGGCCTTTCTCCCCAACGCCGGGGTCCGCTCCGCCCGGCCTGCCGCTCCCGAGCCCTCCCCCTTCCGTGTGCTCGGCACCTTCCTGGCCATGACCGGTGGCGACGATGACCTCGAGCTGGTCGGGGCCCTCACCGACGCCCTGCTGGCCACCCCGTCCTATGCACTGGCCGCCGAGCACCTGGGTCACGATCCCGCCTGCGCGGCCCTGATCCGCGAGCGCTACATCCCCGGGCCCCAGAACCTGGAGGCCCTGGCTGCCCTGCCGAGCAACACGCTCGGCCACGCCTATGCCGCTGAGCTTGCCCGCCTCGGCTATGACCCCAACCTGCACGCCGGCATGGTGCCGAACAGCGACGCCGAGTATGTCGAGCTGCGGCTGAGTCAGACCCACGACCTGTGGCACCTGATCACCGGCTTCGACAGCTCGACGCACGGTGAGATCGGTCTGCAGGCCTTCCACCTCAGCCAGTTCCCATATCCCCTGGCAAGCCTGCTCACAGCCCAGGCACTGCTCTCCACCACCCTGTTCGAAGCTGAGCAGCTGGCTGATCTGGTCGAAGCGATTCGCACCGGTCTGGAGATGGGCCGTCAGGCTCAGCCCCTGTTCGCCCAGCGCTGGGAGGAAGGCTGGCAGAAGCCGCTCAGCGACTGGCGGAACGAACTGAATCTTCCATCGGGCCCACCGCCGGGAACCGCCAGTTGAAGCATCCCCAGCCGTGAAACTCGGTGGAGAAACTCAGCTGTTGAGCGAGCCCTCGGCCGCCACCCGCACCAGGATCGGGGCCGCCTGCCGGGCAGCACCGGCATCCGGCTCCTGCTCCACCGGCTCGCTGGTCAGACCGGCCACGATGCCGCCATCAAAGGAGAAACGACCGGGGCCGATCAACAGCAGGGCGAGGCTGCCGCCCAGGTAGAGGGCCACGAGCTCCAGCACATAGATATTCAGACCGGCGGTGAGGATGTGCTGGTAGGCCGCGACGGTCATGGTGCCGGTGATCGCCAGGGCGCCGACCGGTGTGAACAGACCCAGGATCAGCAGCCAGCTGCCGATCAGCTCGGAGAACCCGGCTGCATAGGCGAAGAAGAGGGGGAAGGGCAGGTGCAGGGAGGCCACGTAGGTGTTGGCGAACTGCTGGGGATCCGCCAGCTTTTCCTGGCCGTGATGAATCATCAGCACGCCGATCGCCAGGCGCAGCACCAGCAGACCGGTGTTCACAGCCCAGCCCTGTTTGAGCACGTAGCGGGAGATCAGGCGGCGAACCGCAGCACTGCCGACAGCCGGCTCCGCCCTGAGAACAGCTCTGGAGCCGGCTTGGCCTGGCCGGGGCGAGGGGCGATTGAGAACGACGAACCAGAGAGCCATGCCAGCGGCCATGAAGCCGGTGAACAGTTCCAGGAGCAGAAGCGTTGACAAGGGAGGGACTGAGAAGCAACCCACCGAGTCTGGCAAGCGATGTAACGAAGCGTGAAGCAGGCCAGGCGAAGGCTCAGGCCGGGCAACGGCTCAGCCCAGAACCCAGAGCAGAGCCAGGCGCAACTGACCGACGATCCCCTCACCGGTGAGCAGCTCCCCGACGATCGCCGCCAGGAATCCCAGCATGGCCACCCGCCCGTTCAGCAGCTCCACACCGGCCAAGGCCGCGCCATTCCAGGGCAGATCACCCGTCATGCTGGCGCCGAACCGCTCAACCGGTTCGTACTGGAACTTGCCCTCAGCACTGGTGTCGTCGATCATCGGGTTGTCATGGGAGGTGTGATCGACGGTCATCGGGTTGTCGTGCAGGGAGCAGGAAGGGGAACGGTGCAGCCGTGGGCGACACCGGGATCAACACCGTGGGCGACACCCCGGCCTCCCCGATCGCTCAGCCTAGGAAACCAGGGCTGCACTCCCTTTGCCTTGCCCTTGATCTGACCGTTGGTAAGGTCTGGCCATGCAGCCGCCGCTCTCCCGACGCCGCTTCCTGGGCCTCACAGCCGGGGCGATCGGGACAGGCGCGATCGGAACAGGTGTGCTGGGGACAGGCGCGCTGGGGAGGGCGGCCTTCGGATCCGGATCCGGTTTCACCCTGCCACCCCGCGCCGACCTGCGGCTGGTGCTGATCTCCGACCTCAACGCCAGCTACGGATCCACCAGCTACATCCCAGAGGTGGGCCGGGCCGTGGCCCTGATCCCCTCGCTGCAGGCCGATCTGGTGCTCTGCGCCGGTGACATGGTGGCCGGCCAGAAAACCAGCCTCAGCAACGCCCAGCTCACCGCTATGTGGGAGTCGTTCGGACGGCTCATCCTTGCGCCACTGCGCCGGGCCGGCCTTCCCTTCGCGCCGGCGATGGGCAACCACGACGCCTCGGCCAGCCGCTCAGGCGGCCTCTACATATTCGAGCGCGAGCGGCAGGAGGCAGCGCGCTTCTGGCGACGGCGCCAGAGCAGCCTGGGGCTCGATTTTCTCGATGCCAGCGGCTTTCCATTCTTCTATTCGGTCCTGCAGGACGGCCTGTTCCTGCTGGTCTGGGACGCCTCCTCGGCGCTGGTGCCGGCCGAGCAGGTGCGCTGGGCCGAGCGCAGCCTCGCCTCGCCAGCCGCCCGCTCGGCCCGAAGGCGCCTGGTGCTCGGCCACCTGCCGCTCCAGGCCGTGGCCCGGGGCCGCGACGATGGCGGCAACGTGCTCAACGGCGCCGATGCCCTGCGCCAGCTGATGGAACGCCACGACGTTTCGGCCTACATCAGCGGCCACCAGCACGCCTACTTCCCAGCCAGGCTGGGGCGGCTTGATCTCTTCCAGCTCGGCGCCGCCGGCAGCGGGCCGCGGGCGCTGTTGCAGGGGGGAGCCGCCCCGTTTCAGACCCTCACCGTGCTCGACCTCGCCTGGAGCAGCGGCCGCACGGTCGACACCACGATCAACCTGCGCACGATGCGGCCGGTGGAGAGGAGCCGCCTACCGGAGCGGCTCATCAACCGCCAGGGCCGGGTCCTGCAGCGCCGGCCCGGCTGATCGCACCGGGGCGCGGGCCAGGCCCACATCGACGCCGATGTGCTGGTTCGGGCGGCCGGTGATCAGCAGGGCACTGCGCTGGCGGGTGGCGATCTGCCACAGCCAGCGGGTGAGCAGGGTGATGCGGTTCTCGGTGGCGGGGATGAAGGCCAGGTGGGCCAGCCCCCAGAGCAGCCAGCCGAGCAGACCGGTGACCCGCACGCCCCGCAGGTCGGCCACCGCATACAGAGGTCCGATCACCGCCATGCTGCCGAGGTCGAGCCAGCGGAAGGGTGGGCTGGCCTCGCCTTCGAGGCCGAGCAGGATGTCCCTCGCCACCCACGCCCCCATCTGCACCGCCGGCCCGGCCATCCCCGGCAGCGGTGCCCCATCGGCGGTGTGGCTGTAGCAGCAGAGATCGCCCACCACCCGCACTTCCGGGTGGCCGGGCACCGAGAAATCGGCTTCCACCAGCACCCGGCCGGATCGATCAACATCGCAGCCGCTGCGCTCCGCCAGCAGCTTGCCCAGCCGTGAAGCCCGCACCCCGGCTGTCCAGCAGATCGTGGCGGCCTCCAGAAAGCGGGGCTCCTGATCTCCCTTCAGCAGCACCTTGCCCGGCTCGATCGCCTCCACCAAGGTGCCCAGCCGCAGCTCCACCCCGTTTCGCTCCAGGTACCCCGCCGCCGCCTCCCCCAGTTCGGCATGCATGGTCGGCAGCACCCGCTCCACCGCATCGACCAGCACCACCCGGCAACCCTCCACCCGCAGTTGCTTGAAATCCCGGCGGATGGCGCTGTGCATCAACTCGATCAGGGAGCCGGCCAGCTCGCAGCCGGCCGGTCCGGCCCCCACCACCACCACGGTCTGCAGGAAGCGGCGACGCTGCGGATCGGTGCTCTGCTCGGCCTCCTCCAGGGACATCAGCAGCCGGCGGCGGATCTCCTGGGCGTGCTCGAGGATCTTCATCGGCGGCGCCAGCGGCCGCCATTCCTCGTGGCCGAAGTAGGCGCTGCCGGAGCCGCAGGCGAGCACCAGCTGGTCGTAGCTGTAGTGGTGACCGTTGAACAGCAGCTCGCGTCGCTCCAGATCGAGTCGACGACCTCCCCCAGCAACACCTGCACATTCGGCGCCTGGCCGACCATCTGCCGCAGTGGCGAGGCCACATCGGCCGCCGAGACCAGCCCCGATGCCACCTGATACAGCAGAGGCTGGAACAGATTGAAGTTGCGTTTGTCGATCAGGGTGACCCGCACCGGCCGGTTGGCCAGGGCCTGGCAGACCCGCACCCCGGCGAAGCCGCCACCCACCACCACCACATGGGGCCAGTGGGGCTCGGCGGCGGCGGGGGGCTCGAGTTCGAGAAAAAACCGTTCAGGCGCCATCGCCCACCTCCCCCACCAACCCGTCGTCGGGTCGTCCTAAGCCGCAGCGGGCGGAGCGGTTGTGCCCGTTGCAGCACTCACCGGCGCTGGATCGGCCAGAAACAGGGGCTGGTGGGCCGTCCCGCGGCCAAAGGCCAGCCAGCGGAAATCACCGAGGGCCAGCGGATCCACCAGCCGCAGCAGCGCCTCACGGCGGCTGAGCAGATCAGCCAGATCGGCCGCGCCCTGGTGCTGCAGCCCATGCAGGCGCTCCGCCAAGCCGAGGGCCAGCAGGGCTTCCCCCTGGCGACGCTGGCCGAGGAAGCTCCAGCCACCGGCGGCGGCGGCGGCCAGCAGGCTGTCGATGCAGAGGTGGGCCGTGAGGTCCCAGCTTCCCGGTTCGGCAAGGGGATCGGCGCTGGCCCGCTGGCCCCGGTAGGCCATCAGGGTGCCATTGGCACGCTGGGGCGCGTAGTAGCGCCAGGCCTCCAGGGCGTAGTCGATCACCAGCAGGCGCCCCCGCCCGAGCGCCTGGCCGCAGGCCGCCAGCCAGGGGGCCAGGCCCGGATGCAGCTCCGTGCACCAGCCGGCCGGCCGCTGCTCCCCGGCCGGTTCCAGTCCGAGCGGCTGCAGCGCCGCAACTGCCGCCGGCTCCAGGGGCTCGCCCGGCTCCAGCCGCAACATCCCCCGATGCAGAGCCACGCACTGGCGGTGCCAGGCGTCACCGACCCGGATGATCCGCTCCACCGCCAGGGCATCGAGCACCTCATGGGCCAGCACCACGCCCAGCAGGGGCCGGGCCGCCAGCTGATCGAAGCCGCTCCAGCGGATCGGCAGGGGACAAGCCTGCAGTCGCTGGCGCTGGCGCCTCACCATGCCGGCGTTGGGTTCCACCAGCACCAGTTCGATGCGGGCCGCCAGCGCCGGCCAGCCGGTGGCCAGGGCTGTGGCCAGCTGGAGGGCCAGATCGCCCTCACCGGGGCCAGCCTCCACCAGGGAGAGGGTTGCCGCCGGATCAGCCGAGGCCAGCTCCTGCAGCCACTCGGCGATCTGGGGGGCAAGCAGGGCGGCGAAGTCGCTGCCCAGCGACGGCGCCGTGACGAAATCAGCCTGGGTGCCGATCCGCAGCCGCCCCGCCCCATAGGCGCCGTGCTCAGGGTCATGCAGCGCCCACTCCATGAACAGGGCGAAGGGCACGCGGCCGCCTGCCGCCGTGAGGCGCTGTTGCAACCAGCCTGGAACGGACACGGTGGGCGCCCTGGGTCGGGGAGAATGCAGGGTCACTGAAGCAGCCGCATGGGTCAAGCCGCCGGATCCCCGCACCGCCACCGCGGCGCCATCGGCAGCCTGCTCGGCCTGGTGGCCGGCCTGCTGCTGCTGGTCACGCCGCTGGGCTCCCCGGCCTGGGCTGCCGACAACCCCTCGCTGCTCCCCGATCACCTCACGCCCGTGATCGACCTGGCCCGGGCCCTCACCGACGGCCAGCGAAGCAGCCTGGAAACCCAGCTGGATGCCTTCGAAGCCAGCAGCGGCTGGAAGTTGCGGGTTCTCACCCAGTACGAGCGCACGCCGGGACTGGCGGTGAAGCAGTTCTGGGGGCTCGATGAGCGCAGCCTCGTGCTGGTGGCTGATCCCCGCGGCGGCAACCTGCTCAACTTCAACGTGGGCGATGCCCTGTTCGCCCTGATGCCGCGCACCTTCTGGGTGGAGCTGCAGACCCGCTACGGCAACCAGTACTACGTGCGCGACCACGGCGAGGACGGGGCGATCGTCGATGCCCTCACGGCCGTGGAAAGCTGTCTGGAGCGGGGTGGCTGCCAGGTGGTGCCTGGCCTGCCCCAGGAACAGTGGCTGCTCACCTTCTGCACTTCGGTGCTGGGCGGCCTGATCGTGGGTTTTGCCGCCTACCCGCGCAAGGAGGGAGACCGGGTGGCCTGGAGCTGGGTGCTGCTGCTCTCACCCCTCTGGGGAATGCTGTTCCTGGTGTTCGGGCTCGGGCCGGTGGTCACCCGCACCTCGGACCTGCTGCCGGTGCTGCGCAACAGCCTGGGGTTCGGGGCCTGTGCGGTGCTGGCCTACCTGGTGGCCCAGCGAACGGTGGGCAAGCCGCCCCTGGCCGGCGACGGTCAGGGCTGAGCTGGCCTGGGGCGAGGGCGCCGGTCAGGGGGTGGCGAGGCTGGCCTCCTGAAGGGCACAGGCCAGGGAACCGGGCTCGCAGCTCTCGGAGCGGGGTTTGGGAGCGCTGGCGATTTCAGCGCGGCGGCTGTTCAGGCCAGCCCGCAGGCTGGCCAGGTTGGCCTCATAAAAACGCTTGAGCTCGGCGAAACGCTTCACCGGCTGGCCATAGAAGCTGCGGCCGGCCAGGGTGGGGAAGGAGGCCCACTCGGGCGCCAGCCGGGCGGCCAGTTCCGGTGTCATCTCGCCGCGATCGGCCAGGTGAAGGGCGCCCCGATGGCGAATCAGGAAGATCGCCGCCTGGTCCTGCACATCCGGGCCGAACCCCTGAAGACCCAGCCTGTTGCTGGCGATCGCCCAGGTGGGAGGCATGAACTGGTAGGCCCCGGCGGCGGCACTGGCATAGCCCGTGGTGCGCATCACCCGGTTGGGATGGCGATCCAGGGAGGCCATCAGGGAGCCGCCGAACAGAATCCAGTAACCCTGATCGTGGCCGTTGGCCCAGGTGCCCTCAGCGAAACGGATCGTGTTGAGCAGGGCGCGTCGCTCCGGAGTGATCGCGAAGGAACGGGGTTGATCCACCGCTTCCTCGGGCGCCACCACGGCGACGGAGTTGGGTTCGAGGGAATCGTTGGGAGTGGTGTTGCGGCGGATGGTGTCCCAGACGGAAGCCTGGGCAGGCCCCATCAGGCCGAACAGCACTGCAGGGAGGAGCAGCTTGAGGGAATGGGAGAAAAAGGTGCGCAAACCGTTGCTGGTGGGGGAAGGGACGGGTCGAAGGGGCCACTGGGCCGGATCGGTGGGCCGAATCCCCGAGGATCAACCCCGCGGACCATGCCGTACAAAAAAGCCTGTTGGTGTCGCCTTGGCGACAAAAGAATCAGGGCTGGATGAATGAGGAATCGGATGAATGAAGCCTGATCTGGATGCCCGAGCCGAACAGAAACTCAGCGCGGGTAGGTGCAGGATGCTGCAAAGAAGATCGAGACCGACCCAACGAGGGCCGATGATCCGAGCCGAGAGAAATCGGGCTGAACAGAGGTCCTGTTGAGCAGGAATTCAGACTGATCAGCGAGCAGGGCAACAAACAATCCGCTCAAGGAGCAAGCTCAACGCGCAAGCTCAACAGACAGAGAGAGGAGGAATAAAAACTGGTGGGCTCGTCGGAGAGATGGATGGATACATCGCGGCGGGCTTGAATCAGCGGTAATTTCTCAAAAGATCCCCCCGTTCAACTTGTGATAAGTGACAGTCGCACAACCGTCCACTCATTATCAGAACTGGCACACCAGGATCACATCACTGCCAGTCACAAGGATTTCTGATGCTCAGCCCGGCATCATTGCCGATGATCAGAACTACTGATTGGTGTGATTAGATCTGTTGCCTATCACACCAGAAGGGCTGCGCCGCCGGGTGGCAGCGCCATTCAGCACGCCAGGGCCGCGACCTTCTCAATCGCCTCAGCCGCCCGTTCGGCCCCGCCCAGCTCCAGGGCCGCCCCGCTGGCCGGGAGCAGAGGAAGGTCGAGCTGCCAGTCGCCGGCAAGCAACTGGGCCTGGCTCAGCAACCGGTGCGGGCCGCAGCGCCGCAGCTCCCGTTCCATCACGGCCGCCTCGGCAAAACCCTGGCGCTCCACCAGATGGATGCCCAGCCCATGGCTGAGCGCCTCGCAGAAACTGCTGTAGCCGGCCTTGCTGATCATCCGCCCGCACAGGGGCATCAGCTCCAGGGGGCGCACCCCGGGGGGCAGCAGGCGCACGTTGGGGGCAGTGGCGCTACCGGGGTCGGAGCTGAGGAAGCACCAGTGAGGCCAGCGATCGAACAGTCCTGGACTGAGCGGGAAGCCCATGCCGCCGAAACTCACCAGAACGCAGCGCTGCCGTTGCTCCGGCAGGGCGAGCTGCTCGCGCAGCAAGTCGGGATCCAGCCGGGGAGCCGCCGCTGTCAGCCCGACCCGGGTCTGCGGCAGGTCCCAGTCCATCGCCAGCGAGAAAGGGCAGCGAATCTGGTGGTCGCCCCGCCGGTAGAGGGAGCGGCAATGGTCCGCCCAGGCCAGAAAAGCGCCGCCCATCGGGGCGTAGATGTCGTCCCAGCCGAAGTTGCCCATCCAGACCAGGGGCAGCCCGGCCGCCCTGCTCCGCCAACCAGCTGGCCTCGGCGGCGATCTGATCCGGCAGTCGCCGCTCCAGCTCCGCCAGGGCCAGCAGGGTGGCGGGGGCGTCGATGCCGAGGGCATTGGCCTGGACGGCGCCCACATCCCAGCCGCAGCGGCGATGCTCGAAGGGCACGGCCCCGAAGGCGCCGGAGAGGAACTCGGCCGACAGGGAAGAGGAGATCACCAGCCGCCAGTGGGGCTGCCGCGCCGCCAGGGCCAGCAGCACCGAAGCCACCCGCGAGCCATGGCCATAGCCGTGGCCACTGACACAGGCGTAGATCAGCACGGCACGGCCTGGGCCTGCTCCACCAGCGTCTGCTCGTAGAGCAGGCGCCCCTGGGGGCTGTACCAACGGTGGCTGGCATGCACGAGCCGGTGACCATCCAGCTCCACCCAGGAGAAATGGCGCAGTTGCCGTCCCTGGGCATCCATGCCGTGGCGGGGCACACAGGCGGCATTGAGATAGGCGGTGCCGCGCCGATCCACCACGAAGCTGCGCCGCTCACCCCGGCCGCGCCGCAACTGGTGGTGCATGTGGCCGAACGCCACCAGCGGCAACGGCCGCTGCCGCTGGATGCGATCGATCGCCAGGGCCAGATCCATGTCCCCCCAGTCGCGGGCCGGCGACTTCCAGTCGCGGCCGCAGGGGTCATGGGCTTCGCTGCCCAGTCCGCTCGGACCGGAATGGGCCAGCAGCACCAGCGGCATCAGCGGATCCGCCCCGAGCGCCGCGGAAGCGATCCGCCCCGCCGACTCCTCCGAGCTGACCGGCCCCCACAGCGCCTTCACCCCCATCGAGAGGCGATAACCGCCACCGGCACTGGCCGGGCGCCCCCCCACCACGGCCAGACCGGGTGGACGAAGGTCACAGCGCCGCCAACCGCAATGGCGGTTGCCGAGCAGGTCGATCTGGCGCTGCAGCTTGCGGCCGCTGTCGTCCTTGCCGGTGTCATGGTTGCCGAGAATGCAGGCCAGGGGCTGCTCCACGTTGGCCAGGCTGGCGGCGATCCGCTCCTGGCCATCGCTCAGATCACCGACCACCAGAACCGCATCAGGAGCCAGGACGCGCAGCAGGGCCACGTCCTCCCGATCCCACTGCCCGTGCAGATCCCCGGCAATGGCAAGGCGAATCGGGGCCGTCACAAATCCCTAGGCTGGATGCATCCTGCCGCAATTGAGGCCCCGATTGGTTTTCGCGGCTCCACCAACCCTCCCGATTCCAGCGGCCCGTTCAGCGGACCCACCACCACGCCATCAGCTGGCAGCGGCGATCGAGACCCTGCGGCGCGAGCGTAACGCCGTGATCCTGGCGCACTACTACCAGAACGCTGACATCCAGGACATCGCTGATTTCATCGGCGATTCACTCGAACTCTCCCGCCGCGCCGCCAGCACCGACGCTGAGGTGATCGTGTTCTGCGGGGTTCACTTCATGGCGGAAACCGCCAAGATCCTCAACCCGGGCAAAACGGTGCTGCTGCCCGATCTCGATGCGGGCTGTTCCCTGGCCGATGCCTGCCCTGCCGAGGCTTTCGCCGCCTTCCGCGCCCAGCACCCTCACCACTACGTGGTGAGCTACATCAACTGTTCGGCGGCGGTGAAGGCGCAGAGCGACCTGATCTGCACCAGCAGCAACGCCGTGAGCCTGGTGCAGCAGCTGCCGGCCGATCGGCCGATCCTGTTCGCGCCGGATCAGAACCTGGGCCGCTGGGTGGCGCGCCAGAGCGGCCGTGAGCTCACCCTCTGGCCGGGCAGCTGCATCGTGCACGAAACCTTCAGCGAGCAGGCGCTGCTGAAGCTGCGGCTCGACCATCCCGGCGCCGAAGTGATCGCCCACCCGGAATGCCTGCCCAACATGCTGGATCTGGCCGACTTCATCGGTTCCACCAGCAAGCTGCTGCAGCGCGCCGAAACCAGCGACGCAACGGCTTTCATCGTGCTCACCGAGCCGGGCATCCTGCACCAGATGCGCCTGAAGCTGCCCCACAAAACCTTTTATGAGGTGCCCGGGCAGGACGGCTGCAGCTGCAATGCCTGTCCCTACATGCGGCTGAACACGCTCGAAAAGCTCTGGCAGTGCCTGGCCACCCTGGAGCCGGCGATCGAGCTCGATGAAGCGCTGCGCCTCCGGGCACTGCTGCCGATCCAGCGCATGCTGGAGATGAGCCGCTGAGCCAGGACCCTTGCTGCCGCCGGGCGCCCTGATCCAGCACACCCCCCAGGGGCTCTACTGCCCAGCCGCGGGCGCCTGGATCGATCCGTGGCGGCCGGTGCCGCGCGCCCTGCTCACCCACGCTCACTCCGATCACGCCCGGCCCGGCAGTGGCGAATACTGGGCGGTGGCCAGCAGCGAGGGGGTGCTGCGCCAGCGGCTGGGACAGGCGATCACGCTGCACGGCGTGGCCTATGGCCAGGAGCTGCGCCTCGGTGAGGCCACCGTGTCGTTTCACAGCGCCGGGCACGTGCTGGGTTCGGCCCAGGTGCGGATCAGCGCCGGTGGTGAAACCTGGCTGATCAGCGGCGATTACAAGCGCGATGCCGATCCCAGCTGCGTGCCGTTCGAGCCGGTGCACGCCGATGTGCTGATCACCGAGGCCACCTTCGGCCTGCCGGTGTACCGCTGGCGGCCGGGCCAGGAGGTGGCCGCCGAGATCGCCACCTGGTGGAAGGGTGCCCCGGAGCGCCCCTCGATTCTGTTCTGTTATGCCTTCGGCAAGGCGCAGCGCCTGCTGGCGGAGCTGCACCAGCTGGGCCTGAGCGAGGAGGTGCTGCTGCACGGCGCCGTGCAGACCCTGATGGCCCCCTACCGCGAGCAGGGCATCGCCATGCCGCCCACCCGGCCCGTGAGTGAGCTGCCCCGCAGCGAGCCGTTGGCGGGCCGGTTGGTGCTGGCGCCACCGTCGGCGCACCGCTCGGTGTGGATGAAGCGGTTCAAGGCACCCCAGACGGGCTTCGTGAGCGGCTGGATGGCAGTGCGCGGTGCCCGGCGGCGGCGCGGCTACGAGCGCGGCTTCGTGCTCAGCGACCATGCCGACTGGAACGGCCTGCTCAGCACCGTGCGCCAGAGCCAGGCCCGCCAGGTGTATGTGACCCACGGCCAGGACGACGTGCTGGCCCGCTACCTGCGCGAGGTGGAAGGCATCAGCGCCGAGCCGCTGGGCGGCTTCGCAGCGGAGCGGGCGGCAGACGGCGAGGAGCGGGAAGAGACGTAGAGGGTGGAGGCGTTGAGGGTGAAGGCTTTGAGGGTGAAGGCTTTGAGGGTGAAGGCTTTGAGGGTGGAGGCTTTGAGGGTGAAGGCTTTGAGGGTGGAGGCTTTGAGGGTGGAGGCGTTCTCACCGTTGCAGGTGTCAGTTCTCTGATGACGCTGCTCACGACGCAGCTCCATACCGGCTGCATGGGTGGATCGGACGGCAGGGATGGATTCCACACTCCAGGTTTCTTCATGCACCATGGCTGCCATGACTGCTTTCCGCATGGTGCTGATCTCCATGTTTCTTGCCCTTCTGGGCTATACGGCCGTGGTGAACAGCCAGCACGGGCCTGGGCGCCTTGGTGCCTTCATCGGAAACATGCAGCTGATGGATTGGTCCGGCCAGTTCAATCTGGATGTCTTGTTGATGCTGATGCTCTCGGCGCTCTTGATGATGTGGCGCCACCAGTTCAGTGGCCCGGGCGTGATGCTGGGTCTTGCTGCTCTGAGCAAAGGCCCGCTCTACCAGCAAGAGAACTATGGAATCGGGTTCTGCAGGATCGGTCTGCCGAAGCAATCTGACAACGCCAGCGTTACATTGGAGCTCAACGATGCAGCAGTGCCTCTAGGGTGAGGAGATAGCAAAACAAGCTCCCCCATGACCACTGGCAGCCTGGCGGTTACAAACAGCAGTGGTGGCACGTTGCGTTATTGGGTGGTTTCCGATGGTTACACCTCGGGACAGATCAAGAGTTCGGGAACGCTCAAGACAGGGGCAAACAAGATCCCTGTGCTGTCGGGCACGAACATGAGGATTTATCTTTCAAGCACTGATATCTTTGCAAGCCAGAACAAGGCCGGTGGCGGCGAGCCTAATGGTCTCTCGATTAAGGATGCTTTCAGCTTCTACGAATACACCTGGGATGGCACCAGCGGCTCCAAAAGCTTCAGTGCTGACATGAGCTACATCAACGACTGGGCCTATCCGATTCAGTCGAAGGTCAATGGGGTCACCTATGGCTTCGTGAATGCTACGGGGGTTGCCCATGCCATGGCCGCCCTGCCGCCGGAGAACTTCGTGCCGAAGAGTGCCGCAAACAAAAAGGCCGTGGGCAACGTTTCCGACCTCTACGACGCGGCCAACAGGCGTTTCATCGGGCCGCTCTCGATCTGGGTCTGGCAGGCCAGTGAGTCGTTCTGGACGCAGAAAGCAGCACCTGTCACTCTGCCCAAGGGCATGGCGGCTGGATGGGCCAAGTTCGGCGCCGATGTGCCGTGGGGGCCGATGCCCTGGGGCGGCAAGGCCCCCCGCCAGGAAATCGGCCTGGAACCTTCCAGCAACGCCAGCGAGCTGGCTGCTGGGGGCATTCCCAGGCTGCCGGTCCTTGCGGCTGGTGTTCCGCGGCCAAACGGCTACCCCTCACCCACGTTCGGATTTGACTTCACAAACAATCTCAATTGGAAAACGATGAACGGAGGGGCTGGATCAACTGTGGATCCTTCCGGCGATTCGCTCTTTTATGGCTCCAATTTCAACGTGTGGAACTTCGGCTATGCCTATGGCGCGCCGGATGCTCCCCCACTCAACTATGCGCCTGATGATCCCGCCAATCCCAATGCTTACACGTCCGTCCTGCGTGACCAGGCCAGGCTTGAAGGTGGGATGCATCCCTACGTCAACGGCAACAAGGCATTCGTTGGCTTCTACACCTTCCCCAAGGACGACTACAACGCGAACTACATGGGAAAGATCGAGCAGATCAGCCTCACCGTCGGCAGGCTGGCCTCCGCCTCCACCGGCAGCTCCGCCAACGATGCAGTGGTGGGCACCAGCGGCAACGATGTGATTTCTGGCGGCTATGGAGCGGATCTGCTCGCCGGGGGGGCAACGCCGCCCAGTGGCCAGCAGGATCCAAGCCGTGACGTCATCACGCGTCAACTCCAGGGGCGATCCAGGCAGGCTCTGCCTGGCAGTGATGGCCAGGATGTCTTTGTCTACGTGCGGGCCGACAGCAGCCTCACTACCGAGGAACAGCGCGATGTGATCACCGATTTCGATCCCACCGATCGCATCGATCTCGCGGCCATTGACGCCAACACGCTCCGAAGTGGACAGCAGGAGTTCAGCTGGATCGGGCGGCGGCAGTTCAGCGGAACGGCAGGCCAGTTGAGGATTGATGCCTCCCCTGTGATGCACGCCTTGTTGCAGGGCGATGTCGATGGCAACGGCAAGCCTGACTTCGAGGTGAAGCTCCTGGGTGTCGATCTGTTCACACGCTCCAATCTCCTGCTCTGAAGGAATCCACTCACCGGGGGTTGCTGCCAGAGCGGGCGGTGGCGGGAGGGGGTTCGGGCGCGCCTGGCTGCCGGCGGCAATCTTTACGTATCCGGCTCCTTTCTCAAGCCGCCGGTCTCTGTTCACACCGTCGTGCCCCTGATCGCTACAAACGGGGCTGGGGCCGATGCCGTGCCCACCCTTTCCCGTCCTGTGCACGCCTTCTGTCACCTTTTTGAGTGCCTGGACCAGAGCACGGGCACCAAGGCGCGCGTGGCGGCGCTGGCGGCCTACTTCCGCGAGGCACCGGCGGCCGATGCGGCCTGGGCCCTGCAGCTGCTGCTCGGCAAGCGGCGCCGGCGGCTGCTCACCGGGCTGCGCTTGCGGGAGATCTGTCAGGGAGCAGCGGCCCTGCCGGACTGGCTGTTCGAGGCCTGCCACGCCCAGGTAGGGGATTCGGCGGAAACAATCGCCTTGCTGTTGCCCCAGCTGGAGCTGCAGGCCGCTGAACCACTGGAGCTGCCGCTGTCGGTGTGGATGGCGGAGCGGCTGCCGGCGCTGGCGGCGCTGGCGAACGAGGAGCAGGCGCAGGCGGTGCTGCAGATCTGGGCATCGCTGCCGCCACAGCAGGTGTTCGTGTTCAACAAACTGCTCAGCGGCGGCTTCCGGGTGGGCGTGTCCACCGGCCTCGTCACCCGCGCCCTGGCCGTGGTGAGCCAGCTAGAGGAGGCGGAGCTGGCCCATCGGCTGATGGGCGGTTTCGAGCCCAGTGCCGCCGCCTTCACTGCCCTGCTCAGCCCCGCCGCCAGTGGGGAAGCCGCACCGATCAGCCGGCCCTATCCCTTTTTTCTGGCTGCTCCGCTGGAGCCGGAGCGTCTGCAGGCGGACGATCCCGCCCAGTGGCGCGCCGAATGGAAATGGGACGGCATCCGCGGCCAGTTGATCCGCCGCGCCGGCAGCACCTTTCTCTGGAGCCGCGGCGAAGACCTGGTGAACGAGAGCTTCCCGGAGCTGGTGGCACTGGGCGATGCCCTGCCCGATGGCACCGTGCTTGATGGCGAGGTGATCGTGTGGCTGGCGGAGGCGGACCGCCCGCTCGGCTTTGCGGCCCTGCAACGGCGCCTGGGGCGGCGCAGCGTCAGCCGCCGTCTGCGGCAAGACTGCCCCGCCGCCTTCGTGGCCTACGACCTGCTGGAAGAGGGCGGCTGCGATCTGCGTCAACAGCCCCTGGCGGCGCGGCTGCAGGCCCTGGGCCAGCTCAGCGCGGCGGTGGGGACAACCGTCGGGGAGGAACTGAAGGGGCGCCTGCGCCTCTCGTACGAGCTGCCGTTCCAGAGCTGGGAGGCGCTGGAGTCGCTGCGCAGCCAGGCGCGTCAGGCCGGCGCCGAGGGCTTGATGCTCAAACGGCTGGATTCGCCCTATCTGGCGGGCCGCAAGCGGGGCCACTGGTGGAAGCACAAGCTCGCGCCGATGGAGCTCGATGCGGTGCTGCTCTACGCCCAGGCGGGCAGCGGCCGCCGCGCCAACCTGTTCACCGATTACACCTTCGGGCTGTGGACCACAGCAACGCCGGAAGCGGCAGGTGCAGAGGCCAGCCCGCGCCAGCTGGTGACCTTCGCCAAGGCCTATTCCGGTCTGGATGATGCCGAGATCACGGCGCTCGATCGCTGGATCCGCCGCCACACCACGGAACGCTTCGGGCCGGTGCGGGCGGTGGAGCCACTGCAGGTGTTCACGCTCGGCTTCGAAGGCCTCCAGCGCTCCGGCCGGCACCGCAGCGGTGTGGCCGTGCGCTTTCCGCGCATCCTGCGCTGGCGCCAGGACAAACCCGCCGCCGAGGCCGACACCCTGGCGGCCGCCGAAGCCTTGCTCGATGACAGCTGACGGCTACCTGCTGGCGGCCCTGCCTCTCGCCTCAGCGGTACACCGAGCGCCCATCGCCGGGCAGCAGGGTGAGCAGGGCGGGATCGATCAGACGGCCCACGGTGAGTTCGGGCGGGTCGGGGGGCTCGCCACTGGCAGCGGCGGCGGCCAGGTCCCACTGCTCCAATGACAGCACGAGGCCGCCGGCGCCGGTGTAGTCGGCGTAGCGGCAGCCGCTCTGGCGCCGGTTCATCACCCGCGCGCTGGAGCTGATCGAAGCCTGGCCCTGCTCCTTGAGCGCATAGGTGACACCATCGAGCTGCAGGCGCGCTGGGAAGCGGCCCGCGCCGGAACCGGCAAACGACGCCGGTGCCAGCTCCGAGCTGCTGACACTCTCCAGCCAGCTCACCTCCAGCCAGTCGTCTTCACACACACTCAACCAGCGGCCGTCGTTGCCGTCGCGCAGCAGATACTCCAGCCACTCGAAACCTGCATCGCTGTACAGCAGCCGGTCTTCCACCACCCAGTCGCGCCCTTCGAACTGCACGATGTCGCCGGTGCAGAGGCTGAACAGGGTGCGGTCCTGGGGCAAGGCAGCCGGGCGACGGCGCCAGCGCCACAGCTGCAGCACCACAACGGCTGCCACCAGCAGCCCCAGCAGGAAGATCCACACCGTCATCGGCTCGATCGCAAGGCAGGCCACTGCTGCGGGTAGCGGGGAGCCTATCGGCACCACCATGGCGGCCAGGAGCAGGGCCACCATTGCTCAGCTCACGGCCCTCTGTTGCCAGCGTGCTGGAGCGGCACCCCCCGGTATCAGGAAAGATGTCACCCCTCTCATACGTACGCCCGGGGGCTTGAGGAGATGACCAATGCGCGGATACAGCGAGGCCGTCTAGCCGAAGACTTCTGCGAAGCAGTGGGCTGATGTGAGAAGGCGGATGAGCCCTCCACACCGGCAAAGCGTGGCCCGGATTTCAGAAGAGCTGGGCATTCAGGTGATCACCCTCTACACATGGAGGAAGATCTGGCGGTTGCAGGCAGAGGTGGTGCCGGCATCTGAGAAGTAACCAGGAGGCTGGAGCGCTGCCGACAAGTTCACTCTGGTGCTTGAGACGGCTGGGTTCAACGCCACTGAGCTCAGCGCCTGCTGCCGGGAGCGCGGGCTCCTCTCCGACCAGGTGAGCCGCTGGCGGCAGGCAGCCCAGGATGCCAATGCCAAGCCGGTGCTGTCGATGGCCGAGCAGAAGGAGCTCGAGAAGCGTCGCGGCCAGGATCAGTGCGAGATCAAAGTGGGGTAGATGGCATCTGAAGCGTCCAGAGCCTGGCCTTGCGAAGCGCGTGATCCTGATCGGCGTGCCGTTGTTTCAGTCGGTCGCCGCGATTGCGCTCAGCCTGGTTCTCCTGTTGCGACGGCTTCAAGCCGCTGCGCCAGACGTTCCAAGAGGGCGCGGCGTGCCTGCTCCTGCCGGCCTGCTTCGGTGATCAGCAGAGCGGTCACTCGCAATCCATCGGCCGTCATGGCGTCCACGCCCAGAAGCGTGGGCGGCTTCAGCAAAAGTGACTGCCAGGTGGGGTCGGCTGCGAAGGCAGCCAGCTCGGCGGTGATGACGGCCAGCGCCCTTGCCAGATTCGTATCCCTTGACAACAGCAACGACACTTCCGCGCCCGAGCGCAGCTTGGTGTGGTTCACGCTCTGCTCACAGCCGCTGTTCGGCACCACCACCACCCGTTGGTCTTGGCAGCGCAGCTCGGTACTCAGCACCCCCACATCGATCACCTCGCCGCGGCGCCCGCCGATCTCCACGGTGTCGCCGATGGCGTACCGGTCGTCGAACAGCAGCACCAACCCGGCCACGAAATCCCGCAGCAATCCCTGGAACACCAGAGCCAGGGCACCGAGCACAGCACCACTGGCGAGAAGGGCATTGCTGGAAAGATCGCGCAGCACGGGAATGCCCATCACTGTCCACAGGCCAAACAACAGCAGGCAGGCCAAATCGACCAGGCGTCTGAGCACCCGCAGCAGGCTGCGGTAGCGCTGGTCGCGGCGCGCCTGGAAGGCCAGCGGCACGAATACGTTGCTGGCCCACTGACTCAGCAGCAACCCCACCAGCGCCCGCAGCAGTGCGGCCACCACCACCATCGCCAGGGCTTTGAACAGCACCACCAACGGCTGGAACAGCACATCGATCGCCGGTGCCACCTGGCCGGGAGTGGCCAGCAGCACCACGGCACCGATGGCCACGCCCAGCACCAGCACCGAGGCAAGCAGCAGCCGGCTGAGACTCTGCGCCAGGTGGAAGCGGGCAGCGACGAAGTGACCGGCTCCCTCGACGCATTGGCGGTGCTGCCGCGGCAGCTGGCGTTGCAGCCGGCGCCAAAGCCAGACAGCCAGCACCAGGAGCGCCGCGAGCACAACGACAACCCGCGCTGCATCCCACAGTCGCTCTGAGATCTGCTGTGCTCCATAGATCTCTCGAGCACGGCGGAGCCGTCGTTGCAGCCGGCCGCGCCAGCGCTGCGCCAACGCCGCCTCGCTCGTGCCGTTCAGCTGAGCATCGGCCGCGGTCACGGTGAGCAGTGGGAAGGGCGTGGCACGTCCGGGAACCACAGCGGCCAGCTGGTTCAGCCCACCGGCCTGCCGCTGCGTCACAACAACCTGCAAGGCCTCTGGTGCGCCTTGCAGCCCCAGATGATCGGGGTCGCACACCGCCTCTACCGCGCCCACACCAGAGCGCTCGAGTAGGAGCTCGCCGATTCGCTCTCCTGGCGTGCATGGTTGCGTTGGCCGGTAGAGGAGATCAAGGTTCCCCTCGATCACCCGGGCCCGCTCGGCCGCGTCGGGTCCGGCCTCAGGGCCCGCCACGCGCAACGACGCCACGTTGATCACCGGCACGCCGAGGATGCGCACCTGTGAGAGGCGAAAACTGCCCGCCATGGGCTGGCTGTCCTCAGGCGCTGGTGGGCCGGGAGATTCCGCTGAAAGTCCTGGCTGAACAATCACCAGCAACAGCGCTGCCAGGGCAGTGGCCACAAGACGGAGGGGGCGAATGCTCCAAGCCTGTGGTGCCGGACCGGAGACACCACTTCTTGAAGTCGTCCTTCCATTAGCAGTAGCTGTGGCGCGGCTGATTGTGGGGGGCTCCACGCTGGCTGATCCAGAGGTGACCAGTGTGGCAATCAAGGCGCGGGAGACCCAGCGTCAAGATCGGGGTGTGATGGCCTTTGTCAGGAACGGTCAGCCAGGCCCGTTTAACCGAGAGCATGCCGCAGCCAGGTGGTGGATCGGCACGGCGCAGTGCGCCAAGAGCAGGACTATCGCCAAGCCCAGCAGAGCCGAGGCAGCGACGGAAGCCGCTCTGCCTGACTGCTCAGACCGAAGCGAGAGAAGGCTCCCCAGACGGACCAGGGGTTGGCTGAACCGATCTGCAAAGGTCGGCGCCACCAGTGCCAGTGCGAAGCAGCCCAGAAGCAGCAGGGCCGCCGTTCGGCCCAGAACGTTGGCGCGGAAGGTCCAGCCGCCATCGCGCAACCCCAACAGATCGGCGATGAGCAGGAACACCCAGATCAGTGCCACGCCCGTCCACATCACCGATCACGGCCTGCAGGCAGTGCGGCAGCGCCTGCCAATGCAGAAAGGAGAGCATCAAGCAAGTCACCGGGAGGCCAAGCGTGTGGTGCTGCTGGGGGACTATTGGCACCGGGGGGTGCCCCATGGCTGGCACCTGACTGCATCCAACGGCGCCACCCACTTCCCAGCCGACCAGACCAGAGCGGCCGTGACAACCGAACGGTCAAGAAGTTCCAGAGTCAACGGGATAGGAGCACCACCAGGAGA
This sequence comes from Synechococcus sp. CS-1326, assembly GCF_025128115.1. Classification (NCBI taxonomy): domain Bacteria; kingdom Bacillati; phylum Cyanobacteriota; class Cyanophyceae; order Synechococcales; family Synechococcaceae; genus Synechococcus; species Synechococcus sp. CS-1326. The sequence goes on along the minus strand of NZ_JAHLYV010000021.1, from coordinate 2,920 downwards.
TAGCGGGCCGTGAGCTCAACCGAGGCTGCTTGGGTGTGTGCAGCCCTGCCGACTGAATGGTTCCTACCAACCAGTGGTTTGCAGTCCCGCAGACATGAAAAGCGGCAAGGGCTGGGCTGCAGAGTTGCTGCAATAGCGAGGCATTACGTGGTCCATTCGGGCTCAGATCGTGTTCAGAGAAAAAGATGTGGTGATCGAAGGTGATTCGCCAAACAATTCGGAAACAAGTTGGATGCGTGCCCCAAGCACTGGATAACAGAACGCAGCAGTTGTCCAGAAACTAGTAGTTAGCCTTCAGGTAATTGACCCTCGCTTCGTTGACATTCCTAAACACGACCTGGGCGCCAGCGAGATGATCATGTCGCAGCTGAGAACGAAAATCTCAAAAGCGGTGGACAACATCAGGCCACCTGCAGATCATCTCTACGAAGTCATGAGTCGCCTTAGCAGGAGCATCAGGCCGAGCAGGACTACGGCCATGGACTGCAGCAGCGGTACGCCGATCATTACCACGCTTTGCGCCAACCCAGGCTCAGGCACCTTGTTGGGAAGTGGTGCATGAAGACCCAGAAGGACCGTACCCCCCAGCGAAAGAACCAGTGTGACGATGAAAAGGACTCTGGCGTCATTGCTGCGCTCATTCACCCATCCAGCCATCAAGCCAAGCAGCAGATAGGGGGCAACAACCAAGGCCAGAAATGGAAGATCGCCACCTTGAAAGCCGGACGTACGAGCACAAACGATGATCAGGCTCGTGATGGCGGCAAACGCGCAGACCATTCTGGTGGCCTGGTCAACCATGACACCCCTTCTCCCCATCATTGCTTCCTGGGCATCAACCGCAGTGGCATCGCCAACGACTCCAGCTGCCGCAGACGTTGCTGCTGACTTGCCTTCACGCAGGTACGCAGGCTCTCCTGAGCCCGCCAGCATTGGTCCATGGTTTCCACCCAGCGGCGCTGATCCTCCATAAGGGCCTCGCGCTCTGGCTGCTTGAGCGAGGCATCGTCCCGCAGGCGGCGATAAGCCTGGCGCAGCTGTACGTCGATGGCCGTCAGTTCGGCATCCCGACAGATCAATACTGTGGCAGCACTGCCGGCGCGCTGACAGCGGATCGTCTCCCCATCGAAGGACTCCGGCGGTGGAGGGATCGCCTGGGCGCCGAGAGTGCTTAAGACCCCTGCCAAAAACAGCGGAAGAACTGGCAACGGCCACCTGCTCATGGTCCAGAAGGATTCATGCGGCGGCGTCATTGCCAGCGAGCGTGGCGGGGACATCACTTTGGCACCAAACAAGAAGCAAGGATAAACAGTGTCATGGTCAACAATTATACAATCGTGATGGTGATAGCCCAAGGCAAGCACTTTATCTTGCCGCGTCATCGATGAAGTGAGGGATTGAAGACCACCTATGACCGGGGCTGCATTGGCCATGCTATATCTATTTTAATGCTAGTTACATAGCATTAAACCAATCGAAAGAAGCATCCAAAATGAAAGCAGGCAAGCACATCGTTACCGCCGCTACCGCTCTAGCCGCATTCGGGCTGTATTTGCCGCTCGCCTCCCATGCCATTGATCCTGCCTATGCCAAGAAGCTTGATCGGTCTGGCTGTACCCAAGTCACCGAATTAAAAGGCTGCGATATCAACAAGACCAAAGCCGAAAACGCCAAAGCCGGATTCGGTACCGCTGCCACTGCCACATCGCCCTACGCCGGCCAGTGGATTGCAAAGAACATCGACGGGCGAACCGTTTCCGCAATTCGCATCGACAACAAAAATAAGGTAATGGTAGACGGCAAGTCTGTTTCAAGCAAACTCAGTGACGGTGCCTTGGTGTTCAAGACCGGCTTCATCACATACACGATTCAAGGCGACCCGCGCCTCACGAATGAGAATAGCTGGTTCGATTCTGATTCACAGACCACTGGCCCGATCCGTCGCAAATAATCTCAGGGTCAATTCAGAGGATTAGCAGGGACTGGGCTACTGGTGATGCCACGTCATCACCAGTAGCCAGTTGATCTTTGGGCCACCGCCTGAAAGACTGCTTGGATCAAGCGAAAGCTTCTGATTCGTAGCAGCTTAATGGCGACGGCCCAATTCTTAGCGAAAACATCAATACCGTGTCGCTGCGGTAACTTTCGTGGAAGGTGATCAAACAGGAGTCTATTGCAGACGTAGCGACTTCCTGCACATGTTGAAGCCCCCCTCGCTTCAAACTCTATGTTGGATCAAGGTAGAATCCTGTGACAAATAATCATTCGACCAAGAAAACCGGACGAAGCTGGGAGAGACAGCTGCTATCGGGCTCCTTATTTGGGTTGGTAAGAAAGTTGACGGCGATTTGAGTCGAACAGGCTGCGGCAGGCAGATTGGCCCGCACAATGAGCGCTCCATGGCCAACGCCTTGGAAGGTGTACAAATAAGCAGTTTTCAGATTCTTGGCAACGGCTTCCCCATAGGGCTGGGGCGTAACCGGATCAAATGCGCCATTGAAGATAAGTGTGGGAATCTCAGAATTTTGTTGGACAAACGGTGGTTTCAGCTCGATCTGGAGAAGATGACAGGCTTTCATCACAGCTTGGCTTTCACGGATGCCAATTGGCAGCAGTTGTGGATAGGGAGCTGGAAGTACCTGGTCTGGCGTGACTTGCAGCGATTTGGTACGCGCACAGAGGACAGAGTGGTACATCTCTTTCGCATTGTCATTTTCCAAAGCCTCTGACAGTTTCTTGGCAATCCAAGTAAAATCTCCTTGGCTTGCCGCCTGAATTTGCGTATGCGTTCAGGGGTCGTACCAAGCCTGATCTGAACGGCGAGCCTTGACAGGTCGCCGCCATCCGGTTGGATCTCAAGCAGAGATCGCTTGAGATGAACTCCGCTCCCACTGGCATCGCCGACAGCGACTGGGACGCG
>NZ_JAHLYV010000020.1:0-23170 GCF_025128115.1 Synechococcus sp. CS-1326 | reverse complement strand
CTACCGCACCCTCAATCTGCCCACCGCAGCTTATGTGGAGGCCTTCTCCTACACCCGTGAGCGCGCTTGCGCACCGCGCGACATGAGCCCTGAAGCCGCCAAGGAATTCAAGGCTCTGCTCTCCTATGTGATCGAGTCACTTTCCTGAGGCCCAAGGCGCTAATCAACTACTTCTCCAAAAGCCCCCTAACGGGGCCTTTTTTCAAAGCGCTCAAACCTCTATAGGCCTCTTGAGGTAACAGATGACGTACTAAAAGGCAATGGGCAGGAAGCCTTTAGTATGATTTTCAAGACTTAAACCTTGGCACCCGCGGCCCCAGGGTATGCCACCAGTTCCCCGAGCACTCCCAGCATGACTTTTGGACCTGCCTCCTTCCTTGGTGTAGAGCGCTTCACATCTATCAACGCTCAAGAGCATTTCTCTGGTGATGCCAACGCTGACAAGGACGTCATCATCCGAGCCATTTACCGTCAGGTCCTTGGAAATGCCTATGTGATGGAGGAAGAGCGCCAGATCGTAGCCGAATCGCAATTCAAGCTTGGCCGTATCAGCGTTCGCGAGTTTGTTCGACTGCTAGCCAAAAGTGCCACGTACCAAAGCCGATTTTTCGATACATGCAGTCGGTATCGCTATATTGAACTCACATTCAAGCATTTGCTTGGGAGAGCTCCAGACAACTTCGAAGAGTTGCGGGGCCATAGCGAAAATCTAGATCATTTCGGGTATCAATCCGATATCGATAGCTTTATCGATAGCGCCGAATATCAAAATCGATTTGGCGAGGATACAGTTCCTTACCTGCACGGCTGGCAAACCGGTCCTGGAAAGAGTATGCGCGAATTCACCTGGATGTTCCAGCTCACTCGGGGCGCCAGCAGCAGCGATCTCAAGGGAGACGTAGCCGGCATTGCCCCCAAACTTGGTAGTGCCGCTTACCAGAACACGAGCTTCCCGGTGATCAGCCCTGGCAATACAGCTAGCAGCTTCCGGCTTGCACCCCAGAATGGTGTGGGCAAAACCCGAGCAGGGGTTGGAGCGGGCCAGGAAGGCAAAATCTACAAGATTCAGGTGAGCGGATACCGAGCAAACAATGTTCAAAAGTTTTCTCGCTATCGCCAATCTAATCGAGTGTTCTATGTACCGTTCGACAAACTCTCAGAACAGTTTCGGCGCATCCACGCTGAAGGCGGAAAAATAGCAAGCGTGAACCCTGTCAATTGATCGATTCACCTTAGTCCTATTCATTATCATCCCATGCCCACCATTAATCGGTATCAGGCTGCGACTGCCAATCTGATGCAGCCGAACATAGCTCCAACAAGTTTCTGGCCTCAAGCGGGAACAGAGGCCTGCCAGGTTGCAATTCGTGCTGCCTACAAACAGGTTTTTGGAAACATTGGCGTGATGGAGAGTGAACGGCTGTTCACATCCGAATCCAGGCTAACAAACGGCGAACGATCAATTCGCGAGTTTATCACTGAACTTGGTTGCTCAGAACTGTATCGTCGTCGCTTCTTCGAAACATGCTCACCCCACCGTTTTGTAGAGCTTAATTTCAAGCACTTTCTTGGTCGTGCTCCGCAGTCAGAAGCAGAAGTGTCCGGCCATGTAACACTACTTCAAAACAAAGGCCTTATTGCGGAAATCGAAAGCTACACAAACTGCGAAGAATATCTAAATGCGTTTGGAGAGGACACCGTTCCTTATCTGCGTTCTGTGATTAGCCAAGTCAGTCTTGCTCAGAACAATTACACCAAGATGCTCTTACTTAAGGGCACCAACAGCAGCAGTGATAACTCCCAACCGAAACGATCGCAAACCCTTCCATACCTTGCTGCGGCGGCAAGGGCTATGTCGGGCTTGAGTTTCGGCCGATACAATCCATCTCCAACGGCTGTTTACAAGCCGATGCGCTCCACCTCAGGGCTTGACACTGCACCTCTCAGCCCTTCACTCTACGCTGGCTTTGGAGTCTCACAGCAAGATCAAGAACGCTTAGAGCGTTGGGTTGGCAGCAGCGCCGAAGATGTCAAGCAAGTGATTCGAGCCGTCTACCGCCAGGTGCTTGGCAATCCACACCTGATGGAAGGGGACATTCCAGCTTCACTTGAATCGCAACTGATTGACGGGAAACTAAGTGTCAGAGCCTTCGTCCGTGAACTCTGTCTAACAGATCATTATCAACAGCGATTCTTTGCCAAGTCTTCACCCTATCGCTTTGTCGAGTTGCTATTCAAGCAACTGCTTGGACGTGCTCCAGAAAATCAAGCAGAATTCAGAGTTCCGCTTGACATCGTGATTCGCCAAGGATATACAGCCACGATTGATTACTTTGTCAACAGCGCAGAATACATCAACAGCTTTGGAGAGAACGTTGTTCCCTATCTTAGAGCCGTTAAGTCTGAGCAGGGCCGCAGCCAAAGCAATTTCAACCGTACGCTTGCACTCGTCAATGGCTTCAGCGGTGGGGACCGTCAGCTCACCAGTTCTCGACTGCTCAATCAGGTGACCGGAGGAGCCAATCAGATCATTCCACTGCGCTCGACTGCATCCAGTGGATCGATGCAGCCGCCTGGCAAGCGCTACCGCATTGAAGTCACAAGCCAAACCTTCGGGAGTCGTCGTCGTAAGGCGACAACAACCTATGAGGTTGCTGGAGACCGCATGACGAGTCAACTAAAGTTCATTCACAGCACAAGCGGCCGAATTTTGAGCATAAGTGAGATCGTCTGAGATCCGCTTATCCAAGCTTAGCCTCAGCCTTCTCAACTCTGCCTTCATTCATCTCTCCCTTAGGCCAAAACAATGTCTCTCTGGATGCAATCCAACCCCACAAGTGAACTCTGGGCGAGTTCAAGCGAAATGGAGCTAGACGATGTCATGCTCGCAGTCTATCGTCAAGTCCTGGGGAATGCTCACGTAACTGAGTCCGATCGCTTAACTACAACAGAATCACAGCTGCGGAATCGTGACATTTCCGTCAGACAATTTGTCGCCGCTGTCGCCCTTTCTGATGCCTACAGGCAAAGATTCTTTGACACGAACTCACAGTATCGTTTCATCGAATTAAACTTCAAGCATTTGCTTGGCCGCGCGCCCCGGAATCAGGCAGAAATTGCCGAACATACAGCCACCTACGCAGCTGCAGGCTATGAAGCCGACATTCTCTCCTACATTGAGAGTGACGAATACAGCTCCGTTTTCGGAGATAATATTGCCCCTTTCACGCGCACAGATTCGGCCCAGCTCTCCCAAACAAGAGACTTCCTGCGCACGATCAACCAATGCCGCGGTTTTGCCAGCAGCGACCTAGCTCAAAGCCAGCCAAACGCTCGCAGCTTGGCCTCCAACATCGCAGAATCGGCCAATCCTCCGACAGCCACTCGATCGGGCGGAAATCGAAACGGACGCTTCGAAATTGTAATCGACATGCCCCGCAACAGCGGGGTCAACCGACGGGCTGCTCAAGTCATCACTGTTGACTATGCTCAACTCAGCCAGCGAATCAATGTGATCCAGCGCCAGGGTGCTCGCATTCGCACGATCAAGCCTGTCGCCAAATAAACTCGAACAAATTACAGTGTATTGCCACCATGTTAGTCATGGTGGCTTTCTCTTGCATATTTCAGATTCATTAGTCCAGCTCTACTCAAAGAACCTCCAGACTAAACCGCAACTCAAAGACTTGAAGACCTTGGCCGATATCTCAATCTCAGACTTCGTCGAGAGATCCCTTGGGACATGGCATTCCAAGCGAAGTGGTCACAACCTGGCCTTTCGGCATGTAGAGGAGGTCGAATCCACGATTGAAATCATTGCTGAGCCCCATGATTCTGCTGAGTTAATCCAGCTACTGGAGTCTAATGAGGTGGAGAGTCAGGCTATTACTAACCCTTTTCGGATGTCGTGGCGCGGGAGTTCCGATTGGGATGAATCAGAAGTCAGCGCTGGTGAATGCCTGCTCGTCCCAGTGCCGGATGACGCAAGAAGTGGAAGGCTACTCCGAAGTATAGGTTATACAGAAGAAATTCCTGCCGTAGGTCACTATAGACTTGGCGACGATGGGGCGTTCACACTATTTACCCCTTATCAGGGCTCAAGCGCAGAAGAGCGCATCTGGTTTGCCACAAAGGATGTAAGACTGCGAGTGTCGATGATGCGAACCCAGGGTGGCCAAGGTATTGTTCAAGCTTCTTTTTCTTCAGAGATTCGCCAACAGAATAGGAGCTGAGTAGACATCGACAATGAATAAGACGCAGTTGAGCGATGCCGAAGCTCGTCAATGTATTCAGCTCATGGTGGGCTCCTTCCGTAATGATCGCCAGTTCGCGGCCTATTCTACTGAAGTATCTCATATACAACTGGCCTTTCGCCCCATCAATGCTCCTGGCTTTGATGGTTGTTGGCTGTACTCAGAACAGTCCTACACCTTTGACCTCTGGCGTCCGTATCGGCAAGGTGTACACCATGTAAGACAACTATCAGATCGGCTCAGATTCGATAACTTCAGTCCACCTGATGCTCTCTTGGTGGCTGGAGCTAGCCATGAGCCCAGTCTTCTGCAGACCTTGGAACGTAGCAAACTGACTGCAAGACCTGGCTGCGCTATGGAGTTCTTCCCAAGAGACACAGGTGGCTTCCGGGGCCAGCTTGAAGAAGGCTGTCGCTGCATGGTGCCCCGCGACGGCCAGCTCACCTATCTAGTCAGTGAAGTTCTGCTTGAAGAAGGCCTATGGCGTAGCCGTGATTTCGGCTGTGACCCAAAGACCCATGAACAACGCTGGGGGCTCACTGAGCGACAGTTTGAGTTTGAGCTCATTGAGAGTTTTGCTCACGAGTTGACACAATCTTTTGATTCTGATGAGCCACTTCCATGAGTGGAGCCGTTCTGCCCCCAGTGGCCAAGCAGCGTCTCAGGAGCTGGATACGGAGCCGCCACCTTGTCCTGAAAGGCAATTTTCTGCTCATGGAGTCACTTGAGCAGAACGCGATTGATCGCTTCGCGGAAGCCGTTGAGAGCCTTGATGGACACCTCATCAGCGTGAACACCGACAAGAGTCTTTCTTCAGGAAATCGCACTATCCGCGTGCTTCAAGGCAAGGCCTCAATGCTGAATCAGCACTGGGGTGAGCTACTACAATACTGGGCAGAAAAAGGAGGGTCTTACAGTCGTTTTGACGAGCGTGGGTGACCTTTTGTTAACACCTCCCTCCCCCTGGACCATGCGCATTAAATAATAGACAGATCGCTTGGCCCCCAGTGCTTGGCATCGGCAAGCCAGCGAAGCCCTTTCCCCTAGCGTTTCGACGTTCGGGAGTTTGTTAGGGTATTTCACGACACTCCCTCAAAGAATAGGTGCCAACCCCATGTTTGACGCTTTCACAAAAGTTATCGCCCAAGCTGATGCGCGTGGCAGCTTCATCTCTGCTGGCGAACTCGATGCCTTGGCTGCGATGGTTTCAGACAGCAACAAGCGTCTGGATGCTGTCAATCGCATCACAAGCAATTCATCCTCGATCGTCGCCAACGCCGCTCGCGCCCTTTTTGCTGAGCAACCCGGCCTGATTTCCCCCGGTGGCAATGCTTATACCAGCCGCCGCATGGCTGCTTGCCTCCGCGACATGGAGATCATCCTTCGTTATGTGACCTATTCAATCTTCAACGGAGACTCCAGTGTTCTGGAGGATCGTTGTTTGAATGGTTTGCGTGAAACCTACTTGGCCCTGGGTACACCTGGCGCTTCTGTTGCAGAAGGTGTTCGCAAGATGAAGGAAGCCGCTCTCGGCATTGTGAATGATCGCGGCGGAATCACCCAGGGCGATTGTACAGCGCTCTCTTCAGAGATCGGCACCTACTTCGACCGCGCCGCATCCTCTGTTGCTTAAGACTGTAGAGAAGTCTTCAACCCTTTCTTCCTTCTTCACATTCCATGAAATCCCCACTCACAGAAGCCGTCTCCACCGCTGACTCCCAAGCTCGTTTGCTTAGTAACACGGAGATTCAAGCCGCCTTCGGTCGATTTGGTCGTGCCAAGGCAGGTCTTGAAGCCGCCAAGCAACTCACCGCCAAAGCCGACGCCTTGGTCAACGGTGCCGCCCAGGCTGTTTACACCAAGTTCCCTTACACAACTCAGCAACAAGGGCCTAACTACGCTTCCACCTCGGAGGGCAAAGCGAAGTGTGCCCGTGACGTTGGCTACTACCTCCGTATGGTGACCTACTGCTTGGTCGCAGGTGGGACAGGCCCGATGGACGACTACCTGATTGCTGGACTTGACGAGATTAATCGTACTTTCGAGCTCTCACCTTCATGGTATGTAGAAGCTCTGCGCTATATCAAGTCCAACCATGGCCTGAGTGGCGAATCGGCAACCGAAGCCAATAACTACCTCGACTATGCGATCAACGCTCTAGTCTGACAAGACAAAGGCACTCGTGTCTATCATGGGGGCTTACTACCCCCATTTTTTATGGATTCTTTGGGCTCTTGTTAGATGGTGACGCAAGCGGACCCGGAGCCAGTAGGAAGCCCCATCAACGAAGCCGAGGCCTTGCGCCGGCTCGGCATGGTTGATGATGCCTCTTCCCGCTACTACGCCGCCTGGTGGCTGGGGAGGCATCGCAGCAATGACCCAAGAACCATCACGTTGTTGCGAGAAGCCCTTCGAGACCGCCACGTTGTTGATCCAGGGCAGGATCTAGATGCAACTGCAGTGGCTAGAAATGCCGCACGAGCTCTCGGAAAACTTGGGCCGGCAGCGCACAAGGCTATTCCCGATCTGCTCTCTGCACTCGAGGATGATGATCCAGGACTTCGTGAAGCGGCGGCCAGGAGTCTTGCAAGCCTAGGAGCAAGAATGGCCGTTGAGCCACTCGCTCGCCGCCTGAAAGGAGGGCTTTCTGGACCGGGCCGTTCTCAGCCTGGCACGGCTCGTCTGGTCGAACCTTGCGATGCCCTCATTGAGGCCCTGGGAGAGCTGGGCGTGGCAAGTTCCGAGGTGCTGGAAGTCATCACCCCATTCCTCGAGCATGAGCGCCCGGTGGTGAGCAATGCCGCCGCACGAGCACTCCTTCAGCTCACAGGACAGCCCTGCTGGGGAGAGCGCCTTGTCGCGATGCTTCGTCACCCACAGTTGCAAGTGCGCCGCTCGGCGCTATTAGACTTGGGAGCCTGTGGATGGTTACCAGCATTAGGAGCCATCTGCACAACCCTGGCCGAGAACAGCCTCAAACTGATCGCCCTTCGAGGCCTTGCAGAGGCTGCTACAGACTCATCCAGCGCTGAAGCTGTTTTGAGGGCGATGGATGGCTTGCTGTGACGACGTCCGCATCCCCAGATGAATTGGCAAGTCTGATTGCTGCTGTCAAACTGGCCAGCACTGGCGAGGCGCTACTTGACGCCACCGAAGCACTCAGCGCCAAGGCTGACCCTGGCAGCCTGGACTGTCTGATGGAGATCCTCACCTACAACAACCCAGGAGCCGCCGTGGCGGCGGTGGATGGCCTGATCTCGATCGGTGAGCCGGCGGTTGCTCCGCTGCTCGCCAATCTGGATCAACACAACTACGGAGCTAGGGCCTGGGCGATCAGGGTCCTGGCTGGTATCGGCGACGTCCGAGGACTTGCAGTTTTGGAGCAGGCTTTGGCAAAGGACATGGTACCAAGCGTGCGTCGAGCAGCCGCCCATGGACTCGGTCAACTGCAGCTGCAGGGCCTTGGGCAGGAGCAGCAAGTGGAGGTCATCCGTCGCTGTTTAGCATCTCTGGAGAGGGGCCTGAGCGATGGGGAGTGGATTGTTCGCTACGCCGTAGCGGTTGGTCTAGAAAAACTCACACCGGCCCTACATTTACTTTCTGAAGACGCCTCTAGGTTGATCGAGAGCCTCAGCGGCCTTGTCAATGAAGAGCAGGAGCCTGTGATGGTGGTAAGAATGCGGGCAGACTTGGCTCTTAGACGGCTGAAAGCCAAATGGCCAGATCGCAACTTAACCAAGTGAAAGCTCAGCCTGAATTGAACACGACACAGCGTATCCTTTTCGTCTGTTTAGGCAACATTTGTCGATCGCCCGCTGCCGAGGGGGTTTTTCTTCATCTGTTGGGCTTAACCGAATTAAAGTCGAACTATCTTGTTGATTCTGCCGGAACAGGCGCATGGCATGTCGGAAATGATGCCGACAAGAGAATGCGGGCAGCGGCGGCGAAACGTGGGATCAACTTAGTCAGCAAAGCACGCCAAATCACAGAGGACGATCTCATGAACTTCGATCGGATCCTCACGATGGATCAGGAAAACCTCAAGCAAGTGCGCAAAATGGCCGCACAAAGTGGGATTGACCGAACCAAAATTGCCTTAATAGAACCGATCACTAATTATTGCTGCAAGTTTTCAGCAGCAATAATTCCTGATCCCTACTACGGCGGCGATACTGGGTTTGAAGATGTGCTCGATCTGCTTGAAGATGCTTGCGCAGGGTTACTGGCCAGCCTCAACGAGAGGAGCCATTCTTAACCATGCTCACCATGGAATGGATCATCATGCCAAAGGCCTGATCGCCACTGCTTAGAGGGCGCTCAGACGGATGTCGAATTGCAGAAGCCGAAACGCTTGAATGATTCAGAGCTGTTGGCGAGAAGTTCGATGTCGTTGTGCTTGATGTCATTGCGAGTGGCAACTTGTCAATCTTGATGCTTTGTAGCCTACCGGCGAGAGGATGTGTCCGAAGGTGGCTTCGAAACAAACCTTCAAGATTCTGGCCAAGCATCCTCCGGTACCCGCTCTCGAAACAACTCCACCAACGCCTCGATCACCGCTTCAACGCCCATCCCATCCGTGATCAACTTGACGGCGTCCTCCGCCTGCCGCAATGGCGCAATGGTTCGACTTGAGTCCAGATGGTCGCGTTCCGCAATCTGGGTTTCCAAGTCCATGAGGGGAGGGACAGCGAAGCCCCGCTGCTCAAGATCGAGGGCCCGCCGCCGGGCCCGCTCCGCCACCGTGGCCGTAAGAAACACCTTTAGATCGGCGTGGGGGAACACGGCGGTGCCGATGTCGCGGCCTTCGGCCACCAGCCCCCCCTTCTCGCCCATCGCCTGCTGCTGACGGGTCAGGCCCTCACGCACACAGGCGTGGGCCGCCACCGCCGACACCTGGGCCGTCACCGACGGGTCGCGAATCGCCACTGTCACGTCATGGCCATTGACCAGCACCCGCAGGTCGCCATCCCCGCCACCCTCCAGGCTGAGCTCCAGGCCCGTCAGCAGGGGTTCGATGGCAGCAGCATCGGCCGCATCGACCCCGTGCCGCTGCACCCACCAGGTGACGGCTCGGTACATGGCCCCGGTATCGAGATAGATCAGTCCCATCTGCTTGGCGAAGGCGCGGGTCACTGTGCTCTTGCCGGCACCGGCCGGTCCATCAATGGCAACGATTGGCAAGCGAGGCATCAGCAGAAGGTGGTCGATCAGTCGCGTCGAGCCGCAGCGCACCGCCACAGCGAGCAGGGAAAGCCTCTGGCCACCGGCCAGCGTAGGCAGGGGCTGGAGGCTGGCGGGATCCACCAGATCCGCATATTCCACGATCAGGCCAGCCGTCTCAAGGTCAAGCCTCAGCTTCTGAACCATCGGCTCGCCAAGCGGCTCCCCGGCTGCCAGCCTGACGCGGACCGATCGGAGCGCCGCCGGCAAGGCAGCGGCCTGGCGGCGTTCCTGGGCGGAGAGATAGCGATTGCGAGAGCTGCCGGCCAGCCCATCGGGCTCGCGCCAGGTGCGGCATCCCCGCACCTCGACAGCCAAACCAAGGTCGGCCACCACCCTCCGAAGGATCACCAGTTGCTGCCAATCCTTCTCGCCGAGCAGCAGGCAGTCGGGGCGGATCAGGGCCAGCAGCCGCGCCACCACCGTGGCGACACCCTCGAAATGACCAGGGCGGGAGCGGCCGCAGAGCGACCCCATCAGGCTCGGCGGAGGGATCACCCGGGTGAGCTCGCTCTCCCCTCCAGGGAACAGCTCTTGTTCGCTTGGGGCGAACAGCGCCTCTACACCCGCGTTTTCGGCTGTGCGGCAGTCGGCCCCCAGGTCCCTGGGATAGGAGACAAAGCCTTCCCGCGGACCGAATTGCAGCGGGTTGACGAACAGGCTGACCAGAACCCGCGGGCGCAAGACCTCGCCGTTGGGGCTGGGACGGGTTTGAAGGGCGCTGCTGATCAGGCTGAGATGGCCAGGATGCAGGGCGCCCATGGTGGGTACAAAGTTAAGAGGCCGCTGACGCCGCTGGGGTGGCCCGCACCAGCGGCGCAGTTCATCGCAGGTTCGCAGCAAAATCACAGGTGGATGGAGTCTGAGCCCAACCTGCAGCCTGCTGCAGCAAAGCTACTGGAGAACTTCGAGGCGAACCTGGGCGATCCCACTGGCGGTGAGCCCGAGCTTCTGGGCGGCTCCATGGGCCAGGTCGATGACGCGATTGCCGTGGAAGGGTCCCCGATCATTGATGCGAACCTCGGCGCTGCGACCGTTCCAGAGGTTGGTCACCCGCACCCGGGTACCGAAAGGCAAAGTGCGATGAGCGGCGGTCAAGGTGCCAGGGCGAAAAACTTCGCCGTTAGCGGTCCGATTCCCGAAGAAGCCAGGGCCATACCAACTGGCTTCGCCTCTGCTCACCTGCTTGACGCGGCGAGGCTGGGGGAGCGGTGCGATTGGTTGGGGAACAACCGGCAGGGGCTTCGGTTCCACCACGGGCTCTGGTTCGACCTCCCGGATGGCGACATCGCCAGAGGGTGAGGGAGCCGGATCGGAGCTCTCGACCGGCCGGGCCATGGCAACCAGCGGACTGGGGAATGTCTGGCTGGTGTCAGCGAGGGCAGGGATGGAAAGTCCGCTGCCAGAAAGCAGGAGCGCGAGGGCGCCGAGAGAAAGGGTAGAGGGCATAACAAACGGAAATCGCCGTCAACAGACAGCAACCACTGATCAATCAGCGGTGCATCAACGATCAATTCTTCTCAATCGAAAAGCGTGAGAGGAAGCAATCGAGCGATGGAGTTCCTGGAGAAAAACAACGACGAATGGAACTTAACGGCATTCCGGAAAATCTGGCCGCTACGAATTCGTGCAACGAAATGATCAGAAATTGTCATCATCGCTGACATCGCCCGCCAGCACAGTGCCAAGACCGGCTGCAACTCCGTTTCATCGATCAGCGAATCGGATGAAAGGCATCAGCAGGGCTGATGCTCATGCGTGCCAATTTCAAATTCGTCCATGGTCCAGACAACTTGTTCTGCTCCTGGGGCCGGGCAGCTGCCGCTCTCCATCAGAGGATCACCGGGTCGCAGCGATGTCCTCACCGACCTGAAGCCATGGATTACCGCACTGCAGGAGTGGATGTGGCCGCCGGACGGGCCTTCGTTGAGCGGATTCGTGCCAGCGTCGAGTCCACCCGGCGCCCCGAAGTGCTTGGCGGCCTCGGCGGCTTTGGTGGCCTCTGCCGCCTGCCTGCCGGCATGCGCAAGCCTCTGCTGGTGGCGGGTGCCGATGGGGTGGGAACCAAGCTGGAGCTAGCTCAGGCCCACGGTCAACACCAGGCCGTGGGGATCGACCTTGTGGCGATGTGTGTCAACGACGTGATCACCAGTGGTGCCGATCCCCTCTTCTTCCTTGACTACATCGCTACCGGCAAGCTCACGCCGACCGCCATGGCCGCCGTTGTGGAGGGCATCGCCACAGGATGCCGTCAGAGCGGCTGCGCCCTGCTGGGGGGGGAGACGGCGGAGATGCCGGGTTTCTACGCCCCCGGTCGCTACGACCTGGCCGGCTTCTGCGTCGCCGTGGTGGAAGAAGACGAGCTGATCGACGGCAGCCAGGTGATCGCCGGTGATCGCATCATTGCGTTGGCCAGCAGCGGCGTCCACAGCAACGGGTTCAGCCTTGTCCGGCGCATCCTCGAAGCGCGGGAGGTTCCGCCTGACTGCCAGCTGCCCGGCAGTGACCAGACCGTGATCGAGGCCCTGCTCCAACCGACGCGCCTCTACGTCCGGGTGGTGAAAGCCCTGCGGGAAGCGGGGATCCATCCCCATGGCATGGCCCACATCACCGGCGGGGGCTTGCCGGAAAACCTGCCCCGCTGCCTTCCCGAAGGCGTTCACGCCCGGATCGATGCCAACAGCTGGGAGCGGCCTGCCTTGTTCCGCTGGCTTCAGCAGCAGGGAGAGGTGCCCGAGCCGGATCTCTGGAACACCTTCAATCTCGGCGTGGGCTTCTGCCTGGTGGTTCCCGAGCAGGACCAGTCCGCCGCGATCGCCCTCTGCGCCGAGCTGGGTGTGGGCGCCTGGTGTCTTGGAGCCGTCGAGCCCGGACCTGCCCCCGCGCAAGGGCTGGAGGGCCTGCCCCTCGAACCGCCATCCCCCCCAACCACGGCTGGGCCAGTCGGCATTGGATGATGGTGCTGTCGACAACGTCAGCGGTTGGGCACAAGCCAACTTCCCCTGACTGGCAGCAACCGGATATCCGATGACTTCAACCAATGGACGCCTCACCCGGCGGCGCAGCTCCGCAGGCCCCTTACCCCCCAACCCCCCCCGCCGATCAAGGGAGGTCACACCCCATCCCAGTCCGATGCGGGCCACCTTCCTGACCCTCAGGGACCACGGCAAGGTGTATGTCTCGGATCTGCCCCGCCTCTCCGAGGGCCAGCTCAACCTGATCGGCCAGGAAGCCCGCGAAGTGCTCGAGAGCCTGACCCGGCGCCTGCAGGAACTTGCCCAGCAGTTGGTCCTCTCCCCCCTGGAGCAGGAAACCCGGATCAGGGCCACCACCAAACGGGATGTGACCGAGCGCTTCATCCGCTCGATCGAGGAGGAACAGGAGCAACGGCGCAACAACCCGGCCCTGCAGGGGGCGGCCCAGGAGTCCATTGCCCGGACCTTTCTGGAACTGGCCAGGCACCGGCTCCCCGGCAACACCTTCGAATCCCTGATGCAGGAAGCGATCGCCAGCTGTGATGGCGATGACGGCGACAGCCATCCCGAGGCGGCCGGCGAGCCGCTCAGGCTGAGCGCCGCACCGCCGAGGCCAGCTCTGGTCAACCTGCCGCGGCCCGCTTCGCTGCCGGTCGTGCTCAGCCCTGACCCCACGGCACCCCGGGCGGTGGGCTGAGTCAACCGGACTGGAACGGATTGGCCGGCATCCCCACAGGCAAGGCGAAGGCCAGTCGATCCAGGCCGGCAACCTCCGCATCGCTGAGCGTCCAGGACAGGGCAGCGGCAGCCATCTCGGCCTGGGCCACACTGCGAAGCCCAGGAATCGGCAGGGCGCCATGGGAGCGGCACCAGTTGATCGCCACCTCCGCCACCCTGGCGTCGTGCGAGCTGGCGACACGACGCATCTCCACCAGCAAGGGCTCGATTCTCGGCAGCAGACGCCTGTACAGCAGGCCGCGCGGACCGCGGGGCAGCGGTTGTCCCTGTCCGGTGGCATCGGTGAGCAACCCCAGAGCAAGGGGGCTGTAGGCAATCAGCTCGATACCGGTCTGGCGACACAGGTCGGCAAGGCCGCCGGGCGCCACCGGTTGCGGTGACAGAAGGGAGAGCTGCACCTGCAGGCTGGCCAGAGGGAGGCCTCGCTCGCCGAGCAACCGCTGGAGCTCGCCCAGGCGCCTCGGCCCCACATTCGAAACGCCGACACTGGCCACGGCGCCCCGTTCGACCAGGTCGGCCAGCCCCTGGAGCAGGGGACCTTCCTGCCAGGGGGCATAGCGGGCCGTGCTCCAGTGCAGTTGCACCCTGTCGAGCTTCCCCTCCAGGCGCCGGAGCGAGGCCGCGAAGGGACGTGCGAAGCCCTGGCGGCCCAGGCGCCAGGGAAAGGGGGCCAACTTGGTGGCCACACAGAGGGCCTCTCGCTGCTGCGGAGCCAGGGAGGCCGCAAAGCGGCCCAGCAAAGCTTCGCTGCGGCCATTGAAACGGCCTGTCCCGTAGGAATCGGCCGTGTCGAAGAAACGCAGCCCCAGCTCGATGGCTCGATGAAAGGTGGCCTCAAGAGCCTGGTCATCCCGCTCGGGTCGGTAGCCCCAGAGGAACTGATTTCCCCAGGCCCAGGTGCCCACTCCGATCGAAGGCTGGCCGGCGGGAGCCGGAGGCGAATGCCCGGTCGCTGAAGCCACCACCTTCGCAACACCCATCGCAGCGCAGCTCCCAGCCTGTTGACGCCATGATCATCTTCTCCGCCATCGACGCCTGGACCCGCACGCTCCACCCTCCCGCCTTGAGCCGGCAGGTGCTGTTCCATGCCAGCCCGCCGCACCCGCCAGCGATGCTGTGCTCTGCCATCACTGCGGCCGCACCGCCAGCAATGGCCGCCGGTGCCAGGGATTCTGCGTGGCGGATGCCGAGACCTGATCCGGGCCGCAACCGAGAATGGGTGCAATGGATCGATCAAGCCTCCTCGCCATGCCTGGACCCATGCCTCGATCCATGCACTGCGCCGCCCTGCTGAGCCTCCTGGCCGGCAGCGTGGCTGTTGCAGCCGCCGCCAACGCCGAACCCCGAACCACCCCGCCGAGCGACCCGATCGGCCGGTTGCAGCGCGCGGCCCGCACCTGCAGCAGCAACCTGGCAGAAGCCCCCCAGGCCCCCTGCAACTCCGTGCAGTTCGAGCAGCAGACGGGCCAGCTGACCATTCGCTTCATCAGTGCGGGCCTGCAGCCGGAGGAGAGCAACCAACTCGTCTTCGTGGGGGTGTTGGCGCCCGGCAGCCCACCGATGGACTGTCAGCAGGGCCGCTGCCAGCTCAGGGAAGCAATCAGCACCACGGTGGCCAGCGTCAGTGAACGGAGCTTCGATGGCCGCGGTCTGGCCAAGGGGTTGCCCCAGGCCTGGCCTGCCAATGGGAGCTGCCAGGTGGAAAGAAACCAGGTGCGCTGCAAAGCCAGGGCCCTGAGCCAGGAACTCTGGAGCGCCGAGGCCGGCTTCTGACCCACGACCGCAGCCCAGATCCCCCAGGAACGATCAGAAGAGAGGCGGCACCCAGATTCGAACTGGGGATAAAGGATTTGCAATCCTCCAGGCTCCAAGGCCCAGACTTGATTATCAGGAATGCAGTGACTAAAAGCGTGCCTAAAGACGGACTCTTTTGGCCCTAAACGGTGCTGAGGAACGCCTGCACGCGAGGGGTGACACCTGCGTGGGCCAGACCAGTCAGTGGCGGCTCGCCATGAGGCCATTGCCAAAGCAGCGGAGACAAACTCCTTGATCTTCCGGACTCGCGAACCAGACGCGCTCCTCCTTCGGAGAAGACTGTCTCCTCTCCCGTCGCCACTACAGCATTGGTTCCAGTTGGAGATCAGCTGGCCCCAGGTGCCAGCGTCAGCAGCTCCGCCCCCACCAACCAAACGGCTTCCGAGCCCGATGGCCTCGTCACCGGGCGTTGTCGTGCAGGCCCCTTGACCCATGGACCACCTGGCTGGGCCAGGTGGTCCATGGGTCAAGACCGGAATGGCGCCTAACGTAGAACTCTCAGCCCATGAGGTTGGCGAAAGCCGCTGCCGTCATGACCCCAGCCGATCAAGCCAGCCAAAAGCCAGAAGCTCCCTTTTCCGTCCGCCGCCGGCAACGTGGGGGGAGAAGCGTGGTGCAGGTGAGCAGTTCGGTGAGCGCCATGGAGGCTCTGCGCGCACGGATTCGGGCCCAGAGCAAAACCGTGGCCGAGCACATCGCGGCTGATCCGGACGCCAAGTCTTTCATCGGCGACTGGGCCACACTTGAACTTCTCGGCCGCTGAGCGCAAGCGTGGAGCTGAAGGCAGGGCAAATTGTCACGGTCGACTGGCGCAAAGATCCAGATGACCCCGATCAAGACCCTCACCCCCCGGAGCCCAACAAGCTCAGACCGGCTGTGGTCGTGCAGGATTGCGAACTGTTTGACCCTGCTTATCCCACCGTCCTGGTGGTGCCGATGACGAGCGACCCCGAACTGGCCATTGCCGACCTGACTGTGGTGCTGCAACCCAGCGCGCCCAACGGCTGCAAGAAGGTGAGCTATCTGCTCCCTCAGAATCTCACCTGTGTGGCCAAGACACGCATCACAACAGCCACTGACTCCTGCGTCACCCCCGCCGAACTGCAGCAACTGCGCCAGCTGGTGGTACTGGCCATCGGAGGGCTTACATAAAGGCTGTAGCGGCCACGGCTAGTGTCAGCAGCTCACTCCTCCTCGTCGGCCCCACCCAAAGGCACCAGGCGGATCTGCTTGCGTCCCAGCTTGATCTCGAACTCATCGCCGGGTTGCAGATCCAGAAAAGCGGTGTAGGCCTTGCCGACCAGAAGATTGCCGTTGCCTTGCACGGTGGCCACATAGCTCAAGCTGCGGCCTGCTTTCCCTTTGGTTTTGCTGTTGCCATCGCCCAGGCTGACGCCCTTGGCCTCCAGCAGCGCCTCATAGAAAGCGGTGAAGTTCAACCGCTCGCTGCCATCCTTCTTATGGGTGAAGTACCCAGCAGCTCGCACCAGCTCGGATTTGGAGGCATCACCCAGCTCCTTGACTTTGGCGAGCAGTTCAGATCCGATGAGGGCCATGGGCGTGGAGTTCAAAACCTGAAGGTAACGAGCAATCCGATGACGTCCAGAGCCAAAAGGTGCGGGTGTCCGTCCTCCGAGCGCAGGCTCTCGCAGGCTTGCCTGTCACCGTTGCGGTCCAGATCTATACACCCGGTTGCATCAGCGCCTGTACATCCCCGCGCCTGGTGCCCCGAAGCCCGCTCCAGGGCGAACCCCGGCTCCAGAGGCAGGACCACCGAGACCACCTGGATTCTCCACGGGTCGTGCCTCCACACCGATACCTGCTTCTCCCACACCGACGCCGGGCAGGACCCCTGCACCGGAGGCAGGGCCGCCGATACCACCTGCTCCCACCCCTGGTTCCCGATCGAGGCCAGGCCCTGCCGCACCGAACCCAGCCCCAGGAGCCACACCCGCCCCGGATGCCGGCCCCCCGATACCCCCGGGGTTCGGTCGTGCCAGGCAGACACTGCCTGCGGCCAGGGAGAAAGCCACACCAGAGACGGCTAAGAAGGCGAGTTTATGGATCCTTTTCATGAAACGAGCTGGGAGAAGACCTCCTGCTTAGCAGGGGCCGCTGCGCTTGGCCTCTTTCTTCCCATGCACCAAACCATGGAACTCTCGTCAACGTTCAGTGCACGTTCTCGCAGGCCTTGGGGTTGATCCCAACATCGGCTGGCGACGTTCCTCGTCTGATCACCGTCCTCCTTGACAGGTTGGTACTAGACAAAGCCAAGTTCGAACCGTCTGCTCGCGGCGATCGCCCCACCCGATGCGGTCTCGAGACACCAACGTGTGGCTCCGTGCCACTGCAGCACTGTTGGTGATGATCAGCCTGGCCACGGCCGCCAGCCAGGGTATCCAGCCGGCCCTGGCCCGTCTCGGACTGGGTGGCGGAGTGGGCGTAGGCGGTTGGGGCAGGGGTCTGGGCGGCTATCGATTCGGTGGTGACGTTTGAGTTCGCGGCGGCTACGTGGGCTACCACCCGGTCTATGGCGCGTCTGTACGGCCAGCTGTGGGGGTCGGCGCTGTGGTCCGCGGCTTCTACGCCAGGCCTTAAGCCGGCTTCCATCCAGCCTGGGTCAATGGCGGCCACTGGGGGGCACGGCCCTGGAGCGCAGGCTGGTATCAGGTGAATCCTGCCGCCTGGAACTGGTGGGGTCCCAGTGCCGCCGCCTGGGGGCTGGGGAGTCTGTCCACAGGTGCGGCCATCACGGCGCTGGTGAAAAAGGCGACGGCGCAGCAATCTGCTGTGCTCACGGTGCCGCCAACCACTTACGTGCTCAACTACAGCTCCGTGGAAGCCGTGGGCAGCCAGAGGGCGAGCTTCTCCTACAACGTCGATGGAGGCACACAGCTGTTCGGTGGAGCGCACTGCCAGGCGGGCCTCGTCGACGGCCAACCGCCGGCTTCTGCGGCAGAAGCCCAGCTGCTCAATGCGGTCTGCCAGGTGGCCTATGGGGCGCCGGCCTGAAAGGGCTGTGAAGGAGGCCTTCCTCCTGGTAACTTCGCCGGATTGCCACCAGCAAACAGAGTCTGTTCATGCTTCATGCCTTCCGTAAGACCATGCTGAGGTCAATGGCGATCTCCGCCCTTTTGCTGGGTGCGGTCAAGGTGGTAGGCCTGCCTGCAAACGCTCAGCTTCCGGCAAATCCAGATCAGAATGCCGCGCTGAATGCAGTGGCAAAAATGATGGAAGCTCAGCGCACCTACTACCAGAGGAATGGCTTTTTCCGTGCCACGGTGTCCAACATTCAGCAGGATTTTGGCATCACCCTGCCCGAAAGCTTCGACTACGCCGTGCGCACCACCACGGAAGCCGCCTACAGCTACGTGATTCCAGCCCAGGGGCCGAAAGTGGGCCTGCTCAATGCCTATGTGGGAGTGGCCTTCCTCACCCCCAGCCAGAACCCTAAAATCACCACGATCATCTGCCAAAATATTCAGCCAGGCCAAATCCGCCCCTCGGATCCTCAGCTTGTGCTGGGAACCCTGGTGGCCAATCCCACTGGCCGCCTCGTGCAGTGTGGGGATGCCTCGATCGAAGTGAAGGCCTCGATGGTTAACCAATGAGTCCTGTCTCAGCCCGCAGTCAGGAAGAGCGTACGCAAATGAAGGAGTCGTTGGTCTGTCAACCATGATTTGGCTTAATCCTTATCCCTGTGCTGCTTTTTCAGCAAGAATATGAAGATTTTTCTGTCTAAAATGAAGGTTCGAGTCGTTTTTCTTATTGGATGGGGCCTCTGGCGATGAATCACGTGAACATGCGCTCGGCGAACGTCGCTTTCCGAGCTGGACTGCTGGGCTTGCTGCTCGTATCGGTGTCGGTGCTCCCCGCCTTTGGGAGGCGCGAAGAAGCCGTAAGTCAGACGGTTAAGCAGGATGTAACGGCCGGCGTCCCTGCGCCCGGCATCGAGGAGATGAAGCGCATCGCCGAGCAGGCCTACGTCTACGGCTTCCCGATGATCGCTGCCTACAAGGCGATGTACGAGTTCAACGTCGACAAGGCGTCGCCGCAGTTCAAGGCCGGCTTCAACCAGGTCTGGAACGACGCCAAGACCTTCACCCCCAAAGACACGGCCATCCCGACGCCGAACGCAGACACGCCCTATTCGATGGTCCAGGCCGACCTGCGCGCCGAGCCGCTGGTGTTCTGCGTGCCCGAGATCGAGAAGGGTCGATACTTCTCGGTGCAACTGGCCGACCTGTATTCCTTCAACTACGGCTACGTCGGCAGCCGCACCACCGGCAACGGCGCTGGCTGCTATCTGGTCGCTGGCCCCAACTGGAAGGGCGATAAACCAGAAGGCATCGCCAAGGTGTTTCGCTCAGAGACGCAGTTCAGCCTGATGATCTTCCGCACCCAGCTCTTCAACGCCGCCGACATCGACAACGTGAAGAAGGTGCAGGCCGGCATCCGCGCCAAGCCGCTGTCGGCCTTCCTGAAGCAGCCAGCGCCACCCGCTGCGCCGGCCATCGCGTTCCCACCTTTCGTTGGTCAGGACCCGTTCAAGACCGACTTCGCGGCCACCCTCGACTTCCTGCTCCAGTTCGCGCCCGTGGTGCCGGAAGAAAAGGAGCTGCGTGCCAAGTTCGCCAGCATCGGCATCGGCCCGGGCAAGACCTTCAACTTCAAGGACCTTTCGCTTGAGCACAAGGCTGCGGTGGGCCTGGCCGTGAAGCAGGGTTATGAAGCGATCGAGAAGCGTCGCGACAAGATCGGCAAGGACATCAACGGTTGGCTGGTCGGTGCAGCCTTCGGCGACCGCGCCTTTTTCAAGGGCGACTACGAGCTCCGTGCCGCCGCCGCACTGGCCGGCATTTACGGCAACGATGCCGTCGAAGCCATGTACCCGCTGGCCAAGTCCGATAACACCGGCGCCGCACTCGACGGCAGCAAGCACCGCTATACCCTGACGTTCGGCAAGAACCAGCTGCCGCCGGTGAATTCGTTCTGGTCAGTCACGATGTACGACGGCAAGACGCAATTGCTGATCGACAACCCGATCAACCGCTACCTGATCAACTCGCCGATGCTGCCCGCAATGAAGAAGAACGCGGATGGGTCGCTCACCCTCTACATCCAGAAGGATTCGCCTGGCAAAGGCAAGGAAGCCAACTGGCTGCCCGCGCCAGACGGGCCGATCTACATGGTGATGCGCCTGTACTGGCCAAAACCCACGCCGCCGTCAATTCTGCCCCCCGGCATAGGCAGTTGGAAGCCGCCGGCGGTGATGCAGGCGCAATGATCGGATTCGTCAATCTCGGTCTCTGATCAGCGCTCATGGCCATTCGCTCTATCGATTCACCCTCAACCATCCCATCGAACGTTTCAATCATGAAGTTGATTCATAACGTCTTGCCTAGCTTCTTCACCGCTGCCGCGCTGGTCGCTTCGGTGGGCTGGCACCCCACGGCACAAGCCCAAGCCAAACCGGCAGCCGGACCGATCGTCAAACTGACGGATCCCTGCCCGATCAAGGCTGAGAACTGGCGCGGCAAGGCCTTCTACGAGATTCTGTTCATGTTCCGCCAGCCCAACGGCGGTGGGATTGGCAACTACTTCAACTCTCTCAGCAACGCCCTTCCAGCGCCCAACGACGAAATGGACGCGCGCTTCCGCGATCTGAATACGGAGACCTTGAAGAAGAAGTTCGGGGGCGATGGAATCTTCTTCAATGGCCCGCGGCGTTTCGTGGCGAATAGCCTAACGGCGATGTCCTGGGATGGCTGCAAGCAGAGAGTGATCGGCACCATCCCCTTGAACCTGGACGGCACCTTCGAAGTCCCGAGTTTCGACACGTTCGTTTCCGGACCGCCCGTGGCCTACAAGCCGTTGGTCTCAAAACGTGACAGTCGCATGATCTTCAATGCGGGCGAAACGGTGTATGAGCTGATCACTCCCGAGGGCGCCGTGTACACCATGTTCAGCCTGTCCCTGAAAGCCGATCCCAAGAACACCATCGATAACCTGCCAACCCTGGGCAAGCGCTTGACCTTGCCGAAGGGATGGCAGTTCAGATCACGCAAACTGGACAAGGAGATGGTTCTGACTGCCGCCGCTGACTCCAACCCGCCGAACACCGTCGTTCTTGACCAGCTCGAAGGCAACTACCAGTACAACGCTGGCGCCAAGTAGTGGCCTGTGTGCCGCGCGGCGGCGGCAGCTGGTACCCACCACCCTTAATGCAACCAAGGTGATTCCCTTCACCACGAATTGCAAAGGAAGTAGAGATAGAAATGTCCCTACTGGCTGCTTCCAGGCTTACTGATGCTCGCCTGGCCGTCGATGGCGCAGGACGCGGTGGTGCGCGACTTTCGCTTGATCCGCACCGCCCGGGCGGTGCGGACGCCATGGCTGTGCAGGAACACCATGATTTCGCGCACCACCTTCTGATCGGCCCAGGCCTGGCTGATCCGTTGGCCCCGCACCTGGCCGATGCCCGGCACCTCCCGCAGCCGCTCGGGCGCCTGCTCAATCACCTCGAACACCTGATCGCCGAAGGTCGCCACGAGCTTGCTGGCATAGATCGGCCCGATGCCTCGGATCATCCCCGAGCCGAGGTCCTTCTCGATGCCCTCCGCGGTGGTGGTGGCCAAGGCCCTGAGGAAGGAGTCCTTGAACTGCTGGCCATGCTCCCCGCTGTTCACCCAGGTGCCGCTCACCGTCACCCACTCGCCGGCGCTGATTTCGGCGGCATGGCCCACCACCGTCACCAGCTCGCGGTGGCCGCACCCACCTCAATCCGCAGCACGCAGAAGCCGTTGTCAGCGTTGTAGAAGGTGACGCGCTCGATCGAGCCTGCCAGCACCTCGGTGGGCTGCGGGCTGGCCTGGGCCGGATCGCTGGGAGACGTGCGTGGCAGGGCGAATGTGGCCTGTGGCCTCACCTTTACAGAGCTTCCCGGCTAGCCCAGCCTGCTGGGCGGAGATTCAGGTGTAGTGGTATTGAAGGATGAGCAAGGCTTTGTCCTCAACGGATGAAGACGCGTCAAATCTCGGGGCTCTCAGCTCCCAAACTTTTTATCTAGCCACTGCGTGACCACATAGACACCGATAAACATCGGCAGATAGGCAATCCACATATTAGGGAGGTCCAGCTCTGAGTTGTTGATCAGAACAAGCCCAGAATAGCTAATCAGGCCATAGATCAACGCTCTACGCAGTGGTCCAACGAGTTTCTGCAAGTGAAAGGCAACAGTGGCTTCATTTGATTGTATCCGAACTATAAAAACCGCCTGCTCAGGAGGGGCCTGGGCTGTGTGGCCCCCCTATGCAGAGTCTTGTCAGAAGTGGAATCAGCCCTGCGAATGGCGCAGGGTGCGCCACCCGCCGCTCTCGGTGCTCACCTCCAGGCCAAGGCCAACCAGGGTGGCCGGCTCGCCAGTGGGCTGTCGCTGCTGCCACCAGTGGGTGGCGAACGCCCACGCCTCCTCGATCGACTCGAAGTGCTCATCGAGCTCAAGGTGGGGTTGGCCGTGGTGATCAACCAGGCGATAACGCCGTGGCTGGTGGCTGTTGCTCATCGGCCAGGCGGTGGTCATCGGTTCTGTGCTCAGCTTGGTGGAGGGCGATCGGTTTGGGAGGTGGTGGTGATCACCACTTGGGGCTGCAGAGCCTCCAGCCCCGCTGGCGCTTCTCGGCCCAGAGCTTCAGGGCTTCCGCCCGGCTCAGCTCCCAGCGTGATTTCAGCAACGGGATCTCCTGATCAGGAAGCACCTCTCCGCTGGTGATCTCAAGCCGTTGGTAGGTGCGCTCCCAGCGGGACGGGGTAAAGCGCAGCACCTGGCGGCCAGCACATCTATGGCTACTCACACAGGGCACAGACGACGAACATCCACTCGCCTAGACGAAAAGAGGGGTGGTGGTAGGCCAACATTATCAGTGCGGCTATTCCAAGATTCTTTCTAACTGGATGAGCTTGTTCATCCCTGAGAGATAGAGTTCATAGGGCGATTGGCTGATGCTCCTAGCGTAGGAGTCCTTTAGATTTCTTGATTAGGTAGCAAGATCCGCCGCCTGCTGCCTGTCGCCTAGACTGATACACATGTACCAGCTCTGATTGCCATGGCTATGAATCGGATCCAGTTCCAGTCGGGTCTGTCTCTGCCCAAGTTTATCGAGCTCTACG